>JAEYTJ010000306.1 GCA_023434095.1 Pseudomonadota bacterium | reverse complement strand
CGATCCCGCGCGCGGCGACGCGTTCTATGCCGCCATCCGCCGCTACTGGCCGGCGCTGCCCGACGGGGCACTCAATCCCGGCTATGCCGGCATCCGCCCGAAGATCGTGCCGGCCGGCGCCCCGGCGACGGATTTCCGCATAGACGGACCTGAGACGCATGGCGTCGCCGGGCTGGTGCAGCTGTTCGGCATCGAATCCCCCGGCCTCACCGCCAGCCTCGCCATTGCGGAGCGGGTGGCGGCGAAGCTAGGCTGAGACGCGCTCACAGAGGAACGTCATCCTGAGGTGCCGCCGCAGGCGGCCTCGAAGGATGCCCGTCAAGGCACCATCCTTCGAGGCTCGCTTCGCTCGCACCTCGGGATGATGACGGAAAAGAGGACAAAGCCCTCACGCCCGCTTGCGCCGGCGCTTGGGCTCCACGTTCAGCAGGCGCTCGAAGGTGGCGCGCACCAGCCGCTGGGTCTCGAAGAGATGGGCTTCCAGCGTCGAGAAATCCGGCATCGCGCCGGCCCGCGCCAGCAGGCGTCGCAGCGCCGGGCTCGCCTCCGCCGGCTTGAACGGCTCGGTGATGGCGAGCCGCAGGACCTGGGTGAGGTCGTGCAGCAGCCGGCAGGCATCGGCCAGCACCTGCCCGTCCTGCACGTCGATGAGGCCGACCCGCTGTGCCGCCTCGATGACCCGCAGCGTCGAGGTATCGATGATGCGCGGCTCGTGCGCGGCATGGGCGAGCACGAGGTACTGGGCGATGAACTCGATGTCGACCAGTCCACCGCGCGCATATTTCAGGTCCCAGGGATCGTCCTCGCCCTTCTCGTCGGCAATGGCGCCGCGCATGTCGACGATGTCGGCGGCGAGGCGGTGCGGGTCGCGCTCGCGCGCCAGCACGTCGCGGATGGACGCTTCCACGCGGGCGCGGAAGGCGGGCGAGGCCGCCACCACGCGGGCGCGGGTCAGCGCCATGTGCTCCCAGGTCCACGCCTCCTCGGTCTGGTAGACCTCGAAACGCGGCAGGCTGGTCGCCACCGGGCCGGAGCGCCCGGAGGGCCGAAGCCGCAGGTCCACCTCATAGAGCTGGCCGGCATTGGTCGGGGTGGTCAGCGCACTGACGATGCGCTGGGTGAGCCGGGCGAAGTACTGCCCGCCATAGAGCGGGCGCGGCCCATCGCTGTCGGGGTGTTCCTCGTCGAAATCATAGAGCACGATGAGATCGAGGTCGGAGCCTGCCGTCATCTCCCGCCCGCCGAGCTTGCCCATGGCGAGCACCGCCACCTCCGCCTGCGGCAGCGTGCCGTGCGCGGCGCGGAAGCGGGCGATCACCGCCTCCTCCAGCGAGCGGATCAGCACATCGGCCAGACGCGCAAAGGCCTCGCCGGCGCGGGCGGCCGGCAGCGTGCCGGAGAGGATGCGCACGCTGATCAGCACATGGTGCTCCTGCCGGAAGCGGCGGGCACGGTCGAGCCGGTCCTCCTCGTTCTCCGCCTGGGCGAGATCGGCGGCGAGCCGTGCCGCCAGTTCCGGCTCGTCGGGCAGCGTGCCGAAAAAGGCGGGGTCGAGCAGCGCGTCGAGCAGGGAAGGCCGGTGCGCCAGCATCTCGCCGAGGCGTGGGGCGGTGCCGAGAATGGTGGCGAGCAGGCGCACCAGATCGGGATTGTGGCGCAGCGCCGCCAGCAGCCGCTGCGCGGTCGGCATCTCGCGGAAGAAGCGGTCGGCGGCGTTCAGCCCGGCATCGGGGGCGCCGCCGCGCGCCAGCGCATCGACCAGCAGCGGCACGATGGCTTCCAGCTCCTCGCGCACGCCCTCGACGCGCAGGGCGCGCGGCTCGCCCGCCAGCCAGCCGCGCACCGTCGCGCTGGCCCCCTTGGGATCGGCATAGCCGAGCCGGTGCAGAGTCGCCAGCGTCTCGCGGTCGTCCGTGGTCTCGGGGAAGTCGAGCCGGCCCTCCACCGCGGCGCGGGGCGGCGCGTCCTCGAACAGCTTGGAATAATGGTGCTGCACGCGGCTGAGGCGCTGGGTGAGCGCCTGCGCGAAGGCCTCGCGGTCGACATAGCCCATGAAGCGGGCGAAGCCGGCGAGCATCTCCTCGTCCTCCGGCAGGCTGTGGGTCTGCGCGTCGCCCACCATCTGCAGCCGGTGCTCCACGCGCCGCAGGAAATGATAGGCCTCGTCCAGCTCCTCCCGCGCGCCCTCCCCGATCCAGCCGGTCTGCGCCAGCACGGCGAGCGCTTCCAGTGTGCGCGGGGTGCGCAGGCGCGGGTCGCGGCCGCCGGCGATGAGCTGCTGCGTCTGCGCGAAGAACTCGATCTCGCGAATGCCGCCGCGCCCCAGCTTGACGTTGTGGCCCTCCACCGCGATCGCCTCATGGCCGCGAAAGGCGTGGATGTCCTGCTTCATCGCGTGGACGTCGGAGATTGCCGCATAGTCCAGCGCCCGCCGCCAGACGAAGGGCGACAGCTGGCGCAGGAACGCGTGGCCAAGCGCGATATCCCCGGCGATGGGCCGCGCCTTGATATAGGCGGCGCGTTCCCAGGTGGCGCCCTCGCGCTCGTAATAGTCCAGTGCCGCGTCCAGCGAGAGCGCGGCGGGGGTCGAGGCCGGGTCCGGTCGCAGCCGCAGGTCGACTCGAGCCACATAGCCCTCGCCGGTGCGCTCCTGGATCAGCCGCACCAGCCGCTGGGTCATCCGCACGAAGAAGGGCGCGGCTTCCACGTCCTTGGCCAGCGGCGCCACCTCGGCATCGTAGAGCACGATCAGGTCGACATCGCTGGAATAGTTGAGCTCGCGCGCCCCGTGCTTGCCCATGGCGAGCACGGTGTAGCCGAGGCCTTCCACCCCGGTCTTGCGCAGCTTGCGGCTCCCGACGCCCTCGCGCACCAGAAACGCCACCGCCGCGGCGATGGCCGCGTCCGCCGTCGCCGTCAGTTCGGCGGTCACGGTGGTGAGGTCGAATACCCCGCCAATATCCGCCAGCGCGACGGTAAGCGCGGTGAGCGCGCGCAGCCGCCGCAGCGCCGCCATCACCTCCGCCTCGTCGGAGGACGCCTCCACCGCCGCCACGGTTCCGGCCCGGGCCTCGCCCAGCGCGACGAGCGGCTCCGATTCCAGCAGCGCCAGCAGCCGGGCGGGATCGACGCGGATGAGTTCGGTCAGGAAGGGCGAATGCGCCGTCACCGCCGCCAGCACGGCGCGCGCGTCGTCATGGGCGGCGAGAAGGGCTTCGAGGCGGGCACGGACAGGTTTCGGCGCGTCGGCGATGGCGTCGCCCAGCGTTTCCGGCAGGCCTTTCGGCACGGGAAAGCCTGCCGCGCGCTGCAGCCTCGACACGAGGCTCCCGACCGGCGCCGTCACCGTCCCGCTCTTTCCTGCCGCCATGCCGCCTTCGCCCCCTCTTCGTCCCGTGCCCGCCTGCCATCGGGCCTGTGTCACGCCGCCTCCGCCTCGTCGGTGAGGTCGAGCGGCAGGTCGATAACGACCCGCAGTCCCGGATCGTTGCCCTCCAGCGACAGTGTGCCGCCGTGCAGCCGTACCACCGCCGCCACCAGAGACAAGCCCAGACCGAAGCCGGGCCGCGTTCGGCTTGCCTCCAGCCGCACGAAACGCTCCAGCACGCGGGGGCGGTCGGCCTCGGAAATGCCCGGCCCGCGGTCGGCGACCACCAGCCGCAGCCGGTCGCCGACGCGCGTAGCGCTCAGGGTGAGGTCGCGGCGCTCGCCCGGCACCCCCGGCGCGCTGTACTTGATGGCGTTGTCGATGAGGTTGGCGAGCGACTGCCCGAAAAGCTCGCGCACGCCCCGCATCGGCAGCGGCCCTTCGATCTCCGCGTGCAAATCGAGCCCGCTCTCGTCGGCCACCGGCTCGTACAGCTCGGCGACACCCGCCGCCGTTTCGGCGAGGTCGAAGCGCAGCATCTTGGCGCTGGCCTGCCCCGCCTCGGCGCGGGCGATCATGAGGAGCGCATCGAAGGTGCGGATCAGCCCGTCCGATTCCTCGATGGTGCGCTCGGTGGCGAGGCGCCATTCCTCCTCGGAGGCGGCGGTGCGCAATGCGTCCTCGGCGCGGTTGCGCAGCCGGGTCAGCGGGGTCTTGAGGTCGTGGGCGATGTTGTCCGAAACCTCCTTCAGCCCCGCCATCAGCGCCTCGATGCGGTCGAGCATGGCGTTGAGGCTGAGCGCCAGCCGGTCGAACTCGTCGCCGGTACCGGAAACGGCAAGCCGGCCGGAAAGGTCGCCGGCCATGATGCCGTCGGAGATCGCGGTCATCTGGTCGATGCGCTTGAGGACTCGCCGCGTGATGAACAGCCCGCCCGCCATGCCGAGCACCACCAGCAGCGCCAGCCCCCACAAGGCGGGACCGATGATGATCTGCCGCAGCTCTTCGCGTTCGACCACGTCGCGGCCGATCAGCAGCCGGTATTCGCCGGGCAGGAACACGACATGCACCAGCGCCCGGCTGGGAGGCGCGGCGGAATCCTCCGAGCGCACATAGTCGATTTCGCGCCAGCCCTGCCGGTCGAGGAAGCTGAGCGGCAGGTTCAGCATGTTGCCGGCAAGCGGGTCGCCGTTGAAGCTGGTGACCAGCAGGAGCCCGGCATCGGGCGCGCCGGCGCGCCGGTTGACCAGATTGACCAGCCGGGCGATGCCGCCGCGCTCGAACTGCGCCTGCATGAAGCGCGTGTCTTTCTCGATCGCCTCCACCGCCTGGCGGGTCACCAGCCGCTGGGTGTGCCAGCCGAGATAGGCGATGACCGAGCCGGCGAAGAGGGCGAAGATGAGCAGATAGGCCGCGAGCAGCTTGAACGCGGTGGTGCGGATGAGCTTACCGAGCGCCGTCACGAATAATGTACCCCGCGCCGCGAACCGTATGGAGCAGCGGCGGATCGAACCCCTTGTCGATCTTCGCGCGCAGCCGCGAGACATGGACGTCGATCACGTTGGTCTGCGGGTCGAAATGGTAGTCCCACACATTCTCCAGCAGCATGGTGCGGGTCACCACCTGCCCGGCGTGGCGCATGAGATATTCCAGCAGCCGGAACTCGCGCGGCTGCAGCACGATCTCTTGCCCCGAGCGGGTGCAGCGATGCGCCAGCCGGTCCAGTTCGAGGTCGGCGACGCGGTACACCGTGTCGGCCGCCTGCGGTCCGCCGCGCCGGGCCAGCGCCTCGACGCGGGCGAGCAGCTCGGTGAAGGCGTAGGGCTTGGGCAGATAGTCGTCGCCGCCGGCCCGCAGGCCGGTCACGCGGTCGTCGACCTGGCCGAGGGCGGAAAGGATGAGCGCCGGCGTCTTGTCGCCGCGCCCGCGCAGGTCGGCGATCACCGAGAGCCCGTCGCGGCGCGGCAGCATGCGGTCGACGATGAGCACGTCATAGCCGCCGTCGCGGGCCAGAATGAGCCCCTCCTCGCCGTCCGAGGCCACGTCCGCGACATGGCCGGCCTCGCGGAACGCCTTGCGCAGGTAGTCGGCGGCGTCGCGGTCGTCCTCGACGATAAGCAGGCGCATGGGGGACTCGTCGGCGTTCTTGCGGGCGGCTCTCCGGACGTCCGCGAGTTCGAGGAACGGGCCCTCTCGGCCCCGCGCGGAATCGGCGGCAGCGGTACGATTCGAATTCGTCTCCATGTACGTCATTTCGAGCCTCGCGCCTATCGCGGCATCCCGCCGGGGCGCCCCTGAAATAGATGACGCGGGGAATCCTCCCGGACTCCCCGCGCCACCGAACCGGCCGCAGCCCAAGGGGCGACGGAACGAGCCGCAACCGGAACCTTTAAGGTCAGCCCTTCTGGTCGCCCAGAGAGATGGCCACGAAACGCGTGCCCTGCTCGGACTTGACGCGCATCAGGACGGCCTTGCGGTTGTCCTTCTTGGCGGTGGCGAGACCGTCGCGGACTTCGGCAGGGCTCATCACCGGCTTGCCGCCGACGTCGAGAATAACGTCGCCCGCCTTGATGCCGCGTTCGGCCGCCGGGCCGTTCGGGTCCACGTCGGTCACCACCACGCCGATGTCGCCGGCACCGGCGACGCCCTTGGCGGGCGCGAGCGACAGGCCGAGGCGCGGAATGCCCTTGTCGTCCTCCGGCTCGCTCTGGTCCGCCTTGGCCTTGTCGGCCGAGGCGACGTCAGTCGGCAGCTGCTCCAGCGTGACCGGGATGGTCATCGACTTGCCGTCGCGCAGCACGCTCAGCTTCACCGTCACGCCGGGCTTCTTGCGGGCGATCTCGCGCGACATCTCGCGGGAGTCCTTGACGTTCTCGCCGTCGATCGCGGTCACCACGTCGCCCGCCTTGAGGCCGGCCTTCTCGCCGGGCGTGCCGGGCTGCACCTGGGCGATCAGCGCGCCTTCCGCCGACTTGAGGTCCAGCGCCTCGGCGACGTCGTCGCTGACCGGCTGGATCTGCACGCCGACATAGCCGCGCGCCACCTGGCCGCCTTCCTTCAGCGCCTCGACCACCTCGGAGACGGTCTCGGAGGGAATGGCGAAGGCGATGCCGACATTGCCGCCCGAGGGGGAGACGATGGCGGTGTTGACGCCGATCACCTCGCCGTCGAGGCCGAAGGTCGGGCCGCCGGAATTGCCGCGGTTGATCGGGGCGTCGATCTGGATGAAGTCGTCATAGGGGCCCGAGCCGATGTCGCGGCCGCGCGCCGAGACGATGCCCGCCGTGACGGTGCCGCCGAGGCCGAACGGGTTGCCGACCGCGACCACCCAGTCGCCAACGCGCGGCGCCTTGCCGGCGAGCTTCACCCAGGGGAAGTCGGACTTGCCGTCCACCTTTAGCAGCGCCACGTCGGTGCGCGGATCGGTGCCGATCACCTTGGCGGTGTAGGTCTTGCCGTCGGTGGTGGTGATATCGACCTCGGAGGCGCCGTCGACGACATGGTTGTTGGTGACGGCATAGCCGTCGGCGGAGATGAAGAAGCCGGAACCCTGGCCGACGACGCCACGATGGCCGGGGCCGCGACGCGGGCCCATGTCCGGGCCGCCGGGGCCACCCGGGCCGAAGCCGAAGCGGCGCATGAAGCGCTCGATCTGCGGCGGGATGTTCTGCCCGCCCATGCCTTCCTCGTCATTGGAGGCGAGCTTGTCCTCGTCCTTCTTCACCTTCACGCTGACGACGGCGGGCGAGACCTTCTCGACGATGTCGGCGAAGGAGAAGGTGCCGGCGGGCTGGTTGGTGGTCAGCTGGGCCTGGGCCGGGGTGATGATCTCGGGCAGCACGAAGGCGCCGACGGTGCCACCGGCGAGAGCCAGGGTGAACACACCGGCGAGCAGCCGGGAACGGCTCTTGCGCAGCGTGGAGGCAGGGGTGCGGGTCGGGTTGGGCGCGGTGCGCGACATGTGTCGTTCCTCGTTCGACAAATCACTCTCCCCACCGGGAGCGTTGAACGAGAACCTAGAGACCGTCGCCTTAACGCAGTCTGGCGAGCGCGTTAAACTTTCGTAACGTCGCGTGCCGCATCGTCAGGTGCCTCCGCCAGCGCGGCCCGCAGTCGCGCCTCCTCTTCCGCCGACAGCGGAGCCGCCGCCGGCGCCCCGCTCGTCTCCGCCTGAGCGGCGCGGCGGCGATAGGCGACGACCAGGCCGATGCCGCCGAAAACCAGCACCGCGAAAGGCGCCAGCCAGAGGATGACGTTCGCCCCGTGCCAGGTCGGGCGCAGCAGCACGAACTCGCCATAGCGGGCGACGAGATAGTCCATCACCTGCTGGTCGCTCTCCCCCTGCTGGATGCGCTCGCGCACGAGAAGGCGCAGGTCGCGCGCCAGCGGCGCGTCGGAATCGTCGATCGACTGGTTCTGGCACACCATGCAGCGCAGCTCCTTGGAGAGCTCGCGCGCCCGCGCCTCCTGCGCCGGATCGGGCAGCACCTCGTCCGGCTGGACGGCGGCGGCGGGGGTGAGCGCCAGCATCAGCGCCAGCAGCGACCCGGTGAGCGCCCCACGCATCGCCGTCACTCCGCCGGCACCGGCGCGGGAGTGCCCGGCTTGGCCTTCAGCTTCTTCGCCGGCTTGGGCGCGCCGACGCGCAGGCGCCGGTCGGTCAGCGACAGCGCCCCGCCGAGCGCCATGATGACGGAGCCGATCCAGATCAGCGTCACATAGGGCTTCCAGTAGGCGCGCACGCCCACCCCGCCGCCCGGCAGCTCGTCGCCGAGGCTGACATAGAGCTGGCTGAAGCCCATGGTGCGGATGCCCGATTCCGTGGTCGGCATGTTGCGGGCGGTGAACAGGCGCTTGGCCGATTCGATGGTGCCGATCTCGACGCCGCTGCGGCGGATGGTGAACACGCCCACCAAGTCGCGGTAATTGGGACCGTTGCGCGGCTCCAGCCGGTCGAGGGTCAGATCGTAGCCGCCGACCTCGAAGCTGCCGCCGACCTTCACGCCGGTGATGCGTTCGGCGTTCCAGCTCGTTTCGGCGATGATGCCGAACAGGCAGACGCCGACGCCGGCATGGGCGATCGCCGCCCCGAACACCGAGCGCGGCAGGCCGCGCAGCCGGGCGAACGCGGTCTTGGCCGGCACGCGGCCGAAGCCGGCACGCTCGGTCACCTCCGCCACGGCGCCAATCACGACGAAGGCAGCGAGGCCCACGCCGAAGGGCGCCAGCAGCGGCCCGCCGCCCTGCGCATAGGCCGCCAGCGCGGCGATGACGATGGCGGCACCGAAGGCCGCCATCAGCCGCTGGGCGGCGCCGGCGAGGTCGCCGCGCTTCCAGGCCAGCAGCGGCCCGAACGGCATGGCGAAGGCCACCGGCAGCATCAGCGCGCCGACGGTCAGGTTGAAATAGGGCGGGCCGACCGTGATCTTGGCACCGTTGTAGGCTTCCAGAGCCAGCGGGTAGAGCGTGCCCACCAGCACCGCGGCAGCGGCGGCGGTGAGCAGCAGGTTGTTCAGCACCAGCGCGCCCTCGCGCGAGACCGGGGCGAACAGCCCGCCCTGCCGCAGCATCGGCGCGCGCAGCGCGTAGAGCGCCAGCGAACCGCCGATGAAGAAGACGAGGATGGCGAGGATGAACACGCCGCGCGAGGGATCGGTGGCGAAGGCATGCACCGAGGTCAGCACGCCCGAGCGCACGAGGAAGGTGCCGAGCAGCGACAGCGAGAAGGCGAGGATGGCGAGCAGCACCGTCCACACCTTCAGCGCGTCGCGCTTTTCCATCACCACGGCGGAATGGATCAGCGCCGTGCCGGCGAACCACGGCATCAGCGAGGCGTTCTCGACCGGATCCCAGAACCACCAGCCGCCCCAGCCGAGCTCGTAATAGGCCCAGTAGGAGCCCATGGCGATGCCGAGCGTCAGGAACGCCCAGGCGGTCAGCGCCCAGGGCCGCACCCAGCGCGCCCAGGCGGCGTCGATCCGCCCCTCGATCAGCGCGGCGACGGCGAAAGCGAAGGTGATGGAGAAGCCGACATAGCCGAGATAGAGCAGCGGCGGATGGATGGCGAGGCCGATATCCTGCAGGATCGGGTTGAGGTCCTGCCCCTCCGCCGGCGGCGGAATCACCCGGGTGAACGGGTTGGAGGTGAGCAGGATGAACAGCAGGAACGCCACCGCCACCGAGCCCTGCACGCCGATCACATTCGCCTTCAGCCGCGCCGGCAGGTTGCCGCCGAACAGCGCCACCAGCGCCGCGAAGACCGCCAGCACCAGCACCCAGAGCAGCATCGAGCCCTCATGGTTCCCCCATGTGCCGGTGATCCGGTAGAGCAGCGGCTTGGCCGAGTGCGAATTCTCGACGACGTTCAGCACCGAGAAGTCGGATTGCACATAGGCGACGACCAGCGTCGCGAAGGACAGGCCGACGAAGCCGGCCAGCACCAGCGCCAAGGTGGAGCCGACCCGCATCAGCGCCGCATCGCCGGTGCGCGCGCCCCAGATCGGAATCACCGTCATCAGGATGCCGACGGCAAGCGAGAGCACCAGCGCGTAATGGCCGATTTCCGGGTTCATGGGCGGTTGTCCCAACAAGCATCCGTCGAGGCCGCTTCGCGGCGCCTCAGGATGACGGCGCACCGAGAAGGAAAACGAGAGGAAACAACGTCATCCTGAGGTGCCCGGGCAAGGCCCGAGCCTCGAAGGAGGATCATAGCGAAGCGGCGTGCGCCATCCCTCACGGCGTCCCCTCCCCTTCCTTCCACACGCCCTGCTTCTTCAGCGCGTCGGCGACTTCCTTCGGCATGTAGGTCTCGTCGTGCTTGGCGAGCACGCTGTCAGCGGCAAAGCTGCCGTCCGGCGCGACGACGCCTTCGGCGATCACCCCCTGCCCTTCGCGGAACAGGTCCGGCAGCAGGCCGACATAGGCCACGCCCATATCCGCGCCATGGTCGGTGATGACGAAACGCACATGCGTGCCGTCCGTGTGCTGGACGCTGCCCTCCTTCACCAGCCCCCCGAGCCTCAGCCGCGTGCCGGGCTGGGTGCCCTCGGCGGCGATCTCGCTCGGGGTGCGGAAGAACACGATGGTGTCGTTGAGCGCGAACAGCACCAGCCCGGCGGAAAGGGCGAGCAGCGCGGCGGCACCGGAAATGACGAGAAGGCGACGCTTCTTGCGGGTCATGGCATCAGCTCTCCAGCCCGAGTTCGCGTGCCAGCGCGTCGATGCGGCCGAGCGCGGCCGTGTCGCTGGCGAAATGGGTGCGGGCCTGCCCGGCGGCGGTCTTGGCCTTGTCCTGCTGGCCCAGCACGGTCCAGGCGCGCATCAGCCGCAGCCAGCCCTCGATGTCGTCGCCCTCCTGCGCCAGCCTTGCTTCCAAGCGCTCCACCATGCCGCGCACCATCGCGTCGCGCTGCTCGGGGGTGAGGCTTTCCGCCGCCGCCACGTCCGCCGCGCCGGGCCCGGCCGCGGGTGCCGGCATCGGCGCACCGACGCGGGCC
>JAEYTJ010000217.1 GCA_023434095.1 Pseudomonadota bacterium | reverse complement strand
ACGCCGGCGCCGATGACGGGGTGCGGCAGGTCGAGATCGGCCTCGACCGCGTGGTGCGGCGCCGGCGGGTGGCCGGCGTGGCGACGATGGCGGCGCGCCCGCTCGGTGCCTATCTAGGCCTGGCAGTGGCGCTGCTCGACCCGGAAGGCGATGGTGACGGGGTCGCCATCGTGCTGGTGCACGAGGACCCGGCGCTGTCGGTGACGCTCTACAGCGCGCCGCATATCGACGATGTGGTGGCGGAATGGCGCGGCTGGAGCGCGGCGCTGGGCCGGCCGATGCTGATGACGCTGGCGGATGGCACCCACCGGCCCGCCCATGCGATGATGGGTCGGCTGATCGTGGGCGAGATGCGCGGGCGCCGCGCCCGCCGCGGGGCGCTGAAGCACCGTCGGCCAAGCGTGTACCGCCGGCGCGGTGCCGGGCGGCCGGGCGAGCTTCCCGTCCATCGCGGCGAGCGCGAGCTGAGCGCGCGGGACCGGGCCTAGAGATCGGCTGCGGCACGGACCGCAAGGCCCGCCAGTCGCCGCCTTCCTTGCCGAATGGCCGCGCGAGAGGGCCGTGGAAGGCGAAAGCCGTCGCGATGAGGCCGGCCCGCACCGCCGCCGGCAAGAACGACGGCACCTCGCTGCCGAGCACCGCGACGACTTCCACTCGCCCACCGCGTCGGCGATCGGCGTGCCGTGAAAGGCACCGGCGACGCCCGAGACGGTGAAAAGAACCGGCAGCCCGTGCCCTTCGGCCAGCTGGATGCCGAGCCGGGTGCTGTTGCCGCTCATGACGGAGAGGAACAGCCCGGCGGGATCTTCGGCGGCCGGGGCGCAGCGGCGGCCGATCTTCCGCGACATGAAGCAGGTCGCGACATGAAGCAGATTCTGCGCGGCATGAAAAAGGGCGCGGGAGACGCGCCCTTTCTCCTCTCTTGGGACGTGCGGCGAAGCGGCCCGTGTCTCGGGCCGCCGCGCCGTCAGGGGCAGACATGCACCCAGCCGCCACCCCAGCCGCGGCGCCAGAAGCAGTTCGGGCGCAGCGGCGGGCCCCAGCCACGGGCATAAGGGGGCACGTACCAGTTGTTCCAGTTCGGGCGCCAGAAGCAGCGGAACGGGCCGCAGACCCAGCGCACGGTCTCGGTCAGCCCGGTCTTCGGGGCGAGGATGTCGGCGGCGGCGGCGGACGGCGTGGCGAGGCCCGGCGCGGCGACACCGGCCTCGGCGGTGCCGCTGGCGAGGCCTGCGGCGGTGAAGGCGGCGAAAGCCAAGGCAGCGGCGAACACCGCCCGGCGCAGCGACGCGACGGCGGAGGAGATGGAGGGATAACGCATGAAGCACTCCCAGGAGGAAAGGTGGCGATAGCAAGGCAGGATAGCATGGGGTGCCGCCGGCACCAGCCGTAACCCCATGCGGCAACGGAAATTTCTTGCACCGAGCCCAGGGGCCGGCGACAGCCGCCGCGGCTTCGCCTAAGGTCGGCGCCCGCATCCCCGCGCCGCGTGTGGCGGCGCCCTCCGGAGGCCTTCCATGCGCTCGAAGATCATCGGCACCACGCTACCCGTGCTCGAACTCCAGCTCGACGCCGGCGACCGCGTCGTCGGCGTGCCGGACCAGCTGTCCTGGATGTCGGGCGACATCGTGCTCACCACCTCCACCGCCGGCGGCGGCGCGGGCGGCCTGCTCGGGCTGGTGAGCCGCGCCGTGTCCGGTGGCGGCCTGTTCATGACCGAGTTCCACGCCGAGCGCGGCCCCGGCAACGTCGCCTTCGCCGCCAAGCTGCCCGGCAATTTCGTCGAGATCGACATCGCCCCCGGCCGCGCCTACATCGCCCACCGCCACGGCTTCGTCTGCGGCACGCCGGGGATCGAGGTGAGCACCGCCTTCCAGCAGACGCTCGGCGGGGCGGTATTCGGCGGCGAGGGCTTCGTGCTGCAGAAGCTCGCCGGCCAGGCGCACGCCTATATCGAGCTGAGCGGCGAGCTGGTGACCTATGAATTACAGGCCGGCCAGCAGCTGCTCGTCCATCCCGGCCATGTCGGCCTGTTCGAGGAGAGCGTGTCCTTCGAGCTGACGACGATGCGCGGGGTGCGCAACGCGCTGTTCGGCGGCGACGGGCTGTTCCTGGTGCGGCTGTCCGGTCCGGGCAAGGTGTGGCTGCAGAGCCTGACGGCGCCGGGCCTCGCTCACGCGGTCAGCCCCTATCTGCCGGAACGCCGCGGCTGATCCCCCGGCGCGTGGAGGCGGCGGATCAGGGCGGCGGCATGCCCGCGCCGGTGCCGCTGAGCAAAGCGAGGCCCACCAGCCCGCCGCCCAGCACCAGCAGCGCCGGGTTCACGCGCTTCACGCAGTAGACGCCGGCGAACACGGCGAAGGCGATGATCACGGTGAGCGTGCCATCGATCGCCGTGCGGGCGATGGAGATGGTGCCCGAGGCCATCAGCCCGACCACCAGCGGCGCGAGCCCCAGCTGCAGCGAGCGGCGCCAGGGCGAGCCCTCGAAATGGTCCCACACCCGCGAGGCCGCCCAGGACAGTGCCCCCGCCGGCAGAAAGAAGCCGACAAAGGCCATGAGCGCGCCCATGAAGCCGGTGACGTGGTAGCCGATGACGATGACCATCAGCATGTTGGGGCCGGGCACCACCTGGCCGAGGCCGTATATGTCGCGGAACTGGTCGTCGGTCAGCCAGCGATGCGTCTCGACCACCAGCGCCTTGGTCTCCGGCAGCACGGCCGCGCCCCCGCCGACCGCGAGGATGGACAGGAGCGAGAAGACGCCGAGGACCGACAGGTTCTCGTTCATGGGGCTTCTCCCTCGCGCGCATCCGCGTCGCCCGCCGTCTTGCGCGGGCGGAACAGGAACACCGCCACCGGCCCGACGGTCAGGAGCACCCACACCAGCGAGATGTGCAGGACGCTCACCATCAGTATCGTGGCGGCGATGATGGCGACGTTGAGCACCTGATTGAGCTGCTTGCGGCCGATCTGCAGGGTCACCGCCGAGAGCATGCCCACCGCCGCCGCGCCGACACCGACCAGCGCGGCGTTGACATAGGGGTTGTGGGCGTTGGCGGCATAGGCGACGCCGAGCGCCAGCACCATGCTGCCGCCGGGCAGCGTCATGCCGGTGAAGGCGACGATGGCGCCGGCCACGCCGCGCAGCCGGTCGCCGACGATGATGCTCATATTGGTGGCGTTGAGGCCCGGCAAAGCCTGGGAGATTTCCAGCGCCGAGAGGAAATGCTCCTCGTCGAGCCAGCCCTTCTTCAGCACCAGCGTGGCCCTGAGATAGGCCACCACGCCGCCGCCGAAGCTGATGGCGCCGATGAACAGGAAGGTGACGAAGATCTCCCACAACGGCACGCCGCGCGGCAGCGCATAGGGGGCGGGCGGCTCGCCATTGGCGGCGGCGCCCGGCCCGGGCGGGGGAGAAGGGGTCATGCGGGGCGGTTCCCGAGAGGCGCCGGCGGAAGGGTTCAACCCTCGTGGCTGGCCACGAGTTGCTTGCCGAAATTGTAGACCAGCGCCGTCTTGGTCGCGCCGAGCTTCACCCATTCCGGCGCCTGGGTCTGCGCCGCCTTGAAGAACTCCTCCGAGCGCGCCAGCGCCTTGGCATGCAGCGCGTCGTAGCGGTCGAACTTCGCCTGGAAGGCGAACTCGCCGATAATGGAGCTCTCGGTCGCCCGGTCGCGCCATACCGAGATCGTCGCCTTGGCGAGCAGCCCGTGGCCGAAGTCGAACGAGCCGACATTCACCTGCACCTCCTCGACGGGCAGGTTGTTGACCAGCGAGATGGTCGCCGCGCTGTCGGCCGGGCAGTGTTCCGCGAGTTCGGGAAACACGGTGGTGATGCGCTCCAGCCCGGCGTCCAGCACCAGCCCGGGGCTGAGCAGCACGCAATTGTGCGAGTAGAGCGAGCGCATGCCGCCCAGGCTGTCCTTCAGCGGCAGCAGCTCTTCCTTGAACTTGATGTCGGCATGGCCGCTCAGATGCGGGACGACATCCACCGCCGCCGCCACCGCAAGATCGGGATGGCGGAACTTCAGCGTCAGCTCGTGCTCCGGCTCGGGCCAGCCATCGGTGTAGAAGGTGCGCTTGCGCAGGATGAAGGCGTTTCGATAAAGGGCGTAATCGGGCGTGTCGTAGAACAGCACTTCGCGCACCTGGCGCTTGAAGCCGTCCTTGTTGGTCGTCACCTCGACCTTGAACTCGGGGGCGATCAGGCCCAGCTTGTGCCAGTAGACCTCGAACTGGTGCGGATCGAAGAAGCGCTCCGGGCGGAGCAGGATTTTGTATTCGCGGTAGTGAATGTCGTCCATGGAAGGTCCCGCTGGCCCAGCCGCACGCCGGGATGAGAGATTTACGCCTCTCGCGAAGCCTCCACAAGGCCGTGCGGCAGACGACGTCACACGCGCGTCATCGATCGCGCACCTTGAAGACAGCGCCCCAAATGTGGTCCAACGAAGCCGATCCATCGCTCCGTGCCTGCGGTCAGGACCACGGGGGTCCTTTCCCGCGAGAAGAGAGATAGCGCCATGCCCTCCAAGCTCGACCAACTGCGTGCCATGACCGTGGTCGTTTCCGACACCGGCGACATCGAGACGGTGCGCCGCCTGAAGCCGCAGGACTGCACGACCAACCCGACGCTGCTGCTCAAGGCCGCCGAAATGTCCGCCTATGCCGGCCTCGTCGACGAGGCAATCGACTGGGGCCGGCGGCAGGGCGCAGCCTCCGAGGCGGTGGTGGACGCCACCTGCGACCGGCTGGCACTGAACTTCGGCGCCGAACTGTCGAAGATCGTCCCCGGCCGCGTCTCCACCGAGGTGGATGCCGACCTCTCCTTCGACACCCAGGCGACGCTCGCCAAGGCGCGGGCCTTCATCAAGTCCTATGAGGAGCGCGGCGTCGGGCGCGAGCGCATTCTCATCAAGATCGCCTCCACCTGGGAGGGCATCCGCGCGGCGGAAGTGCTGCAGAAGGAAGGCATCGACTGCAACCTCACCCTGCTGTTCTCGCTCGCCCAGGCGGCGGCGGCGGCGGATGCGGGCGCGTTCCTGATCTCGCCCTTCGGCGGGCGCATCCTTGACTGGCACGTGGCGGCGGGCGAGGGCCCGTTCACCGCCGAGACCGACCCCGGCGTCGTTTCGGTGCGGCAGATCTACGCCTATTACAAGAAGCACGGCATCGCGACCGTCGTCATGGGCGCCTCCTTCCGCAACACCGGTGAGATCGAGGCGCTGGCCGGCTGCGACCGCCTGACCATCGGCCCTTCGCTGCTCGACGAACTCGCCGCCGCCGAGGGCGACCTGCCGCGCAAGCTCGACCCGGCCAACACGGAAGGCGCGCCCGAGCGGCTGCATCTCGACGAGAAGGCGTTCCGCTTCGCCCTCAACGAGGACCAGATGGCGACGGAAAAGCTCTCCGACGGCATCCGCCACTTCGTGAAGGACCTGCGCACGCTGCGCGGGCTGGTCGCCAAGCGGCTCGACGGCGCCAAGGCGGCGTGATGCCGGCCGCCTGAGCCGGGCGGCCGCGCGCCGAAACAACCCGACACGTCCCGGGGAGGAGGGTCGCCCTCCTCCCGCCCTTGCGGTCCCCCACATGTTCGTGCCCGATCTCGGTTTCGCCCTTGCCGCCGGCCTCGCGGCCTTCTTCGTCGGCATGAGCAAGGGCGGCGTGCCGATGATCGGCTCGCTGGCGGTGCCGACCATGGCGCTGTTCATGTCGCCGGTGACCGCCGCCGGCCTTCTGCTGCCGGTCTATGTGGTCAGCGACATGTTCGGCGTCTGGGCGTACCGGCGGGAATTCTCCGGGCGCAACCTCGCCATCCTCATTCCCGCCGCCACGCTCGGCATCGGCATCGGCTGGGCCACCGCCTCCATCGTCACCGACGCCGAGGTAATGCTGATCGTCGGTCTGATCGGCCTCGCCTTCTGCATCATCCGCTGGCTCGGCGGGGCGGGCGCGGCGGCGCGCCCGGCGGACGTGCCGCGGGGGGTGTTCTGGGGCGCGGTCTCCGGCTTCACCAGCTTCGTCAGCCACGGGGGCGCGCCGCCCTACCAGATGTATGTGGTGCCGCAGCGCCTGCCAAAGATGGTCTATGCCGGCACCACGACGCTGACCTTCGCCGCCATCAACGCCATCAAGCTCATCCCCTATGGCGCGCTCGGCCAGCTCAACCCGGCCAATCTCACCGTCACCGCGGCGCTGATGCCGGTGGCGGTGGCGGCGACCTTCGCCGGCGTCTGGCTCACCCGGCGCCTGCCCGAGAAGCTGTTCTACCGGCTGGTGATGGGAGCGCTGTTCCTCATCTCGCTGAAGCTCGTCCATGACGGCGCGACAGGGATGCTCGCGGGCTAATCCGTCTCCTCCAGCGGCCGGGCGAGGGCGGCCGCGCTCCAGAAGCCCAGCGCGAGGAGCGTGGCAAGGGCGATCACCGCGAACAGCACCGCGTCATAGGAGCCGGTGGCGGTCCACAACGCCGCCATCCCGGCCGGCGCCAGCGCGCGGGAGAAGGTCGCCGGCACGGAGAGCGCGCCGTTCACCGCGCCATAGGACCGCCTTGTCAGCAGTTCCGGCACCACCAGCCCGCGCACGATGGTGATGATGCCGTTGACCGAGCCATAGGCGAGGGCGAACAGCGCGACATAGACGAAATCCGGCGGGATCAGCTCCAGCGCCAGGAAGGCCAGCGGGAACACCGCCACGATCACCGAGCCGACCACCCGCACCGGCGCGCGCGGCGCCAGCAGCGTGACGAGGATGCGCCCCGCAACCTGCGCCGGGCCGATGAAGGCGATGGCGGCGACCACGGTGGCGGTGTCGAACCCGCGCTCCACCAGCAGCGGGTACATGTGGAAGGTGAAGCCGGAGAACATCGCGGCATAGGCGGTGAAGGCCACCGCCAGCGCCCAGAACACCTTCTGGCGGATCACGGCGCCGACCACCGAGGACGGCCCTCCGGCCGGATGCGGGCGCGCCGGCGGCAGGTCGCGCCCGCTGCCGGCCGAGAGGAAGTTCGCCGTCGCGCAGAGCCCGATATTGATCGCCGCCAGCACCAGCAGCGTGCCGCGCCAGCCGAAGGCGTCGAGAAGAAGCTGGATCAGCGGAATGAACACGGTGGAGGCGAAGCCGCCCCATAAAGTGAGGGCGGTGATGCCCGGTCGCGCGCGCAGCGGCCCCGCCCGCCGCGCCACCACGGCGAAGGCCGGCTCGTAGAGCGTCGCCGCCTGCACCGCGCCGATGCCGGCCACCACGACATAGAACAAGGCGAGGCTCGCCACCTGCGACCACAGTGCCAGAAGAAGCCCCGCCAGCAGCGACGCGCCGGCCATGATCGCCCGGCCATGGCCGCGGTCGATGGCGGCCCCGACGGGATAGGCGGCGAGGCCCGCCAGCCCCAGGCCGAGCGTGGCGGCGCCGTAGAGCTCCGCCTTCGACCAGCCGAGATCCGCGCCCATCGCCTGGGCGATCTGCGGGAAGCTGTAATAAAGGCTGCCCCAGGAGCAGAGCTGCGCCATGCCGAGCCCGACGATGAAGGGCGTGCGCCCATTGGGCGGCGCGGAGGAGGAACCGGCGGTCACGACACGCGCACTCTCGCTTCCCTCACCCGCGCGCCGCCGGCCCGAGCAGGCCCTGCACCAGATGCACCCAGTAGCTGGCGCCCACCGGCAGCAGCGCGTCGTTGAAGTCGTAGGCGGCGTTGTGCAGGTTCGGCCCCGGCCCGCTGGCGAGGCAGAGATAGGCGCCGGGCACCGCTTCCAGCAAGTAGGCGAAATCCTCCGCCGCCATGATCGGCTCGAAAGCCGCGTCGACCTGGTCGCCCGCCGTGGCGCGCGCCGCCGCCAGCGCGTGGCCGAACTCGGCCGCGTGGTTCACCAGCGAGGGATAGCGCCGCTCGTAGCGGATGTCCGCCTGCGCGCCCTGCGCGGCGCAGACCCCCTCGACGATGGCGCGGAAACGGGCCTCCACGAGATCGCGCACCGCGGGCGAGAAGGTGCGCGCCGTGCCGCGCAGCACCACCTCGTCGGGAATGACGTTCCAGGTGTCGCCGCCATGGATCTGGGTGACGGTGACGTCCGCCGCCTCCTGCGGGTTCACGGCGCGGGCGACGATGGCCTGCAGCTGGGTCACGATATGGGAGGCGGCGAGCACCGGATCGATGCCGCGCTGGGGCATGGCGGCATGGGCGCCGCGCCCCAGCACCCGCACCTCGAAAATGTCGAAGGCGGCGAACATCGCGCCCGGCCGGCCGAGAAAGGTGCCGAAGGGCGCGTTCGGCCAGTTGTGCAGGCCATAGACCCCCTGCATGGGAAAATGCTCGAACAGTCCCTCGTCGACCATCACCCTGCCTCCGCCCTCGTTCTCCTCGGCGGGCTGAAAGATGAAATGCACCGTGCCGGCGAAATCCGGATTTCCGCTGAGATGGCGGGCGGCGGCGAGCAGCATGGCCATGTGCCCGTCATGGCCGCAGGCGTGCATCTTGCCGGGCGTGTCGGAGCGCCAGGGCAGGTTGGTCGCCTCATGGATGTCGAGCGCGTCCATGTCGGCGCGCAGGCCGATCGCCGGCCCGTCGCCCCGCCGCCCCCGCAGCGTCGCCACCAGCCCCGTGCCGGCGAGGCCGCGCCGCACCGGCAGTCCGAAGCTCTCCAGCTTGGCGGCAACGAACGCCGAGGTGCGATGCTCCTCGAAGGCGGTTTCCGGCATGGCGTGCAGTTCGCGCCGCCAAGCGGTGAGTTCGTCCGCCTGCGCCGCGAGCGCGGGGAGGACGCCGGAGCCGTCGCCTGTCTGCTGCACCTTGGTCGTCCCTTCCTGCGCCCGCGCCGTCTCCCGGCGCCGCGGCCAGTTAGGCCCGCGCCGCCGGGGGCGGCAAGCGCGCCGGCGGAAGGGCGCCTCCCCTTTCTCTGCATGGGTGCGCCGCAGCACGCGCCGGCACGAGGCTTTCGCCGTTGTGAACGGCGGCGCGGCCGTCGTCGGGTTATGCCGGGGTTCGCGAAAAAATATCTGCCATGCGCGGGATGAGAAACCGGAACGGCTCCGTATACGGAACATGACGCGCGACGAGACCTCCTTCGACGTGCCGGCCCAGCTCGGCGTGATGCGGCGCTATGCCCGCGCGCTGACGCGCGACGACGTCGAGGCTGAGGATCTCGTGCACGACGCGCTGGTGCGCGCCTATGAGCGCCGCGGCAGCTTCGACGCCGAACGCGCCGCCCCCGGCAACGCGCCGCGAGGTTCGGGGCCGCGCAGCGGGGCGCTGCGGGGCTGGCTGCTCTCGGTGCTGCACAACGTGTTCATCGACCGCCGCCGTTCGCGCGTCGCCGAAGCCCGGCGCGAGGCCGACAGCCTCGATCTCGCCGAGACCAGCGCCGCCCCCGCGCAGGAGCACCGGCTGCGCCTGGCCCAGGTCCGCGACGCCTTCATGGCGCTGCCCGAGGAACAGCGCGCGGCCCTGCATCTCGTGGCGATCGAGGGGCTCGGCTATGCCGAGGCCGCCGCCACGCTCGGCATTCCGCAGGGCACGCTGATGTCCCGCCTGTCGCGCGCCCGCGCCACGCTGCGGGCGATGGAAGAGGGCGGCGCGGGCGACGTCCCCGCGCGCCTGCGCATCGTAGGAGGTACGGATGAGCCGTCCCGTTGATCCCGTCTCCGGCGACGATCTGCAGGCCTATGTCGACGACCAGCT
>JAEYTJ010000151.1 GCA_023434095.1 Pseudomonadota bacterium | reverse complement strand
GCTATGGGTCGGCTCCGGTGCCCGGCGCGGCGCCCCGGCCGCGGGGGGGGGCGCCCCCCGCCGGCGTCAGGCGAAGAGCAGCGAGGAGAGGCGGCGGCGGCCGGAGAGCGTGTGATCGTCGGTCGGGCCCCAGGCCTCGAAGAACTGCACCAGCTGCTTGCGGGCGCCGTCCTCGTTCCAGGCACGGTCCTTGCGGACGATGGCGAGCAGATGGTCCACCGCCTCCTCGCGCTTGCCGCGGGCGCTGAGCGCCACGGCGAGATCGAAGCGGGCCTGATGGTCGAGCGGGTTGGCGGCGACCTTCGCTTCCAGCTCCTTCACGTCGCCGAGCGCGCTCGCGGCTTCCTCCAGCTCGATGGCGGCGCGCACGGCGGTGATCGCGCTGTCATTGGCGGCGCCGGCGGGCGCGAGGGCAAGCGTCGCCTTGGCCTGTTCGAGATTGCCGGCGGCGAGCTCGGTGCGCGCGAGGCCGGCGATGGCGGCGAGATTCTCGGGCTCCTCGCCAAGCACGGCGGCGAAGATTTCCGCCGCGCCGGCGAGATCGCCCTCGGCCAGCGCCGCCTCGCCGCTGGCGAGAATGTCGGCGATATCGTTGCCGCCCCCCGACGCCGCGACGAGCTTGTCGACGATCGCCTTGATCTGGGCTTCGGGCTGCGCGCCCATGAAGCCGTCGACCGGCTGGCCGTTGACGAAGGCATAGACGGTGGGCAGCGACTGGATGCCGAGCTGCTGGGCGACGGCGGGGTGCTCGTCCGTGTTCATCTTGGCGAGGCGGACCTTGCCCTTGGCCGCGCGCACCACCTTCTCGATGATGGGGGTGAGCTGGCGGCAGGGGCCGCACCAGGGCGCCCAGAAATCGACCAGCACGGGGCGGTGGCGTGATTCCTCCACCACGTCCTTCATGAAGCTCTTGGTGGTGACGTCGATCACCACATCGTCGCCGGCCGGCGCGTCGCCCGGGGTGGCGGGGGAGGAGGGCTGGTTCAGCAACATGGGTCGTCCTCGCAATGGGGCAGATGCTCGGGGCAGTGCTCGGGGCTCGCTCGGCGTCTAAAATGGTCTGCCGCGCCGCGAATGCAACGGGGCGCTCAGCCCGCGGCGGTGGCAGGTTCCTCCGTCGCGCTGCGCCGGGGCACGGCCAGCACGCGGGGCTCGTGGCCGGTGGCGCGCAGGAAGCGCAGGAGATCCTCAGTGCGGATGGTCGTGGTGGCAGTGTTGACCAACGGATGGCAGTTGACCACCTCATGCGCCATCAGCTCCGCATCCAGCACCACGGCGACGCGGCCCGCGACATCGTTGACCGGGCCGAAGGCGGTGACGGCGCCGGGCTTCACGCCGAGCACCTCTTCCAGCAGTTCGGCACTGCCGAAGGAGAGCTTGCTCGCCGCGCCGAGCGGGACGTGCAGGTTCTTGAGGTCGACCCGCGTTTCCTCCTCGACCACGACGAGGAACAGGTTCCCCTTCTTGTCCTTGAGGAACAGGTTCTTGGTGTGGCCGCCGGGAATGTCGCCGCGCAACGTCTGCGAATCCTCCACCGTGAAGAGCGGGGGGTGCTCGACCGTGGTGGTGGCGATGCCGAGCGCCGCCAGGCGGGCGAGGAGGTCGTCGCGGGTCAGGGGCATGGCGGGGATCCGGCGGAGAGAGAACGCGGCCTTTTAGGGCCGGGCGGGGTGGCGAGGCAAGAAGGAGCGGGGAGGCCTCAGCCCCCGGCCGGCATCGGCGTGCGGCTCCAGTTCTTGCAGGTGAGGAAGCGCTCCGTCGGGGCGTAGATCAGGATGTCCGGCTTGAAGCGGTCGATGATGCCCTGGTCGAACTCGCAGGCGGCATGGTGAATCCAGACCATCGCCGAGGCGCGGTAGACCAGCGGATTGTACCAGAAGCCCTGGGTGAAGGAATCGCCCACCACCATGATGCGCGGGCCCTCGTGCCCGGTGGCGACGGCATGGAAGCCGTAATCGTCCTTCTCCGGCGGCGGCGCGGTGACGATGCCGGCGAGCGGGGTGGTGTCGTGGGGGCCGGCCACGGGGCGTTGCAGGACATATTCGGCATCGGGCGGGTTGCGGCCCTCGATGCCGGCGACGGTGAGCAGATCGCCCTGCTTGCGCGGCCGGGTTCCGCTGAAGGCCGATGCGGGCGGGATGGCGAGGTCCGGGCGCCCGGCGGCGTCCATGACGGCGTTGAACGCCACGAGCGCCCCCAGCGCGTTCCAGTGGGTGTCGTAGCGGTAATAGAGCGGGCTGTCCGTCGCCGCCTCGGCGAGGATAGGACGCAGATCGACGAAATTGATGCCGTCCCGTTTCAGCCGGGCGGCGACGAGATCGTACTCGTTGGGCTGGCGCCGCTGCTGGCGGATATAGTCGGGAAGCTGGTCGAAGCGGGCGGTGGCGGCGTTGGGTGGCAGGGTGAGGACGAAGGTGCCGCCATAGGCCGCGACCTTCTTCTCCAGCTCGCGCGCGAGCACGGCCAGCCTCTGCACCGCCTGCGGGCGCACCAGCTGGCCGATCGACTGTTCCAGCGCGCTGTCGTCGCGCAGGAACAGGCTGCCGTCGGTGCCGTCGACCACGCGGGTGCCAGGCGAGGAGCCGATGAAGCGCAGATAGCGGCGATGCGCGGCCAGCACCGGGCCACGGAAGCCGAAGGCATTGTTGATATAGGGATCGAGCCGTTCGGACGCGTGCTCCCACCAGCGCGCCTCCGGCGCCACCACGTTACGGATCGGCCCGGGCATGTCGGGCGCGAGCAGGCCGAGGGCCGGCAGCGAGAGCAGGGCGACGAAGACGAGCGCCCACCAGCGGCGGAAGGCCATGAGCAGCGGCATCGTCTCGCTCCCCTCAGAACCGGAAATACAGGAAGGGCGAGTAGGTCGCCGCTCCCACCGACAGGATGCACAGCAGGAACAGCGCCGCCACCGCCACGCTGTCGCTCAGCCCGTAGAGGGCGAGCCGCAGGCGCTGCGAGAGGCCCTTGGCGCGCGGCTGCGGCAGGCCGAACATGGCGAGCGGCCACGCCAGCACCATGACGACGATCGTCACCGGCTCCAGATCGGCCAGCAGGTTGATCGAGAGCGG
>JAEYTJ010000120.1 GCA_023434095.1 Pseudomonadota bacterium | reverse complement strand
TCCTTCACGCCCTGCCGGCCGAGCTTCTTCGGGATCGGCAGATAGCCGGCTTCCGGCATGCCCGGCGCCCCTTTGGGTCCCGCATTGCGGAGCACCAATATGTCGTCCGCCGTGACGTCGAGGTCCGGGTCATCGATGCGGGTGGCCAGGTCGGCGGTCGAATCGAACACCACCGCGCGGCCGGTATGGGTGAGCAGGCGCGGCGTGGCGGCGGAGTGCTTGATCACCGCGCCGCGCGGCGCGAGGTTTCCATGCAGCACCGCCATGGCGCCGATGGGCTTGATCGGCGCGGCGGGCGTGCGGATGACCGTCTGGCCGGGGACCTCCTCGGCCCCCGCCACCACCTCCGCCAGGGTGCAGCCGTCCACCGTCGGCGCCGAGGTGTCGATTAGGTCCCCCAGCTCGCGCAGCAGTCTGGGCACGCCGCCCGCGTGGTGGAAATGCTCCATGTAGTGGTCGCCGGAGGGCTTCAGGTCCACCAGAACCGGCACCTCGCGCCCGATGGCGTCGAACGCGGCGAGATCGATGGCGACGCCGGCCCGGTTGGCCATGGCGGTGAGGTGGATGAGCCCGTTGGTCGAGCCGCCAATGGCCTGCATCACCACCTGGGCATTGCGGAAGGCGGCCGGCGTCATCAGTTCGCTCGGCTTCGGGCCTCCCGCGACCGCCATCTCCGCCGCCCGCCTGCCGCTGGCCTCGGCCAGACGCAGCCGTTCGGCGTGGGGGGCGGGAATGGTGGCGCTCATGGGCAGCGAGAGCCCCATGGTCTCGGTGATGCAGGCCATGGTGGAAGCGGTGCCCATGACCATGCACGTGCCTACCGACGGCGCGAGCCGACCATTGACCGTCTCGATCTCCTGCGCGTCGATCTCGCCTGCCCGGTGCGCGCTCCACAGCCGGCGGCAGTCGGTGCAGGCGCCCAGGACCTCGCCCTTGTGATGGCCCACGACCATCGGGCCGCCGGGGATGACTATGGCGGGCAGGTCAACGCTGGCCGCCGCCATGATCTGCGCCGGCAGGGTCTTGTCGCAGCCGCCGATGATGATCACCGCATCCATGGGCTGGGCGCGGATCATCTCCTCCGTGTCCATGGCCATCAGATTGCGCAGGAACATGGAGGTCGGGTGGGCGAAACTCTCGTGGATCGAGATGGTGGGGAACATCATCGGCATCCCCCCTGCCAGCATGACGCCGCGCTTGGCCGCCTCGATCAATGCCGGCGCGTTGCCGTGGCAGGGATTGTAGTCGCTGTAGGTGTTGGTGATGCCGACGATGGGCCGGTTCAGCGCGTCGTCGGAATAGCCCATGGCCTTGATGAAGGCCTTGCGCAGAAAGAGCGAGAAGCCCGCGTCGCCGTAGCTCGTCAGGCCTTTGCGTAGCCCTTTGCTCATTTCACCCTCCGAGCGACCCTGTCTGCGCCAGAGCTATCGACGAACCAGACAGATTGTCAATAATGTTTGATGGCGGACGTCCATATGGCGACGTTTCTGGCGCGATCACGCCTTCTCTTATTGACAATAAGTGCATTGTGGCCGTAGCTGCCCTCAACAAGAAACGAACATCACGACCGACCGGGAGGAAACGCCAATGAGACTGAGGGCATGTCTGGGTGCGGCCATTTTCACGGCCGCCATGGTGGGCTCTGCGCATGCGCAGACGCAGATAACGATGTGGTCCAACTGGCCCGACGAGCCGGCCAAAAGAGAGTGGGTCACGAGCCGTGTGCAGGAGTTCGAGGCAGCCAACAAGCAGTGTTCGGTGAGGCTCAGCTTCATCCCCAAGGCCGATCTCTACACGCAGGCCAAGTCCGCGGTTCGCACCGGGCAGGCGCCGGACATCTTCTACATGGAGCCCGATCAGCCGGAATTTCTCGCCGGCGGCTTCCTCGAGCCCCTGGACGACTACATCGACCTCGGCGGCCTGGAGGACTGGGCCAAGCCGGCATGGACATCGAAGGGCAAGGTCTATGGCGTGCCGGTGGAGGCCTATACGGTCGAGCTCTATTACAACAAGGACCAAGTGAAGAAGGTCGGCATCGACGTGCCCGACTCCGCCCAGCTCACCCAGGCGCAGTTCACCGATCTCGTGAAGAAGGGCGTGGCGGCGGGCATCACGCCGGTGTCGCAGGGTGTCGGCGACCGTCCCTTTCCCGGCGCGCTGCTGACCTACGAGGCGCTGCTGCGCAAGCTCGGCGCTGAGGATTACGGCAAGCTGCTGGCCGGCGAGCTCTCCTACAAGGACCCGCGTGTCGCCGACGTCATGGTCTGGATGAAGGAACTCATCGACGCGGGGGCCTATCCCAAGAGCTTCGCCACGCTGAAGCTCGGCGAGTCCCACTATTACTTCTACCAGAAGCCGGGGGCGCTCACCTTCCCGGACCCCAGCTGGTTCACCGGCCGTGCCTTCGCCCCGCCGGAGAGCGGCGGCATGCCGAAGGATTTTCCCCTTGGCATCATGCAGTTCCCGGCCATGGAGGAGGGTGCCTGCGCCAACTGCAAGACCCTCGCTGTCGCGGGCAGCTTCGTCCTTTATTCCAAGAGCAAGAACAAGGACTGCGCCGGGGCGCTGCTGAAGTCGATCGCCAATGTGGAGAACGGCACCAAGTGGATGGAGCAGGTCTCGCTGCAGACCGGGCTGAAGTCCGATCCGGCAAAGATCAAGTCGCCGCATGAGGCCTATTTCAAGGAACTCACGGCCCGCAACGCCGATGTGGAGTATTTCTTCGGCACGCCCTTGTTCCACTACCGGGCGAAGTGCGCCGAGACCTTCACCCAGGTGATGAACAACGCCTTCCCCGCCGGTCTCATCAGCGTCGAGGACGCCGCCGGCAGGATGGATGCGGCCTGTCTCAAGAAGTGATCGGGCGATGTCGGACATGGCACAACAGACCGGCACGGATGTCCGGAAGGCGGCGCGCGCATCAGGCGCGCCGCAGGCCCGGCGGTTTTCCGATCCCCGCCGGGCCGGGCTTCCGGTCCTGCTGGTCTTCCTCGTTCCAGCCCTGGCGATCTATTTCGGGCTGACCGCCTATCCGGCCTTCCGGACGATCTACGACAGCTTCTTCACCATCGAGGGGATGGAGCGCATTCCCGTCGGCTTCGCCAATTACGTGGCGCTCTGGCACGACGACATCTTCTGGGTGGCGGTTCGCAACACCTTCATCTGGGCCTTCATCGCCCCGTTCCTGGATGTGGCCACCGGTCTGCTGCTGGCGCTTGCGCTCTATGCCGGCGTGCCGTTCGCGCGCTTCCTGCGCATCGCCTGGTTCACGCCGGTGCTGATTTCCTATGTGGTCGTCGCGATCCTGTGGATGTGGATCTACAATTACGACTGGGGCGTGGTGAACGAGGTGCTGCGCGCGGTCGGCCTCGGCAGCCTTGCGCGCTCCTGGCTCGGCGACACCAACACGGCGCTCGCGGCCGTCATCGTCACCCACGCCTGGAAATGGGCCGGCTTCAACATGGTCGTGTGTCTCGCGGCCATCCACTCGCTTCCTCGCGAGGTGCTGGAGGCCTCCGAGCTGGACAATTGCGGCTGGGCTGCGAAGCTCCGCTACATGATCGTGCCGATGCTCAGGCCGACGCTGCTGAACCTCTATGTGCTGGCGTTCATCGGCAAGATGAAGGTGTTCGACCTGGTCTGGATCATGACCGGCGGCGGCCCGCTCTGGGCGACGGAGACGGTCTCCACCTATGTCTACAAGCGCGCCTTCAACTGGAACACGTTCGACCTCGGCTACCCCTCCGCCATCGCCGCGGTGTGGTTCGGCGTGGTCTGCGCCGCCGTCATCCTGCTCAACAAGATCTTCAAGTCGAAAGACCGGCTGGAGTACTGACCGTGCGCACCCAGAACCCCATACCCCGCCTGTTCGGACGTGGCGCGCTGACGCTCGTGATCGGTGCCTACACCGTCTACGCGCTCGGCCCGTTTCTCTGGCTGGCGACGATGTCGGTGCGCAACACCGGCGAAATCTCGGCCGACCATTATGCCTGGCCCGACCCCTTCCGCTGGGAGCAGTTTCGCATCGCCTGGGTCGACTCGGCGTTCGACACCTATTTCTGGAACTCGGCGATCGTCGTCGTCACCGCGGTGGCGGTGGTGACGCTGGTGGGAGCGGCCGCGGCGCACGCGCTGGCGCGCTACCGCTTCCGCGGCAACCGGATCATCTACGCCATCCTGTTCTCGTCCATCATCTTCCCGCCGCAGATCACGCTGATCTCGCTCTACCAGATCCTGGTCGACTACAATCTGTACAACAGCCTGGCGGGTCTCACGCTGGTCTACATCTCCCTGCAGCTGCCGCTCACCGTCTATCTTCTTGAGGGCTTCTTCGCCCGCATTCCGCAGGATCTGTTCGATGCGGCCAAGATGGACGGCTATGGCGACATCGAGATCTTCCGTCGCATCGTTCTGCCCATCGGCATGCCGGCCATCGCCACCACGCTGATCCTGAACTTCATCATGCTCTGGAACGAGTTCCTGTTCGCCGTGGTGCTGATCAGCGACCCCGACAAGCGCACCCTGCCGATCGGGATCCGCGCCTTCATGGGCGATCACTTCCAGGACATCGGCATGATCGCGGCCGGCGTCATGATCTCGATCATCCCGGTGATCATCGCCTATGCCTTCTTCTCCGAAAAGCTCATCCGCGGCATGACCGCCGGCGCAGTCAAATAAGAGGTAGATTCCATGGCGGTCGTACAGCTCGACAGCATCTGCAAACGCTATGGCGGGTCCGGTCCGGTGGCGGTGGACGATGTGAACCTCACCATCGCCGATGGCGAGTTCATGGTGCTGCTCGGCCCTTCGGGCTGCGGCAAGTCCACCACCCTGCGCATGATCGCCGGCCTGGAGGACATTTCCTCCGGCACCCTGTCCATCGACGGGCGGGTGGTCAATGACGTGCCGGCCAAGGACCGGGACATCGCCATGGTGTTCCAGTCCTATGCGCTTTATCCGCATATGAGCGTGGCCGACAACCTGGCCTTCGGGCTCAGGCGCCGGCGCGTTCCGGCGGCCGAGATCGAGCGCCGCGTCAAGGAAGCCGCGCAGATTCTCGGCCTGTCGCAGCTGCTCGATCGCAAGCCGCATGCCCTTTCCGGCGGCCAGCGCCAGCGCGTGGCGCTCGGCCGGGCGATGGTGCGCGAGCCCATGGTTTTTCTCTTCGACGAACCGCTCTCCAATCTCGACGCGGCATTGCGCGTCAACACCCGCAACGAACTGATCCGCCAGCACCACCGCCTCGCCTCGACCATGATCTACGTCACCCACGATCAGGTGGAGGCGATGACCATGGGCACGCGCATCTGTGTCATGAACGGCGGCAGGGTGGCGCAGGTGGGCGCCCCGCTGGAAGTCTACTGGAATCCGGCGGACACGTTCGTGGCCCGCTTCCTCGGCGCCCCGCCCATGAACCTGTTCACCCTGCCCGTCGCCGCCGGCGGCACGCAGATCGGCACCGGCGGGGTGACGGGCACGCTGGCGCGCTGGCGGGAAACGACGCTGGCCCCGCTTGCCGGCCGGGAGGCCGTCATGGGGGTGCGCGCGGAGGACCTCCATCTCGGCGCCGAGGCCGCCGGGCCCGGCGGCGGCAGCATCCGGGGGCGGGTGTTCACCGTGGAACCGCTGGGCGCCGAGACGCTGGTCGCGGTGGAGATCGAGGGAGGTGGCGAATGCACGGCGCGCCTGCCGCGCAACGTCTCCGCCCGCGTGGACGACATGATCGACCTGCACTTCTCCGCCTCCGCCACCTACCTGTTCGACAAGGCCAGCGGGAAGGCCATTCCCGCCGATGGCGCAGCGGACGCACCGCGCGGGCCGTTGCAATGAGCGGCGGAAAACTGCGCGTCGGGCTTATCGGCGCCGGCTGGGTCACGCAGCATCACCTGCGCGGCTGGGCCGCGCTCGCCGACCGGGTCGAGCTCGTCGCCATCGCCGACCCCTCGGAGGCGGCGCGACCCGCGCGCATGCGGGAATTCGGCATCCCTGCCGGTTTCGCCGATGCGCGGGAGATGCTGGACGCCTGCGGCCTCGACGCCGTGGACATCGCGGCGCCGCGCGCCTTCCATGCCGAACTGGTGCGGCTGGCCGCCGGCAGAGGGCTCGCCATACTGTGCCAGAAGCCGCTGGCACCGACGCTCGCGCAAGCCCGGCAGCTGGTGGAGGAGCTGCCCTCCGGCATCCGCCTGATGGTGCACGAGAACTGGCGGTTCCGCGCGCATTATCGCCAAGCCGCCGCATGGCTGCGTGCGGGCGACATCGGCGAGCCTTTCGCCGCGCGCCTCGCCTTCGTCACCAGCGGCACGCTGCCGGATGCCGATGGGCGCCTGCCCGCGGTCGAGCGCCAGCCCTTCATCCGGTTCGAGCGCCGCATGCTGGTGTCGGAAATCCTGATCCATCATCTCGACACGCTGCGCATGCTGCTCGGGCCGCTGAAGGTGTCGTCCTGCTCGCTGGCTCAGCTCTGCAAGGAGATCGCCGGCGAGGACACCGCGATTATCCAGCTGACCGGCGCCGGGGGTCTGGCCGTGCAGGTCTTCGCGAGCCTTGCCGCCCACGGCCATCCCCCCGCTGCCGCCGACCGGCTGGAGATCCTCGGGACGCGGGGGGCGCTGACCCTCGACGATGGCGCGCTGAGCCTTTCGGGGTCGACATCCCGGCGCGCGGCGTTCGATCTTTCGGCCATCTATCGCGGCTCCTACGAGGACACCATTTCTCACTTCGTGACGCGGCTCGGCGACGGGGCGCCATTTGAGACCTCGCCGGAGGACAATCTGGAGACGCTTCGCCTCGTCGAGGATTGCTACCGTCTGGCGGGACGGGACGGCATGCAATGATGTCAGAGCACGATCTCGCCTTGTCCACGCTGCGGCGTGACGATGTCGACAAGGTCACCGCCTTCCTGGAAGAGGACATCATCTTCGGCCGCCTCGGGCCGGGCACCCGCCTGACCGAGGACATGCTGATGGCGCGCTACGAGGTCTCGCGACATTTCGTGCGCCAGGCGCTGGTCGACATGGAGCGGCGCGGCATCGTGCGGCGCGAGAAGAATATCGGCGCGACGGTCCGCACCTATTCGCCCGAGGAGGTCCACCAGATCTACGACGTCCGCGAGATGCTGACCCGGCAGGCGGCGCTGATGATCTCCCTGCCGGCGCCGCCGCAGCTGATCGCCAAGCTGCGGGCGTTGCAGGGTGCGTATCGCGAGCAGGCGGAGCGCCAGAACCTCCGGGGCGTGCACGATGCCAATGACGCGTTCCACATCGCCCTGTTCGAAGCCTGCGGCAATCCGTATCTGGTGCGCACGCTGCAGGAATACATGGACCTCACTTTGCCCATGCGCGCCAAGAACCTGGCGGACGCCGAGGGGCTCAAGCTCTCGATCTCCCAGCACGAGCTGATGATCGAGCTGCTGACCGGGCGCGACATATGGGCGTTCGCCCAGCTCTGCGTCGATCACATGCAGTCCAGCAAGACCGATTATCTCGCGCGCGTCGCCCGGGGCGCCCCCGCCGAGGAACAGGATGGCGCGCCCCAGCGGCGGCGCCGCAACAAGTGAGGCCTTCATGGATCTGGGACTGAACGGCAAGACGGCGCTGGTGCTCGGCGCCGGTGGGGGACTGGGCGGCGCGATCGCCCGCACGCTGGCACGGGAAGGCGCCCGGGTGGCGCTGGGCGATGTGGATGCCGGCGCGCTGAAGGCGACGGCCGAGGCGATCCGAGCCGCGGGCGGCGAGGCGCTGGAACTGGAATGGGACCTCGCGGACATCGCCTCCATCGATCGGCACGTGACGGCCATTGAGGCGCGCTTCGGCGCGGTGGATGTGCTGGTGAACAACACGGGCGGCCCGCCGCCGACGCCGGCCTCCGGTCAGGCGCCGGAGCTGTGGGAACGCCAGTTCCACGCCATGGTGCTCTCCGTCATCGCGCTGACCGACCGCGTATTGCCGGGCATGCGCGCGCGCGGCTGGGGACGGATCGTCACCTCCACCTCGTCGGGCGTGGTCGCGCCCATTCCCAATCTCGGCATTTCCAATGCCCTGCGCCTGTCCCTTGTCGGCTGGTCGAAGACGCTGGCCGGCGAGGTCGGGCGCGATGGCGTGACCGCCAACATCGTGCTGCCCGGACGCATCGCCACGGACCGCATCCGCTTTCTCGACGAGCAGCGGGCGAAGCGCGAAGGCAAGTCCGTGGCGGAGGTCGCCGCCGCCTCGACGGGCACCATCCCTGCCGGCCGCTACGGAGAGCCGCAGGAATACGCCAATGTGGTCGCCTTCCTCGCCAGCGCGGCCGCGTCCTACCTGAACGGCTCCGTCATCCGCGTGGATGGCGGAATGATCGCCAGCATCTGAGGAAATCCGACATGACCTTGACCGCCACCGCCGCGGGCGTGTTCCCGATCGCCCCGACCCCGTTCCTGCCGGACGGCGCCGTGGACTGGGCGTCGGTCGACCGGCTGTTCGCCTATTACGACGAGATCGGCTCGAACGGCACCACGGTGCTCGGCATCATGGGCGAGGCGCCCAAGCTGGAGCCCGAAGAATCGTTGCGGATCGTGAAGAGCGCCGTGGCCGGCATGAAGGGCAAGCCGGTGATCGTCGGGGTCTCCGCGCCGGGCTTCGCCGCCATGCGCACGCTTGCCCGGCAGTCCATGGAAATGGGCGCGGGCGCGGTGATGATCGCGCCGCCCCCTTCCTTGCGCACCGACGACCAGATCACCGGCTATTATTCCCAGGCGGTGGAGGCCATTGGCAGCGACATTCCCTTTGTCATCCAGGACTACCCGCTCACCCTTTCGGTGGTGATGACGCCGGCGGTGATCCGCAAGATCGTCATGGATCATCCCTCCTGCGTCATGCTCAAGCACGAGGACTGGCCGGGTCTCGAGAAGATTTCGACGCTCCGCCGCTTCCAGCAGGAGGGCACGCTTCGCGACTTGTCGATCCTGACCGGGAATGGCGGCATGTTCCTCGACTTCGAGATGGAGCGCGGGGCTGACGGCGCCATGACCGGCTACGCCTTTCCGGAACTGCTCATCGACGTTGTGCGGCTGCACGGGCTGGGCCAGAGAGACGCGGTCCATGATCGTTTCGACGCCCATCTGCCGCTGATCCGGTATGAGCAGCAGCAAGGCGTCGGGCTTGCCGTGCGCAAATACACCATGATGAAGCGCGGCATCCTTGCCAGCGATGCCCAGCGCAAGCCCGGCTCGTCGCTGTCGCCGGTCGCACGGGCCGAGGTAGACTACCTTCTGGCGCGTATCGCCCGCACCGATCGCGCCTGACGGCCTCGATCCACCGGAAGAGACGAGCTGCCGCGATGGGGCGCTCGCCTCTTCGCTGGCGGCGCTTTGGAGAAGTCTCTCCACCGGCCGTTCGCCTCGGCCAATAAAGCGACGCCATGACAAGTCCGCAGATTCCACGTGTATCGCTGCACCGATGGACGGGGCTTGACTGTCCCAAGGCTCGCGCCCGCCGCAAAGGGCTGAAAAAGCGGGCAATGGGAGGACGTCCAGATGAAAATAACTCCGCATGTGACGAAGATCCTCGCGACCACGGCGCTGGGGTTCAGCCTCGCCGCGCTCGCCACCGCCGGGCACGCCGCCGAGAAGCTGAAAGTCGGCGTGCTGGCGAGCCTCGAAGGCCCGCTCACCGCTCTCGGCGAGGATGGCGTGCGCGGCTTTCAGACAGCCCTGAAGGGCCATAACGGCAAGGCCGGCGGCCGCGACATCGAGGTCCTCATCGCGGCCTCCGACGCGACGCCGGACTCGGCGCTTCGGGCGGTCCGCAAGCTGGTCGAGCAGGACAAGGTCGACATCGTCATCGGACCGGTCTCCGGGGACGAAGGCATCGCGGTGAAGGAATATGCCAAGTCGCAGCCGCAGGTGACCTTCATCAACGGCGACAGCGCCGCGCAGGAGACCACCTTCCCCGATCCGGCGCCGAACTTCTTCCGCTTCAACGGCGACGGCACGCAATGGATGGCCGGCCTTGGCGAATACATCTACAACGTCAAGGGCTACAAGAAGATCGCCATGCTCGGCGACGACTATTCGTTCCCCTATACGCAGGTCTTCGGACTTACCATTGAATACTGCTCGGCCGGCGGACAGATCGAAGGCAAGTTCTGGGCGCCGCTCGGGGCCAAGGACTATTCCTCGATCATCGCCGCGCTGCCGGACGACGTGGACGCCATCTTCGTGGCGCTCGGCGGCTCGGACGCGGTGAACTTCACCAACCAGTATCATCAGGCCGGCGGCGACGCGAAGCTGGTGGGCGGGGCCATCATGGTCGACCAGACCGTGCTTACCGCCAAGGGCGAGGCCAAGAAGGCGCTGATCGGCACCGTTTCGGCCGGCCCGCAGGCCGATACCTGGGATGACGCCAAATGGCAGGCCTTCGTGAAAGCCTACCAGGACGCCTTCCCGGCGGAGAAGCGCTTCCCCGTGCCCTCGGGCATTGCCACCGGCTATTACAACGCCGCGCTCGCCGCGTTCACCGTGCTGGACGAGATCGACGGCGATCTCGGCGACGGCCAGAAGAAGTTCCGCGAAAAGCTGGCGACGATCGAGCTCGACGCGCCCAATGGCAAGATTACGCTCGATTCCAATCGCCAGGCGGTCCTCAACAACTTCGTCACGGAAGTGGTCGAAGACGAGAACGGCAACCTCGTCAACCAGCTGGTGAAGATCGTGCCGAACGTCAACCAGACGCTCGGCATCGACCCGGCGACGTTCCAGAAGATCGGTGCGCCGACCCGCGCGGGCATCGAGTGCAAGACGTACAAATAAAGCTGTCCCCGGCCCGCCGGGCGCCGATCCGACGATGTCGCCAGGGGACGCCCCCATGCCGCCGGGGCGGCGAACCGTGACGCTGAGAGACCGCGTATGTCACTCGTATTCCACGGCTCGCGCATCTATCTCGCCCATGGCGTGCTCGGCCGGGTGTTCTCCGCCGAAGTGAAGCGCCGTGCCTTGCGGCGCCTGCTGATCGTCGCGGACGCTTCCGGCAAGGCTGCCCAGGCCCCGCTTGACGGGCTGAAGCGGGCCCTGCCGGACGAGGCCGACGTTGTGCTGCTCGACGTTTCCGCCCGCGGACCGGGCGGCGACGTCATGGCCGGCGCGCTGGAACTGGTGGCGTTGGAGCGCTGCGACGCCGTGGTGGCGCTCGGCCGCCAGCCAGTCATCGATTTCGCCAAGCTGCTGATCCGCAACCTCGCCGAGGCCGGCACCGCGGCGGCGCCGCGCGCGTGGCCGGAGCCGGACGCCGTGAGGCCATGCTTCATCGCCATTCCGAGCGAACTCGAAGCGGTGCGCGCGCTGGGGCCGACCACACTGGCCGCCGGGGCGGAAAATGGCGGGGCGGCGGCGCTTTTCGACCCGGAACTCATCCCCGACATCGCCATATGCGACGAGGACTTCCTGGAGCCGGCCACGCCCCGCCTCGCCTCGGCGGTCGGCATGTCGATCCTCTCCGACGCCATCGAGGCGGTATCGGCGCGGGGCGACAACCCCATGGCCGACGCGTTGGCGCTCGATGCCATTCGCCAGGTGTGCATCTATCTCGAACAGATCGCCGGCGGTGGCGACGTGCCCCCTCCGGGAGCCCTGGCGGGCGCGTTGGTGGAATGCCTCGTCGCCATGCAGAAAGGCCTCGGCGCGGCGGGCGCCATCGGCAATGCGGTGGCGATCTCCCACGGGGGCGAACGCATGACCGACCTCAGTGCCGTCGTTCTTCCCACCGTGCTCGAATTCAATGTGGAGCGCGGTGCCTGGATGCCGGCGCGGCTGGAGCAGACGATGGGCCTGCCGCGGGAGAAGATCGCGGGCTATGTCCGCGGCCTCGCCCGTCGCCTGCGTCTCCCCGTCTCACTCTGCGAGATAGGAATAAAGCGCGAAGAGCTGAGGTATTTGGCCGATCTGGCCTTTCTCGATGCAAATACTTCCACGAATCCGTCGGAAATTGCCGTTGATGACTATGCCGCACTTCTCTCGGCCAGCTTTGGCTGAGACAGGTGTCGCTGCGGTGCACAATGTCAAAGAGTATGATTTTCGCGCGATCGTGCGGCGGGGCTCTTGCCGCCATGGACGTTCGCACGTCTAAAATCTAGCCGCAGCGCCAATCAATGCCTCGTCAGAAGGTACATGGGAGGGAGCGCTCAGACGATGAGCAAGGCGATCAGCGTCTTTCACGGCAATTTCGGCCGTGCGACGCTCTACCATCTCGACCGGCCGATCATCCCGCACGCCCATCGGGAGGGTCATCTGCTCTTCCACGTCCACGGGGGGCACGGCCGCATCCGCATCGAAGGGCAGGAGAACGCCATCACCCCGGCGACGGCGGTGGCGGTGAACCCTTGGGAACTGCACGGCTACGCCCCGAACCGGGCGGAGGGGCAGTACATCGTGGTGCTGTACATCCGCCCTTCCTGGTTCCACGGGCACCGGCAGGAGCAGAGCCTCGGCCTGCGCTTCGGCGCTTCCGAATTCGCGGTGACGCCCGAAGTCGGCGCGTGGGTGACGCAACTCGCCGACCTGCTGTCCAATGGCGGGGGCAGCAATGAGCAGTTCGAGGCGCTGCTCTACCAGCTCACCCATGCCTGCTACCAGCTCTCGCATCACACCCCGCATGAGCGGCAGGCCCGCGTCGAGCGTTTCGAGGCCAACGACTTTCGCGTGCGCAAATCGTTGCGGCTGATGTCCGAGCGGCTCGATTGCGACCTCGACGTCGCCAGGCTGGCGTCGGATTCGGGGCTGTCGCGGCCGCACTTCTTCAAGCTGTTCCGCTCGCAGATCGGCGTGCCGCCCAAGCTGTTCTGGAATACGCTGCGGCTCGAACGCGCCTATCACGACCTGGTGGAGACGCCCAAGCCGATCTGCGACATCTCGTTCGAGCTGGGCTTCTCCTCGCAAAGCAGCTTCTCGCGCTTCTTCTGCCTGAACACCGGCATGGCCCCGACCGACTATCGGCGCGTCGGTCACGTGGTGCCGAACTGACCCCTGCGGCATCCCTCCCGCCCTGCGGGCCTGGAGAACGGGTGCACAGGTAAATTCCCCGGGTCATCTAATCAGACGCGATGATAACGCTCCCATCGCATACCGCGTGTAGCATCGTCTCAAATGAGAGGCAGCATCCTCGGATAGATGCAGCCCGTTCGAGGAGCGCCATCGGCCATGTTCATCGCCAGGATCGAGCGATCTACGATCTTTTCGACCAGAAAAGCTGTCGCGGTCGTCACCGATCATTTCGGCGTTGCTGACATGAAGCGGAAGGCGTGCGGAAGGGCGCGCCGTCGATGAGCGGCTTCTACCAACGCCACCCTGCCTGGTCGATCGTCATCGGCATCGCCGTCCTCGTGCTCGTCTGGGCGGTGTTCGCGCAATGGCCGCCGGGCCTGGAGGCGGCGATCGGGCGCAAGCGCGTCTTCGTCTCGGCGCTGGTCAACGGCGTCACGCTGGGCGCGCTGTATTTCGTCGTCGCCAGCGGTTTCACCCTGATCTTCGGCCTGATGAAGAACGTGAACCTCGCCCACGGCACGCTTTACCTGCTGGGCGGCTATATCGGCTACGTTATCTCGGACGTCACCGGCTCCTGGCTCTTCAGCTTCCTCGTCGCCTTCCTCGCCATGGCCGCCGCCGGCGTGGCGCTTCAGCTCGCCGTGTTCCGGCGCATGGAGGGCGAAATCCTGCGCCAGACCATGGTGACGATCGGCATCTCGATCGTCTTCGGCGACATCATGCTCTGGATCTGGGGCGGCGGTTTCTACCAGATCCAGACCCCGCCCTGGCTCGCCGGCGCGGTGCAGCTTCCCTTCGTCACGGCGGTGAGGTCGAACGGCGAGGCGGTCTATCTGAACTACCCCTTCGTGCGCATCGCCGTGCTCGCCGCCTCCATCGTTCTCGGCGTGGCAATGTGGCTGGTGCTGAATCGCAGCCGGCTGGGCATGCTGGTGCGTGCCGGCGTGGATGACCGCGAGATGCTGGCCGCCACCGGCGCCCGGGTGCAGCTGCTGTTCGTTGCGGTGTTCGCCTTCGGCGCCGGTTTGGCCGGCATCGCCGGCGTGGTCGGCGGCACCTTCCAATCATTGGCGCCGGGCGAGGACGTACGCTTTCTGCTGGCCTCGCTGGTCGTCGTCATCGTCGGCGGCATGGGCTCGATCACCGGCGCCGCGCTCGGCGCGCTGATCGTCGGCCTCGCCGAGCAGCTCGGCTCCGTCTACATGCCGACCTACTCGGCGATGATCACCTTTCTCATCATGGTCGCGGTGCTGGCGCTGCGTCCGCAGGGCATCATGGGGCGGGCATGAGCGACACCGCCCAGCGCACGACGCTCGTCCGCCCCCGCCGCAGGGCGACCGCCTTCGAGACATGGCTGGTCGGTCTTCATCCGGCCGTCTGGGTGGTGGCGGTCGTGTTGCTCCTGTTGCCGACCTTCAGCAGCGCGTTCGTCCAGTTCCAGATCTTCGGCTGGGCCTTCATCCTCGGCATGATCGGCCTGAGCCTGATGTTCCTCGCCGGTTACGGCGGCATGGTCTCCCTGGCGCAGATGACCACGGCCGGCATTGCGGGCTACACCGTCGCGCTGCTCGGGCCAAGCGGCTCGGCGATCAGCCTGGGGCTGTCCGGATGGGTCACCATCCCGGCGGCGCTGCTGCTGGCCATGGCGTTCGGCATCGTCGTCGGCGCCGTCGCCGTGCGCACGCAGGGCATCTACACGGTGATGATTACCCTCGCCATCGCCGCTGCCTTCTTCTACTTCACCAGCCAGAACCAGGAGCTGTTCAACGGCTCGCGCGGGTTCAACTCCATCCAGGCGCCGGCCTTCTTCGGTGTCGACTGGCACCGGCCGACCGCGTTCTATTACCTCTCGCTCGGCGTCGCCACGCTCACCATGTTGCTGGTGGTCTATGTCTCGCGCTCGCCCTTCGGCCTGGCGCTGCAGGGCATACGCGACAATCCGCGGCGCATGGCGGCGCTCGGCTACAACGTCACCGCCCATCGAATCCTCGCCTATGGCTTCTCGGCCTTCATCGCGGCGCTGGCGGGCATCCTGCTCGTCTGGTTCAACCGACAGATCTCGCCGGGTACGGTCGGCGTCGGGCCGGCAATCGATATCCTTGTGGTCGCCGTGGTCGGCGGGCTCGGCAACCCGGTCGGGCCGTTCATCGGCGCTCTCATCTATGTGCTGCTGCGGACGTTCGCGCTCGACATCTTCTCCGGGCTCGGCTTTACCAGCATGCGCTTCAACCTACTGGTAGGACTGGGTTTTCTTGCCATCGTGATGTTCTCGCCCGACGGCGTGCTCGGCCTGTGGCAGAAGTGGCGGGACCTGCTGTCGCGCCGTTCCCTCGCCGAACGGACGGAGCGGCGGCGATGAGCATCCACGCTTCCCCCTTGCCTGCCCTCTCGCCCTCCGGCGCCGGCATGGCGAATGCGCTGGAGCTGCGCGGCTGCACCAAGCTGTTCGGCGCGCTCGCGGCGCTTACCGACATCACGCTGACGGTGAAGCCCGGCGAGCGGCGCGCCGTGCTCGGCTCCAACGGGGCCGGCAAGACCACGCTGTTCAATTGCATCACGGGCGACTTCCTGCCGACCAGCGGTACCATCCGCTTCTTCGGCGAGGACGTCACGCAGTTTCCGCCTTACGAGCGTATCCGGCGGGGGCTGCGGCGCACCTACCAGATCTCGCTGCTCTTCGGCGGGCTGTCGGTGATCGACAACATTTACCTCGCCTGCCGCGGGGCCTCGCGCGGACGCTTCTCGCTGATCCGCCCGCGCCGCGACGACGCGCTGATGCACGCCGCCGATCAGCTCGTCGACGCGGTGCATCTGCGCGAGGTGGCGGGCGAACGCGTCGCCAACCTCTCCTACGGCCAGCAGCGGCAGCTCGAGATCGCCATGGCGCTTTCCGGCGCGCCGCGCTTCATCCTGTTCGACGAGCCGGCGGCCGGACTCTCGCCGACCGAACGGCGCGACCTTGTCAGCATCCTCAGCGGACTGCCGGGGCATATCGGCTACGTCATCATTGAGCACGACATGGACGTCGCGCTTCGCGTCGCCGAGAGCGTCACCATGATGCACAACGGCCGCATCTTCAAAGAGGGCAAGCCGGCCGAGATCGAAGCCGATCCTCAGGTGCAGGCGCTTTATCTGGGTGGGGGCCATCACCATCATGGCTGAACGCCCTCGAACCGCCCATGGCGGCGATCCCGTGCTCGAAATACGTGGGCTGCACGTCTATTACGGCCAGTCGCACGCCTTGCAGGGCGTCGACCTGACGCTGGGACGCGGGGTCCTTTCCGTCGTCGGCCGCAACGGCATGGGCAAGACCACGCTGTGCAAGGCGATCATGGGGCTCGTCCCGGTCTCCGGCGGCACCATCGCCTTCAACGGACAGACGTTGAACGGACGCTCGCCCGGCGAAATCGCCCGCGCCGGCATAGGCTACGTGCCGCAGGGACGGCGCCTCTGGCGCTCGCTCACCGTCGACGAGCATCTGCGCCTCGTTGTCCGCTCGCGCGGCGCCTGGACGGTGGAGCGCATCTACTCCGTGTTCCCGCGCCTCGCCGAACGCAAGAACAATGGCGGCGCCCAGCTCTCCGGCGGCGAACAGCAGATGCTTGCCATCTCCCGCGCCCTGCTGCTCGACCCGAAGCTGCTCGTGATGGACGAGCCGACGGAGGGGCTTGCGCCGGTCATCGTCGACCAGGTCGCCGATATGCTGGAGCGGCTCGGACGCGAGGGCAACATCCATGTGCTGGTGATCGAGCAGAACATCGGCGTCGCGACCTCGGTATCGGAGGACGTGGCGGTGATGGTGAACGGCCGCGTCACCCGCGTGATGGATTCAGCCACGCTGTTCGCGGATCGCGACCTGCAGCAGCGCCTGCTCGGCGTCGGCCGCCATGGTCATGAAGCCGAGCCCGCCGAGGCGGCGGGGCCGGTGGAGGGAGCCCCGCCCGCGACGCGCGGGCCGATCCGGATCTATGTCTCCAACCCGGCGCCTCCGACCCGCTGGTCGAAGCCGGTCCCGGTCCGCGAGATCGAAGGTGCGGCGCGCACCATGACCGAGACGCCGAAGGCTGCCGGCCCTGTCCTCGCGGCGCCGCGCCGTTCGATGTCGACGACGGGGGGAGTCGTTGTCGTGGCCGGCGCATTCGACACGCGCGGCGACGAATTGCGTTTCGTTCGCGATCTGCTGAAGGCTCAGGGCCTGCCCACGCGGCTGATCGATCTCTCCACCAGCGGCCGTCCGTCCGGCCTCGACGTGCCGCCCCAGCAGGTGGCCGGCTTCCACCCGCGCGGCTCGTCCGGCGTATTCACCGGAAGCAGGGCGTCGGCCGCGGCCGGCATGGCGCTGGCGTTCGAACGCTACATGCAGGCGCAGGCCGACATCACCGGCATCATCGCCGTCACCGGCACGATCGGCAGTACCGCCGCCGCCGCCGGCATGTGCAGTCTGCCATTCGGTGTGCCAAAGCTGCTGGTGTCCCCTTCGTCGCCCGAGGCGCTGCGCGTGCCGGCGGGCGCCAGCGACCTCATCGTCGTGCCGGCGCTGGCCGAGAGCCACGGGCTCCATGCACTCGCGCGCGAGACGCTGCGCAATGCCGCCTTCGCCATTGCCGGCGCGGTGAAGGCACGCGTCGCTCACCACGGCTTTGAACCGACCGGCACCCCCGTGCTCGGCCTCACCCGCGCCGATGTCGTCATGCCGGTGGCCGAGCGCGTCACCGCCGGCGCCGCGGGCTTCGACGTGCTGGCATTCGCCGCTGACGGCATCGGCGGGCGGCGTCTCGAAGCGCTGGCGCGGCAGGGGCGTATCGACCTCGTCCTCGATCTGGCCTTGGGTGAGATCGCCGATGCCGCCTGCGGCGGCGCCTTCCCGGCCGAACGGCTGAACCTCGGTTCGCTCGCCTATATCGGCGCCTGCGGCGGGCTCGACATGGTCCGGCTGGGCCCCACGGCCCTTCTGCCGCCGCAGTTTCGCGGCCGGCGGCTGGCCGAATACGCGCCGGGGCTCCTCGCCATGCGCACCTCGCCGGAGGATGCCGCCGCCATCGGCCGACGGATCGGCGAGCGGCTGAACGCCATGAGCGGTGCGATCCAGCTCTTCCTGCCGCAGGGCGGGCTCTCCGAGCTCAGTCGGCCCGGTGGACCGTTCGACGATCCCGCAGCCGACGCGGCGCTGTTCTCGGCTCTGGAGCAATCGGTGCGGCAGGTCAGTTCGCGCCAGCTCGTGCGCGTGCCCGGCAATATCAACGACCCGCCGCTGACCGAAGCCCTGCTCGGTGCCTTGAGCGCCCACGGCGCCGGCCCCCGCCGGGCGGCCGGAGGGCGGTTATGAACCCCATCCTCACCACACCAAGACAGTGCCCGGCATCTGACGCCGAAGGCATGCGAGGGAGACCCCGATGACCGGAGAACTGATCGGCCAGCTCGTGCTTTGGCTCATCGTCGCGATCATCGCCATCTTCATCCTCTATTGGGCAATGAACTGGCTGTATCGCCGCTCCACCAAGGAGGTGGCGTTCGTGCGCACGGGCCTGCTCGGCGAGAGGGTCGTCATCGACGGCGGCGCCTTCGTCTGGCCGATCGTCCACGACATCACGCCGGTCAATATGAACACGCTGCGGCTCGGCGTGAAGCGCGAGCGCGAGGACGCGCTCATCACCAAGGACCGCATGCGCGTCGATGTCGACGCCGAGTTCTATTTGAGGGTCGCGCCCAACCGCGAGGCGGTCTCCAAGGCCGGCGCCACGCTCGGCCGCCGCACCCTGGAGCCGGACAGCCTGCATGCGCTGCTGTCCGGCAAGTTCATCTCGGCGCTCCGCACGGTCGCCTCGCAGATGAGCATGGAGGACATGCACGAGGAGCGCGATACCTATGTCGAGCGCGTGCGCGCGGTGGCGCAGGCCGTTCTGGAGCCGAACGGCCTGGAACTGGAGAGCGTCGCCATCCTCGATCTCGACCAGACCGACCTGCAATATTTCAATCCCTCGAACCGTTTTGACGCCGAGGGCCTGACCAGCCTGATCGGGCATGTCGAGGCCAAGCGCAAGCTGCGCAACGATATCGAGCAGGACTCGATGATCCTCATCCGCACCCGCAATCTCGAAGCGGAGCGGCAGGCGCTCGCCCTAGAGCGGCAGAGCGAGGAGGCGCGGCTCGAACAGGAGCGGGACGTGGAATTCATGCGCGCCCAGCAGCGCGCCGAACTGGTGCGCGAGCGCGCCGAGCGCGAGACGGACGCGGAACGGGCGCAGATCGCCGCGCGCGAAGCCGTCGAGACCACCCGCATCGCCAATGACCGGCTGATATCGGAAGCGCGCATTGCCGCCGAACAGGAGGTCCGCCGCAAGGAACTGGAGCGGCAAAAGCTCATCGAGGGCGCCGAGATCGCCACCCGCGAGGCTATCGAGCGGGCCCGGATCGCGCAGGAGCAGGTCATCACCGAGGAGCGTATCCGCACCCGGCAGTTGACCGAGGCCGCGGACATCGCCGCGAAGGAGGCCATTGAGCGCGCCCGGATCGCGCAGGAGCACGCCCTGAGCGAAGCGCGCATCGAACATGAGCAGGAGGTCCAGGCGCTGGAGATCGAGCGGCGTCGGGTGATCGACCAGGCGGGCATTGCCGCCGCCGAGGAGACGGAGAAGGCCCGGATCGCCCAGGAGCGCGCCCTCACCGAGGCCCGCATCGGCCACGAGGAGGAGACGCGCCGCCGCGAGATTGCCCGCAATCGCGCCATCGACGAGGCAGAGATCGCGAGCCGCGAGGCCACCGAGCGGCTGCGCATCGCTCAGGAAAAGACGATCAACGCCGAGCGCATCGCCTCCGACCGAAGCGTGCGGACCTTGGAGATCGCGCGCAAGCAGGCGCTGGACGAGGCGCAGATCGCGGCCCAGCAGGTGACCGACGCGGCGACGATCGCCCGCGACAAGACGCTCGCCGCCGAGCGTATATCCGCCGAGCAGGAAACCCGTGCTCTTGAGATCGCGCGCGAAAAGACCATCGAGACGGCCCGTATCGATGCCCGCGAGGCGACGGAGAGCACCCGTATCGAACAGGAGAAGCGTCTCCGGGCCCTGCAGATCGCCCAGAACAAGGCGGTCGACGAGGCCGAGATCGCCGCGCGCCTTGCGGTGGATGCGGCGCGGATCGCGCAGGACAGGAAGATCGCCGTCGAACGCATCTCCTCGCAGGAGGCGACCGAAGAGCGGGAGATCGCCCGCAAGCGCGCGCTGCTGGCTGCCGAGATCGCCGCGAAGGAGGCGACCGAGGCCGCTCGCATCGCGCAGGAGAAGAAGACCGCCGCCGACCGCATCGCATTCGAGCAGGCGACGCGGCAATTGGAGATCGCCCGCAACCAGGCGCTCGACGAGGCCGAGGTCGCCGCCCGCGAGGCGGTGGAGGCGGCGCGGATCGCGCGCGAGCGCAAGCTCACCGTCGACCGCATCGAGAGCGAGGAGGAGACCAGCGAGCGCGAGGTGCGCAAGGCACAGGCCATCGAGCAGGCGCAGATCGCGGCTGACGCGGCGCTGGAAGCCGCCCGCATCGCCCGCCAGAAGGCGCTCGACGCCGAGCGCATCGCCGCCGAGCAGGATAGCCGCGGCCGCGAGATCGCCAAGAACGAGGCCGTCGAGGAACTCGACCTCAAGCGCCGCGAGAAGGTGGAAAGCGGGCGCATCACCGTCGAGCTCGAACTGGACCGGAAGCGCATAGAGAGCGCCCGCGCCCGCGAAGTCATGGAGATCGGCAAGCGCAAGGAGGTCGAGGAGGCCGACCAGGAGCGCATCATCGACCTCGCCGCCAAGAGGGTGGAGCGTGCCGGAGCCGACGCGCAGGTGCGTCAGGCCGAAATCGTCGGGCAGCGCGACATCGACCGCACCGAGATCACCCGCGAGCAGGTGTTGGACGCGGTGCGTCTCGAGCGCAAGCGCTCGCTGGAACAGCTGGAAATCGCCCGCGTGCAGGCGCTGCGCGAAGCCGAGATCGCATCGCAGGAAGAGGTCGAGCGCGCACGCATCTCTTCACTGCGCGGCCTCGACGAGGCGCGCATCGGCCAGGAGACCGAGCGCCGCAAGCTGGAGATCGGGCGCGAGAAGGCGGTCGAGGCGGCGCAGATGGAAAAGGCCATCGAGCTCTACCGGAAATCGCTCGAACAGTCGGCGGCCCATGCCGAGGCCGAGCTCGCCCGTGCCCGCGCCGCCGAGGCGGAAGAGCAGGTCAAGACCGCCCGCGAGACCGAGGAGGCCAAGCGCCGGCGCAGCATCGACGTCGTCCTGGCGCAGAAGGCGGCAGACGAGAAGCGCATCGCCGCGGAGGCGGAGAAGATCCGCGCGACCGTCGCCGCCGAGGCGCAGCGCCTCATCAACGAGGCGGAAAACGTGCTCACCGACGGGGCCCGATCCTCGCTGTTCAGACGCAAGATGCTGGAACATGTCGAGGGCATCGTCGCCGCGTCGGTAAAGCCGCTGGAGAAGATTCAGGACATCCGGATCATGCAGCTCGACGGCATGTCCGGCGGCAGCGGCGACGGCAGTGCGCGCAACGCCACGGACGAGGTGATCAATTCGGCGCTGCGCTACCGGGTGCAGGCGCCGCTCGTCGACAGCCTGCTCGCCGACATCGGCGTGGACGGATCGAACCTCGCCAAGATGGGCGGGCTCATCCGCGACGCCAGCGACCTGCAGCGGGTCGTCAAGGATGCCGAGCGGGACGCCGGCACCCGACGATCGCCGGCTCCGGACGGCGCGGCACCCGCCCCGTCGCCGGAGGCTTCGCGTGGCGATGGCCGTTCGTCCGGCGGTCCGCGCGGACGGGGCGGCAGACGGGAGACCTGACGATCCCGCCTCCACGCCCGTCATCCCGAAGGGTTTGCCGAGAAGCTTCCCGCGGGATGCCGACGCCGAAAACACCATTCGGGAGCGAACCTCCGTCGAGGCCCGGCTTCTCGGAAGGACGTTTCCCACGGAAGGAACTCGGAGCCGATCATGGCACGCGCCTATGTCTCCACCGTCATCAAGGCCCCGGCCACCCGGGTATGGGCGCGCCTGCGCGACTTCAACGGCCTGCCCGGCTGGCATCCGCGTATCCGCGAGAGCCGCATCGAGGATGCCGAGCCGGCCGACCGGGTGGGATGCATCCGCTCCATCCACCTCCAGAACGGCGACAATCTGCGCGAGCGGCTTCTGGGCCTCAGCGACTACGACCTGTTCTACAGCTACTCGATCCTGCAGAGCCCGATGCCGGTGGTCGACTATGTGGCGACGCTGCGCCTCACTCCCGTGACCGACGGCGACCGCACTTTCATCGAATGGAGCGCGGAGTTCGGCTGCGATGCGGCCGACGAAGCCGAACTCGTCACGCTTCTTGAACAGCAGGTGTTCCGCCCGGGCTTCGATGCCCTGAAGCGTCATTTCGGCGAATAGGCGGGCATGATGGCGAAGGTCGTCCGCAGCACCATTCTCGATGCCACGCCGGAGGCGGTGTGGGCGGTTCTCCGCGATTTCAACGGCCATGAGAAATGGCATCCGGAGGTGATGTCGAGCCGCATCGAACGCGGCGACGCCGCCGACCGCGTCAGCTGCGTGCGACGCTTCCAGCTCGACGACGGCAGCGAACTGCGTGAACGGCTGCTCACCCTGTCCGACGTCGAACTGACCTTCACCTACTGCCTGCTCGACACACCGATCCCGCTCTTCAACTACGTCTCGCATGTCCGGCTGTTCGAAGTGACGGACGGACGGCGAACCTTCTGGGAATGGGAGGGGCGGTTCGACACGACGACCGGACGCCGCGAGGAGCTGGAGCGATTTGTCGGCGTGCAGCTTTACGACGCCGGCTTTGCCGCCATCCGCCGCCACATGGGACTGGAGAGCTGAATGCCGATTTCGGTGGAGACTTTCGACCGGCTCGACGGTGCCGCCGCGGCGCTCGCCGCGGCGCGCGACGCCCGCTTCCTCGGCGGCGGCACGTTGATCATGCGCGCGGTGAATTACGGCGACGAGAGCTTCGGCCGCATCGTGCGCACCACCGATACCGGACTGCGCGAGATCGCGTCGGACGGACGCCGGGTGCGTATCGGTGCCGGCACCACGATGAGCCGCATCGCGGCCGAACGCACTCTCGATTTCCTCGCGCCCGTGGCCCGCGTCATCGGAGGCCCGGCGATCCGCAACATGGCTACGGTGGGCGGCAACCTGTTCGCCCCGCACCCCTATGGTGACCTTGCCGCGGCGCTGCTGGTGCTCGATGCCAAGGTGCAACTCGCGGCACGCGGGGCGCGGATGGAAATCGGCCTCGACGAACTGCTGCGCGAGCGCGGTCACTCCCACCCGCTGGTGGCGTCCGTCAGCGTCGAGCGACCCGGTGCCGGCGCGTTCCGGTTCCTGAAAGTCTCGCGCGTCAAGCCCAAGGGCATCGCGCTGATGAGCATCGCGGCGTGGCTGCCGGTCTCCGGCGGACGCATCGCCGGCGCGCGCATCGCCTATGGCGGCATGGCGCCGACGCCGGTCCGCGTGCCGGCGGTGGAGAGGGCGCTGGAAGGCCGCAGCCTGGACGAGGCCGGCATCGTCCCGGCGCTCGCCGTGGCCACCGAGGGGCTCGACCCGCCGACCGATGCCATCGCCAGCGCCTGGTATCGCCGGCAGGTGGCGCCGGTCCATCTCAAGCGCCTGCTGCTCGGCGCACGGTGAGGGAACCGAGATGAGCAAGACACCCGTGCAGTTCCGCCTGAACGGCTCGGACGCCGCCGCCTTCGCGGAGGGCGGCGAGAACCTGCTCGACCTTCTGCGTCGACGGATCGGCGACCTGTCGCCGAAATATGGCTGCGGGCAGGGCACCTGCGGCACCTGCACCGTGCTTGTCGACGGCGAGCCGCATCTCAGCTGCCTCACCCTGGCCGAGACCGTGAACGGGCGCGAGGTGCGCACCACCAGCGGATTGAACCGCGGCGGAAAGCTCACCGCCCTTCAGGAGGCATTCATGGAGCGTTTCGCGGCGCAGTGCGGCTTCTGCACGCCCGGCATGCTGATGGCGGCGACCGCGCTTTTGGAGCGCAACCCCGACCCGACCCGTGCGGAGGTGATCGAGGCGATCTCCGGCAATGTCTGCCGCTGCACCGGCTACGAGCCGATCATCGACGCCATCCTGGATGCCGCCGGCGCCGGCCGGCGCGTGAGCGCGTAAGGAGGCGGAAATGAGCTCCATCGAATTTCGCAAGGATCTCTTCGCCGACGAGCGCGACGATACGCTGAAGGAGATCGGCAAGCCGACCCGCCGGCAGGACATTCTCGGCCATGTCACCGGGCGCTCGCCCTATTTCGACGACCATCTGTTCGAGGGGCTGCTGCATCTGAAATGCGTACGTAGTCCACACCACCACGCCCGCATCCGCAGCATCGACGTCAGCGCCGCCGAGCGCATGCCCGGCGTCAAGCGCGTCATCCGCGGCACGGACGTGCCCGTGAACCTCAACACCCTGCTGTCGCTGATCGGCTTCGGCCGCGACGACGAGCCCGCCCTGGCGACGCGCAAGGTCTCCTATATCGGCGAGCCGGTGGTCGCCGTCGTGGCCGAGACCGAGCGACAGGCGCGCGAGGCGTGCAGCGCCGTGCGGATCGACTACGAAGTGCTCCCCCATGTTCTCGACGTCGAGGAGGCCCTGCAGCCCGACGCGCCGCAGGTGAACGAGGCCTATCCGGATAACGCCTTCGATTTCCACGGCAAATACGACCACCAGAAGGTGCGCTTCGGTGATGTGGAGGCGGCCTTTTCCGAGGCTCACCACGTGCTCGAAGGCCGCTACCAGATGTCGCCGATCGAGCAGGCGCCGACCGAGACCTGCGGTGCGATCGCCGCGCCAGAGACCAATGATCGCTACGTCTGCTACACCTCGACCCAGGCGCTGTTCTTCTCGCTGGGCACCGCGGCGAAGATATTGGGCGTGCCGTCGAGCCGGCTGCACTTCATCGGCGGCACGGTGGGCGGCGGCTTCGGCGGCAAGGTCGACAGCCTGCACGAGCCGCTGGCGATCCTGGGCTGCATGCTTACCGGCCAGCCGGTGCGATACCTGTTCGACCGGGCCGAGGAGATGCAGGTCGGCGCCCCACGCGGCGCCGAGCGCTGGTACCTGAAGGACGCCATCTCCAGGGACGGACGCATCACCGCCCGCCGGTTCACCGGCTATTTCGACTGCGGCGCGTACACGCGGCTGTCCAGCTACGCCATCATCAAGGCGGCCGGGCATCTGCCGGGGCCGTACACGATCCCCAACGTGTCGGCCGATGTCTATTGTGTCTTTACCAACCGTACGCCGGCCACCGCCATGCGCGGCTTCGGAATCACCGCGGTCGATTTCGCCATCGAGTGCCACATGGACAAGGGCGCGGAACTGGTGGGCATGGACCCGCTGGAGTTTCGCATTCTCAACTCCTACCGCGACGGCGACATGAAGGCCCATCGCCGGTTGGCCAAGAACACCGCCCTGGTGGAATGCGTGCAGGTGGCCGCCGAGAAGGCGCAATGGCCGCTTCGCCCCGAGTTCAAGACCGAGAGCAGCCTGAAGGGGGGCGGCGGAGCTCGGGCCGAACTTCCGCGGGTGACGAAGACCGACACACTGGGCAAGATCGGGGCGCGCCGCCGCCGGGAAAGTCCCGCGCCGGCGCGCCACAAGACGGGACAAGCACCGGTCGCGCCGCCCGCTCCCATCTCGCCGCCGCCGCCGACCTACGTGCCTCCGCCCGCCTACGTGCCGCCGGCGGCCTATACCCCGCCACCGACCTACAACCCGCCCTCTTCTTCCGATCCCCATCCCGCGCCCTCCGAACCCTATCTGCCGGAACAGCCGTTCCAGCGGGGGATCGCTCGACCGGGCGCGGGGCGCTTTTCCTCGATTTCCGGCACCAGGAGGCGCTGATGGCCATTCATCGCGGCCGCGGCTTCGCCTGCATCAACTATCCGATCGGAATGAACCTTGGCGGCGACCCCTCGCAGGCGCTGGTGCATTCTAATCCGGACGGCAAATTCACGGTGGCGCTCAGCTCCATCGACCTTGGCCAGGGCATGAAGTCCGTGACCCGGCAGATCGCGGCGGAGGCACTCGGCGTCCCGGTCGCCGACGTCTATGTCGACACCGCCGACAGCGACACCGGCGCGCATTGCATGGGCAGCTTCGCCTCGCGCGGCACGCATCGGGTCGGCAACGCCGTCATCGAGGCCGCTCAGGAGGCGCGCGGGGTAATGATCGAAGCCGCCGCCCGCGAACTGGAGGTCAGCGCCGACGATCTCGAAACCGACGGCAAGGGCAACATCCATGTGAAGGGCGCGCCCGCGCGTGCCATCACCACGGCGGCGGCCTGCGGGGCGGCGCAGTTCAAGCACGGGAAGACGGTATCGGGTCGCGGCATCTTCCTAGTCCCGCTCTCCGACGTGGATGCCGACACCGGTGAGATGACCCCGGTCACCTGCTTCGCCCATGCTGCGCTGATCGTCGACATAGAGGTCGACGACGCAACCGGCGAGGTGAACGTCGTCGAGATGAACTCGGCCTATGAGGTCGGCCGCGCGCTGAATCCCAAGCTGGTCGAGCAGCAGCTCGTCGGCGGCGCCTGGATGGGGATGAGCCACGCGCTGTGGGAGACCACCGAGCCCTATTATCCGGCCCGCGCGCACGGCCCCGTCGACTTCAACGAATATCTGATGCCCGGGCCGGGCGACATTGCCCCGCACAATATCGCGGTGCTGGAGCGACCGGCGCCCGATGGCCCCTATGGCGGCAAGGGTCCGGGCGAGATGTGCGCCAATCCGGTGCTGCCCGCCATCGCCAATGCCGTCTACAACGCGGTGGGCGTGCGCGTCGACGACCTGCCGATTACGCCGGAGAAGATCCTGCGCGGCATTCTCGCCAATGGCGGTGCCAAGCCGCAGAAGCGGCGGTGAGGCGATGCCGGTCCGCCGCTCCATAGCTGGGATCGACTCCCCTGCCACGCTCGAAAGGGCGCTGGCGGACGCGCAGTATCTCGCTGATCATGAGTTCGCGACGGCCACCTATCTCGCGCTCGCCCTCGGCAAGCCGCTGCTGTTGGAGGGTGCACCCGGCGTCGGCAAGACCGAGGCGGCAAAGGCCATGGCCGCGGTGCTGGCGCGCCGTCTGGTGCGGCTGCAGTGCTTCGAGGGCATCGACGCGTCCGCGGCGCTCTACGAGTGGAACTATCCGCGCCAGATGCTGGCGATCCGGCAGGCAGGCAACGAATACGTCAACATCTATGCCGACCAGTTCCTGATCGCCCGGCCGATGTTGGAGGCATTGCAGGCGGGCGATCGCACAGTGCTGCTGATCGACGAGGTGGACCGCTCCGACCACGAATTCGAGGCGTTCCTGCTGGAGTTCCTTTCCGATTTCCAGATATCGATCCCGGAGCGCGGCACCCTGCGCGCCACCGAGCGTCCGGTGGTGATCCTCACCTCCAACCGCACCCGCGACCTGCACGAGGCACTGCGTCGCCGCTGCGTCTATCACTGGCTCGCTTATCCCGACCCGGCGCGTGAGGCGCAGATCGTGATGGCCCGCGCCAGCGCGGTGACGCGCGCCACCGCCGAGGCCGTGGTCGCGTCGGTGAACCGGCTGCGGGCGCAGCCACTGTCGAAGCCGCCGGGAGTGGCCGAGACCATCGAATGGGCGGAGGCCGCGACCCTGCTCGCGGAACAGGGGTCGCCTTGGCCGGCGGCCTTCCGCCGTTCCATCGGCATCGCTCTGAAGGACCACGAGGACCTCGAACTCGTGGGCCAGCGGCTCGATGCCTTCATCGCGGGGCGGGCGGCATGACGGAGCCGGCCCTCCTGCCCTGCGCGGCCCGTCCCTTCGTCGAATTCGCCGGCCTGCTGCGGACGCATGGCTTCGCGGTCTCTCCCGAGCAGACCATGGGCTTCATCGAGGCCATCGGCCTGTTGGGGCCCGCGAGCATGCGTGACATCCATGGCGCCGCGCTCGCACTCCTCGCTCCGCCCGCGCCGCGTCGGCCGGAGTTCGACGCGCTGTTCCGCCAGTATTTTCACGGCCAGACCGTCGTCGCCGCGGCCCCGCCCGCCGATGAGGACGACGATCTGCACATCCAGGATTCGCGCGAGGGCGCGATGGAGCTTCCCGATGCCTCGGAGATCAACGAGGTGGGCGGCGAGGCGACCGAGGCCGAAGCCCTCGCGGTACGTTCCTTTGCCGAGCCGGACGAGGATGAGGCGCTGCGCGCCTTCGCCCGTGCCGCGCCGAACCGTCTGCCGCGCCGCCGTTCGCGTCGGCTGATGTCAGGTCGGGCCGGACGTGGCTGGAACATGCGCCGGGCACTGCGCAACGCGCTGCGCCACGACGGCGAGGTGTTGGAGATCCCCCGCCTGCGTCGGCGCACCGCGCCGCGCCGCATCGTGCTGCTGATCGATGTCTCCGGCTCGATGAAGGCGCAGACCCAAAGCGCTCTCACTTTCGCTCATACGCTGACGCGAGCGGCCGCGGACGCCGGCGGCGCGGCCGAGGTCTTCACCCTGGGCACGCGGCTCACCCGCATTACGCCGGCGCTGCGCCTGCGCAATCGACAGCATGCACTTGCCGGCGCTTCGGCACTGGTCGCCGACTGGGATGGCGGAACACGGATCGGCGACGCGCTGGAAGCCTTCCTCGCGGTGCCGCGTTTCGCCGGTTTCGCCCGCGGCGCCTGCGTCGTGGCGCTGTCCGACGGACTGGAACGGGGCGACCCGGAGGCAATGACGCGCGCCGTCACCCGGCTCTCGCGCCTGGCCTGGCGGATCGACTGGTTGACCCCGCTCGCCGGCGACCCCGCCTTCCGCCCGCAGACCCGCGCGCTCGCCGCGATCCTGCCGGTGCTGACCGCGCTGGGCGACGGCTCGCGCACCCAGAGCCTCTGCGCCCATTTTCTCAGGATGGCGCGCGCCTCATGACACCTCACCGCCAGCGGGGCGCCTGCCCGCGAAGAACACGGAGGAAATGAACATGGCCCTGCAGATCCACCTGCTGGATTACGGCGACATCGAACTTGAGACCAGCTTCCTGGTGCTCGGTCTGGAATGCGGGCGCGTGCGCCGCGTGCCGGTCTACGGCTTCCTGATCCTGGGCGGGAAATACCCGATCGTCGTCGACACCGGCTATCGCGACAACGCGATCATGGAGAGCCTCGGCATGCGCGGCCTCCAGTTCCACGACAACCTCATCGAAAACCAGCTTGCCAAGCACGGCGTGCGGCCCGGCGATGTGCGTTACGTGGTGCACACCCACCTGCATATCGACCATGCCGGCAAGGACGACGTGTTCCCGATGAACACCACGGTCGTCGTCAACCGCCGCGAGCTTGAATGTTCGGTTTCCGGGCTGATGCACCCGCAATACCCGAAGCCGGACATCCAACATCTGATCGAGCGGCTGCACACCAAGGACGCGCTGCGTTTCATGGACCTTGAGATCACCGGCGCCGAGGAGATCATCCCCGGCGTGTGGTGCGAGGCGGCCAACGCCCACACCGAAGGATCCGCCAACGTCATCGTCGAGACCGCCGACGGGCTCGCCTGCATCTGCGGCGACGTGATCTACGATTTCAACGACCAGATCGTCGCCGATCGCTATCGCGTCAACGACATGGAGCCGCGCGTTACCGGAAACCATGGCGGCTCCAAGCGTGGCGAGAAGGGAGCGGTGAAGAAGCTGCTGAACAATTACCGCTACCTGCTGCCGATCCATACCCCGCCCGCCAAGATCGAGGGCGGGCGCGTTGTCGCGCGCCTGGGCATGAGCGTGCCGGGTCCGATCACCCAGACGGTCAGCGTTCCGGAGTGGCGGCCGGCGTGATGGATGCGCCCCGTCGCGGGGCGCATCTCGTCTTGGGCCGCGCTGCGCGGCGGCTCTCCAAGGAGGCTCCGGTCGGGTGTCGGCCCTCGGGCCTCCTTCGAGGCCGCGCTGCCCGCCGGCACCGCGGAACGGGAGTGCCCGGCACTGAATTTCGCGCTGGCAAGGTGGTGAAGGCGACATGTCGCTCGAGACGATCGAACCATCCTTCCGTCCGCCGATCGACGGGTATGTGCCGGTGCGGGCGGCAGGCGCCGGTCTCCGGTCCGCCGAAGGACCATCCGGCCGCCGGGGGAGAACAGCTCCCGGTCCCCGATGCGCCTTCCGGCACCCGCCGTCGCTGGGGGAGGCGCGGTGACGCGCGCGCGCATGACGGGATCGCCGCATTGGAAAAGGAGACGAAGCCGTGAAGCCGCTGCTGATCGACGGGCGCTGGGTGAACGCGCCGGAGGCCAAGGCCAACGTCAACCCATCCGACACCAACGACATTGTCGATCACTACGCGCTCGCCGACGAGACGCTGGCCAGACACGCCATCGAGGCGGCGGCCAACGCCTTCCCGACATGGGCGCTCTCCGGCCCACAGCTCCGGCACGACATTCTGCGCCGCGCCGCCGACGAGATACTCGTCCGCCGCGAGGAACTCGGCCGGCTTCTCAGTCGCGAGGAAGGCAAGACGTTGAAGGAGGGCATCGGCAAGATCATTCGCGCCGGCAACATCTTCGGCTTCTTCGCGGGCGAGGCGCTGCGTCTCGGTGGCGAAAGGCTGCCCTCGGTGCGCGAGGGCGTCGATGTCGAGATCACCCGCGAGCCGGTCGGCGTTGTCGGCATCATTTCGCCGTGGAATTTCCCGGCGGCGATCCCGGCATGGAAGATCGCCCCCGCGCTCTGCCATGGCAACACCGTCGTCTTCAAGCCGGCCGAACTGGTGCCGGGCACGGCGTGGGAGATGGTGGATATCCTCAACCGCGCCGGGCTGCCGCCGGGCGTGCTGAATTATGTCTATGGGCCGGGGGCCGTGGTCGGACAGGCGATGCTGGAAAGCCCGCTGGTCGACGGCATCAGCTTTACCGGCTCGGTCGGCACCGGCAGGCGGGTGGCGGAAGCCTGCGCGCGCCACATGCGCCGCTGCCAGGTCGAGATGGGCGGCAAGAACCCGCTGCTCGTGCTCGACGACGCGGATGTCGAACGCGCGGCCGACTGCGCGGTGGACGGGGCGTTCTTCGCCACCGGCCAGCGCTGCACCGCCAGCTCCCGGCTGATCGTCACGGAGGGGATCCATTCGCGCTTCGTCGAGGCTTGCGTCGATCGGCTGAACCGCCAGCGCGTTGGCAACGCTCTCAAGCCCGACAGCACCATCGGGCCAGTGGTCGACCAGAGCCAGCTCGAACAAGACCTCTCCTATATCGATATCGGCCGACGCGAAGGCGGCAATTTACGCTGGGGAGGGGAGAGTCTGACGCGCGAAACGCCCGGCCACTATCTGCAGCCGGCGCTGTTCGTCGACACCCAGCCTGCCATGCGCATCAATCGGGAGGAGATATTCGGCCCGGTTGCCTCCGTTATCCGCGTGCGGGACTATGAGGAGGCGCTGTGGGTCGCGAACGACACGCCGTTCGGCCTGGTCTCCGGCATCTGCACCACCAGTCTGAAATATGCCCGCCATTTCCAGCGTCATTCCGAGGCCGGCATGGTGATGGTGAACCTGCCCACCGCTGGCGTCGACTATCACGTGCCCTTCGGTGGCCGCAAAGGATCCAGCCTCGGGCAGCGCGAGCAAGGCAGTTACGCCAAGGAATTCTTCACGGAGGTGAAGACCTCCTATGTGAGGTCGTAACAGGCCGCGCGCCTTCCGACGGCGTCCGGGTGCCCGCGCGCCTCCGACATTGCCGCAGCGGCGGACTGGGCTCCATTGCCGGCTTACCGTGCGCCGACCCTATTTGCGACGCCGCGCCGGCGGCACGCCGAAGCGCGCGGCGAAGACATGGTCGAAGGCGGCGCGCATGGCCGCTTCATGGGAGGCACCGTCCCTCGCCAGCAGCCGCAGGCCGAGGCCGGCGCCGTTGGGCAGCGCGCTGACGCCGGCGAGGCAATCGGGCCGGGCGAGGACGTCCTCCAAGCCGTGCGCCGCTTCGGCACCGAGAGCCCCGGCCTCGCCCGCGAGCCACAGCCCGCTGGCGGCGACCAGATGACCGTGCAGCGGTCCGGACGGCCGGGCGAGGTGCACGCCGTCGATCACCTGGCGGTCACTTGCAACGAGGCTGCCGTCGCGATGCACGTCGACGCGGCTTTTGTAGGCGAGAGGTGCGCCGCCGGCCTTCTTGGGGTCGTGCACAAGCAGCCCATCGGTGAGGAAGGCCGCGGCGTCGCCCTCCAGCGCGATGTCCAGCCGCGTCTCCGCCGCAGCGCCGGGGAAAAGGATCTGCGGGTCCGGCGTGTAGGCGAGAAAGCCGCCCGCCGCCACCTCGATGAGGACGCGCATCCGCGCCGGCCGACCGCGGTCGCCATGCACCAGCGTCGAGGCCTGGGTGGTGAGGTGCAGCGCCGCGCCAGCACCGACCCTCACCCGCACCGTCAGGTCTTCGCCGGCATAGAAGCCGCCGGAGGAGGACTGCATGTAGAGCGTCGCCACTTCCGGGCATGCGGGATCGAGGGTGAAGACCCGCGTGAGGTGGAAGGGATAGGTGACATAGCGGCCGACGAGGCAGCTCGCCGCGCCCCGGCGTTCCACCGCGATGTCGAGTTCCGGCCGGCGCAGCGAGAGCAGGGGGGCGTTCATCGGCCGACCAGAACCGCCTGACAGATCGCGTCCGCCACTGCCTCGATGTTGAGACCGGCGCGGCAGGCGGTGGCGACAATCGGGCCGCTCGCCCGCACCGTCCTCGCTTCCGCCAGCATGAGGTCGAGATCGACACCGACATGCGCGGCGAGGTCGACCTTGTTGACGACCAGCAGGTCGCATTGCAGCACGCCAGGCCCGCGCTTGCGCGGAATGTCGCCGCCGCCGGCGACGTCGATGACGAAGATCCACCAGTCGACGAGGTCGAGCGAAAAGGTCGAGGCGAGATTGTCGCCGCCGGATTCGATGATCACCAGTTCGAGGCCGGGGAAGCGGGCGTCGAGTTCGTCGGCGGCGAGGATGTTGAGCGTCGGATCCTCGCGGATCACGGTGTGCGGGCAGGCGCCGGCCTCCACCGCCAGCACACGGGCGGGATCGATGATGCCGGAGCGGCGCAGGCGTTCGGCATCCTCCGCGGTGACGAGGTCGTTGGTGACGACCGCGACCGAAATGCCGCGTCGCTTGAACACCGGCAGCAGCGCCTCGATCAGCGCCGTCTTGCCGGAGCCGACCGGCCCGCCGATGCCGATGCGGGCGGCATTGGCGGGGCGCGGCGGCGGGACGGGCTGGCGGGAGGGGGAAAGATCGTTCATCGCATCACCTCAGCATGTAGCGCTGCGCCAGCGGCAGCGTGGTCGCGGGGGCGCAGGTGGCGAGCACGCCGTCGACGAAGACGTCGAAGGTCGACGGATTGACCTCGATCGACGGCAGGGCGTCGTTGCGCAGCATGTCGCGCTTCGAGAGCGTGCGGGTGCCGCGGGCGGGGAGCAGGGCCTTTGTCAGGCCCAGCGTGCCGGCGAGGTTGTCCTCGATGGCAAAAGGGTGGACGAAGCAGGCCGAAAGGGCCTTGGCCGCGCTGGCGAAGGCGCCCCATTGCGGGCGCAGCGCCAGCGGTTCGCAGGTCATCAGCGAGGCGGCGCTGTCACCCATGACGCCCCAGGCGATGAAGCCGCTCTTGATCACCAGTTCGGGCTTGGAGCCGAAATAGGCCGGGCGCCACACCACGATGTCGGCCATCTTGCCGTCCTCCAGCGAACCGACATGGGCGTCGATGCCGAAGGTGCGGGCGGCGTTGATGGTGTATTTGGCGATGTATCGGCGGATGCGCTCATTGTCGCCGAAGGTCTGCTCTTCCGGCAGTCGCCCGCGCTGGTCCTTCATCTTGGACGCGAGCTGCCAGGTGCGGGTAATCACCTCGTGGATGCGCCCCATGCCCTGGCTGTCGGAGCCGAGCATGGAGATGGCGCCGAGGTCGTGCAGGATGTCCTCCGCCGCGATGGTCTGCGGCCGGATACGGCTTTCGGCGAAGGCCACGTCCTCCGGGATCGCCGGGTTCAGGTGATGGCACACCATCGTCATGTCGAGATGTTCGTCGAAGGTGTTGACCGTGTAGGGATTGGTCGGATTCGTCGAGGAAGGCAGGCAATGGCTGTAGCCGGCCACCTTGATGATGTCCGGCGCGTGCCCGCCGCCGGCACCCTCGGTGTGGTACATGTGGATGGTGCGCCCGGCGATGGCGGCGAGCGTGTCTTCCAGAAAGCCGCTCTCGTTCAGCGTGTCGGTGTGGATCTGCACCTGGAAGTCGAGATCGTCCGCCACCTTGAGGCAGGCATCGATCGCCGCGGGCATCGAGCCCCAGTCCTCGTGCAGCTTCAGGCCGAGGCAGCCGGTGCGCATCTGCTCGACCAGCGACGCCGGCAGATGCGAGTTGCCCCGGCCGAGAAAGCCGAAATTGATCGGCCAGGCTTCGGAAGCCTGCAGCATCTTGCCGACATTGAACGGCCCGCCGCAGTCGATGCCGACGGTGATCGGTCCGAGCGAACCGCCGATCATGGTGGTGATGCCGGAGGCGATGGCGTGCTCGCACAACTGGGCGCTGTCGAAATGCACATGCACGTCGATGGCGCCGGCGGTGGCGATCATCCCTTCGCAGTCGCGGACAGTGGTGGACGCGGCGACGCGCAGGCGCGGATCGACCCCGTCCATGATGGCGGGGTTGCCGGCTTTTCCGAGGCCGACGATCTTGCCGTCCTTGATGCCGAGATCGCCCTTAACCACGCCGAGCACCGCGTCGATGACGAGCACGTTGCACAGCAGCATGTCGAGGGCGCCGTCGGCGCTGGTCAGGCCGGCCACGGTGCCCATGCCGTCGCGCAGGGTCTTGCCGCCGCCATGCAGGCATTCCTCGCCATAGACGGCGTGGTCCTTCTCGACCACGGCGATCAGCGAGGTGTCGCCGAGGCGCACGCCGTCGCCGGTGGTGGGGCCGTACATGGCGGCATAGTCGGCGCGGCTCATACGGGCCATGTCTCGTCTCCTTGGTGAATGTCAGGCGCCGCGGAAGCCGGCAGAGCGTGCGCGGGCGAGCGCGGCGTCGGCGGCATCAGGGGCGGTGGAGCCGTTGGTGAGTCCGTTGAGGCCGCCCACCTCGGCGGCCCCGCCGAAGGCGACCAGCGTCACCTCCTTCGACTGGCCGGGCTCGAAGCGCACGGCCGTTCCGGCCGGAATGTCGAGACGCATGCCGAACGCCTGCGCGCGGTCGAAGTCGAGGGCCCGGTTGGATTCGAAGAAGTGAAAATGGCTGCCGATCTGCACCGGCCGGTCGCCGGTGTTGGTGACGGAAAGCCGGGCCGTGCGGCGGCCCGCATTGAGTTCGACGTCGCCCGGGGCGGCGATGATCTCGCCGGGCACGCGCGCGTCCGCGGGGAGGACGTGGCCGGGGCGGATCGGCTCGTGGACGGTGACCAGCTTGGTGCCGTCCGGGAAGGTCGCCTCCACCTGCAGCATGGGAATGAGCGCAGCGACGCCCTCCATCACGTCGTCGGTGGTGAGCAGGCCGCCGCCGAGCTCCATCATCTCCGCCACGGTGCGGCCGTCCCGCGCGCCTTCGAGAATCTCGTCGGCGATCAAGGCGGTGGCCTCCGGAGCGTTGAGCTTGCAGCCGCGCGCGCGTCGCTTGCGGGCCAGTTCGGCGGCGGAAAAAATGGTGAGCCGTTCATATTCGGTGGGCGTCAGCAGCATGGTCGCCTCTCAATTGGAAAACAGGCGCAGCGGCAGGCGGGCCTGCCGCGCGGCGGCGATGTCGGAGAAGGGTGAGAAGCCGGCCGGCTCGGCATCGGGTGCCACTGGCGCCGCGCAGACGGCCGCCACCGTTTCCAGCAGGCCCGGCATCAGCTGCTGGGCACCGAGCGCCCCGATGAGCCCGAGCCGCGTCGCGGCCGTTAGCCCGCCGGCAACGAGCTGGTACCCGGCGAGGAGGGCGGCGGACCCCTCGTCGAGGCCGCTCGCCTGCCACAGAAGACCCTGCACCGCGGCGAGCGTGCCGGGCGCCGAGCCCTCTGCGACCCGCGCGCGATAGGCCGACGCCCCTCGCGTGCCGAGGCGCATATGGGTGGCGAGCAGCGCCGCCCCGTTGCGGCGGGCGCCGAGCCGCAGGGGTTCGCTGAAGCCCGACAGGTCGAGATCGCGATCGAGCGCGGCAACGGCGTCGATGTCGCCATCGGCACGCAGGCACTGCACGAGTGTCACCCGTTCGGCCGGCCCCCAGCGATGACGGAGCTGCTCGGCGAGAAAGCCGGCGACGGCGTCGGCATCCGGGCGGGCGCCGCGCACCGCCGCAAGCCCTTCGAGCCCCTGCGAGAAGGCAAAGCCGCCGCTCGGGAAGGCGGTGTCGCCGAAACGCAGAGCGAGCAGGAGCGCGGAGGGCTGCATGGCTCAGGCTTCTGTCCCGACGGCCGCCACGCGGCCTTCGGCGATGAGGTCGCGCACCCGGTCGAGATAGGCCTGCCGCGGGGCTTCGAGCGCCACCTCCACGTCGCCGCCGTCGAACCGTACCTTCCAGTGCAGGTTTCCGGCGGCATAGCCGAGCTGCAGCGCATCCGGCAGACTTGCCGGACGCAGCCGCAGCCAGGCCTGCTCGATCGTCCGCACGACGATGGCACGGCCGGGTTCGAGCAGCAGGATCGCGCCGTCGAAGAGCTGCTCGCTGCGCGGCAGGGCGATGAGGCACGCCGTGCCGCGGTCGGTGACGACCCGCAGCCGCCGACGGGTCATGTCGCGGGTCTCCAGCCGCACGGTCTCCACCGTCCCGTCATGCTCCATATGGTGCAGGCGGTGGCCGAGATCGTGATCGAGCCGCGACCCGACGAGGGCCGAGACGAGGAGCACGTTCTGGTCGGCGTGAAGGTGGGCAGGTTCGCTCATGACGTGCGCCCGATGGAAATGGCGCTCGACGCGATGTCTCCATGGTGCATGGCATTCCTCCTGGGCAGCGTCGTCGCGGGACGGTTTTGGGAACGGATCAGACGGCGATGTGCCGATGGACGAGATCGTCGGTCAGCGCGGCGATGGGTCCGGCGGCGACGGCGCGCCCCTTCTCCAGCAGCGCGAAGTGGTGGCCGGCGGAGCGGGCGAAGGCGACGTTCTGCTCGACGAGGATGATGGTCAGGCCCTCCTCCGCATTGAGCCGCACGACGATGTTCTGGATCTCCTCGACGATGTTCGGCTGGATGCCTTCGGTAGGTTCGTCGAGCAGCAGCACGCTCGGCTCGGCGGCGAGGGCGCGGGCGATCGCGAGCTGCTGCTGCTGGCCGCCGGACAGCACGCCGCCCGGCCGGTCGAGATTCTGCATGAGATACGGGAACAGCTTGGGCACCAGCGGCGGGATGCCGCCCGAGCGAGGCCGCCCGCGTCCTATCGTGGCGAAGCCGCCCATCAAGATGTTCTCCCGGATGGTGAAGTCCGGGATGATCTGCCGGCCTTGCGGCACATAGGCGATGCCGGCGCGGGCGCGCCGATGCGTCGGCTCGGCGGCGAGTTCCTTGCCGTCGAGGACGATGCGCCCGCCGGTGCGATCGGTGAGGCCCATGATCGTCTTCAGCAGAGTGGTCTTGCCGGTGCCGTTTCGGCCGACGATCGCGGTGATCTGTCCGCCCGGCACGGCGAGGTCCAGCGCGTGCAGGATGTGGCTGCGGCCGTAGAAGCTGTCGACCTTTTCCAGGGTGAGCATCACTGGATCCCCTTCGAGCCGAGATAGGCGGCGCGCACGTCGGGGTTGGTCTCGATCTCCGCGATCGGTCCTTCCGCCAGGATGCGGCCGAGATGCATGACGGTGATGCGGCTGGCGATTTCGCGCACGAAGGCCATGTCGTGCTCGACGACGATGATGGTGTGGCGGCCGCGCATCGCCTTGATGATGGCGGCGGTCTTCATGGTCTCGGCTTCGGTCATGCCGGCGGTCGGCTCGTCGAGCAGAATGACCTTGGGGTCCTGCGCCATCAGCATGCCAAGCTCCAGCCACTGGGTTTCACCGTGGCTGAGGCTGCCGGCCTCGATCTCCTGCTTGCTCTCCAGGCCGACCATGGCGAGGATTTCGTCGACGCGCCGCGTCTGGGCCGGCGCGAAGCCGAGCCGCAGATTGGCGAAGACGCCGGGATTGCGGCAGGAGGCCACTTCCAGATTGCGCCGCACGCCGAGGTCGCGGAACACGCTGGGAATCTGGAACTTTCGCCCCAGCCCCGCCTGGGCGATGCGATGCTCCTCGAGACCGGTAATCTCGACATCGCCGAGGAAGACGCGGCCCGCCGTCGGCCGGGTCCTGCCGGAAATCAGATCCATGAGCGTGGTCTTGCCGGCCCCATTGGCGCCGAGCAGCACCCGAAGCTCGCCGTTCTCGATCACGGTGGAGACGGTGTCGACGGCCCGGAAGCCGGCGAAGTCGACGGTCAGTCCGTCAATGGTGAGCGCCGCGCTGGCGGGATCGGCGCCGATCAATGTCGCGGGCATGGCTCAGTTCCTCTCCTCGGCAGGGGTAGGCTCGACGAGGGGGCGCGAGACGGCGTCGCGGCGGGCGACCAGTGCGTCCCGCAGGCTGGTGGCCAGGCCGGCGAGGCCGCGCGGCAGGAACAGCACGGCGAAGACGAAGGCGAGCCCGATCACCACCCGCCAGGCTTCCATCAAGGCCGGCGTCTCCGAGACGGTCGCCTCGATCATGTTGATGAGGATGGCGCCGATGCAGGCCCCGAGGACGGAATTGCGCCCGCCAACCGCCGCCCACACCACCATGGTGATGGAGAAGGAGAGGTCCATGAAGGTCGGCGAGGCGAACTCCGAGGCCATGACATAGAGCATGCCCGCATAGCCGGAGATTCCAGCCGAAACGCAGAAGAAAAAGGCCTGGTAGCGCGGTACGTCGAAGCCGAGGAAGCGGGCCCGGCGGTCGTCGTCGCGGATCGCCTGCAGGATGAGACCCGAGCGGGTTTCGACGAGCAGCCGCGTGCCGATCAGCACCAGCGCCAGGCTGATGGCGATGAGATAGTAGGTCTGCGGCGTGTAGGGGTCGAATTCGAGGCCGAGGACGTTGAGATAGCCGAGGTCGGTCAGCCCGTTGAAGCCGTTGGTCAGCGGCTGGGCCTGCACGATGAGCAGGCGCACCAGCAGCACCACGGCGAGGGTGATGATGGAGATGAACACGCCGGAAATGCGCTTGCGGAACAGGATGAGCCCGAGCCCCAGCGCGACGGCCACCGGCACCACGACGCCCATCAGGATGCCGAACCAAGCGTGCTGGAACGGAATCCAGAGGAAGGAGCCCTGGGTGATGCAGCACAGATCCGTCGGTGCGCCGGGCTCGGCGTTCCACAGCATGAAGTCGGGGATGGGTGTGTCCGACCCTTGGGCGAGGCTGGTGGCGCTGGCCAGCTTCAGCGACATGGCGATCGCATAGGCGCCCAGGCCGAAGAACAGGCCCTGGCCGAGATTGAGAATGCCGGCATAGCCCCAGGACAGCGCGATGGCGGCCCCGAGCATGCCGAACACCAGATATTTCGACAGGCGGTTCAGCCAGAAGACGTCGAACACCAGCGGCGCGGCAAGGATGAGGGCGATGAAGACGGCATAGGCCGCCGTGTTCAGCCCGCGCTTGGACAGCTGCATCTCAGCGCCCCTTGTAGGAAAACAGGCCCTTGGGCCGCCAGATGATGATCGCGATGACCACGGCGAAGACGACCGCGCGGGCGATGATGTCGTTGCTCACCGCGGCGGTGAGACCGTTGATCTGGCCGAGGATGGCCGAGGAGAGGATCGAGCCGATCAGGCTGCCGACGCCGCCCATCACGACGACGAGGAAGCCGTCCACCACCATCGGCGTCCCCATGTCGGGGAAAACGGTCTTGAAGCCGGCCATCAGCACGCCGGCGACGCCGGCAAGGCCGGAGCCATAGGCGAAGGCGAGCGCGTTGATGCGGGCGGTGTCGATGCCGCAGGCCGCCGCCATCTGCGGATTCCGCATGATGGCGCGCAGCTGCATGCCGAAGGAGGTGCGGTACATCAGCGCCCAGGTGAGCGCCGCGAGGGCCACCGAGACCAGGATGATGAAGGACCGGTAGACGCTGATCTGCGAGCCGGCGAGGCCATAGGTGCCGCCCAGCCATTCCGGCAGGCTGACATTCTGCAGCCCCGGCCCGAGCCCGGCGACGGTGATGCCGAAGAAGGCGAGACCGAATGACAGCCGCACCGCCTGCTGTATGAGGATCGCGACGCCCCAGGTGGCGAGCAGCGTGTCCAGCAGCCGCCCGTAGAGCCGGCGCACCACCAGCTTCTCGATCGCCAGCCCCAGCAGCGCGGTGACCAGGAACGCGACCGGCATCGCCGCGATGAGCCCGAAGCCGAGATAGAGGCTGGTCAGCACCGCCGTATAGGCGCCGATCATCACCATCTCGCCATGCGCCATGTTGATGACGCCCATGGCGCCGTAGGTGATGGCGAGGCCGAGGGCCACCAGAAGCAGGACCGAGCCAAGGCTCAGCCCGATGAATATCGTGTCGATCATCGCGAATGTGTCTCGTGACGAGAAGCGGCGAAGGAACGCCCGGCCGGCGCTGCGAGGCGGCCGGCCGGGCGATGGAGCGGCAAGCCCTTGAGCGGTCAGCCCTTCAGCTTGGCGGAATCGAGCCCGGCCGGCGTGCAGAACAGGTTCTGCTGCGTCTCGCCATAGGCGACATAGGGAAGCGGGAAGACCGGCTCGGGATAGGCGTCGACGATCTTGCCCTGGCCGTCGGCCTGCCACTGGGCGATCCGCGGCGTGAGGGCGGTGTGGAGGTTTTCCTTCT
>JAEYTJ010000114.1 GCA_023434095.1 Pseudomonadota bacterium | reverse complement strand
AGATGACCGAGGGGGCGGTGGCGATGAGGTCGAGATTGAACTCGCGCTCCAGCCGCTCCTGGATGATTTCCAGATGCAGCAGGCCGAGGAAGCCGCAGCGGAAGCCGAAGCCGAGCGCGGCCGAGGTCTCCATCTCGAAGGAGAAGCTGGCGTCGTTGAGGCGCAGCTTGCCCATGGCGGCGCGCAGATCCTCGAAATCGGCGGCGTCGACCGGGAACAGGCCGCAGAACACCACCGGCTGCGCCGGCTTGAAGCCCGGCAGCGCCTCGGCGGTGGGGCGCTTTTCCTCGGTGATGGTATCGCCGACGCGGGTGTCGGCCACTTCCTTGATCGAGCCGGTGAGGAAGCCGATCTCGCCGGTGCCGAGTTCCGACATCACGGTGAGCTTGGGCGTGAACACGCCGACGCGGTCGACCTCGTAGACGGCGCCGGTCTGCATCATCTTGATGCGCTGGCCCTTCTTCATCACGCCGTCGACGATGCGCACCAGCACGACGACGCCGAGATAGACGTCATACCAGCTGTCGCCCAGCAGCGCCTTCAGCGGCGCCTCGCGGTCGCCCTTGGGCGGCGGCAGGCGCGTGACGATGGCTTCCAGCACGTCCGGGATGCCGATGCCGGTCTTGGCCGAGATGAGGACGGCGTCGGAGGCGTCGAGGCCGATCACGTCCTCGATCTGCTGCTTGACCTTCTCCGGCTCGGCGGCCGGCAGGTCGACCTTGTTGAGGACGGGCACGATCTCGTGATTGTTGTCGATGGCCTGGTAGACGTTTGCCAGCGTCTGCGCCTCGACGCCCTGCGAGGCGTCGACCACCAGCAGCGAGCCCTCGACGGCGGCGAGCGAGCGGTTCACCTCATAGGCGAAGTCGACATGGCCGGGGGTGTCGATGAGGTTGAGCACATAGTCCTGCCCATCCTTGGCCTTGTAGGACAGGCGCACGGTCTGCGCCTTGATGGTGATGCCGCGCTCGCGCTCGATATCCATGTTGTCGAGCACCTGCTCGGACATCTCGCGCTCGGACAGCCCGCCGGTGATCTGGATCAGGCGGTCGGCAAGGGTCGACTTCCCATGGTCGATATGGGCGACGATGGAGAAGTTGCGGATGTTGGAAATCGGCTCAGTGCTCATGCCGGGCGGGATAGCATTGGCGCCGTTACGCCACAAGGCGCCGCCTTGCGCGGCGGGGCGTGTTCGACCACATTCGCGCCGCCTGTCGCCAAGGAGCCCCCATGCCCGAACTCAAGGTCGCCCTCGTTCCCGTCACCCCGTTCCAGCAGAACTGCTCCATCGTCTGGGACGAGACCAGCAAGCGGGGCGCGGTGATCGACCCCGGCGGCGACCTGCCGCGCATTCTTGCGGCGCTGGAGGAGCTGGAGGTCACGGCCGAGAAGATCGTGCTGACCCACGGCCATATCGACCACGCCGCCGGCGCGGCGGAACTAGCGGAGACGCTGAAGATTCCGGTCGAAGGCCCGCATTTCGGCGACAAGTTCCTGCTCGACAACCTCCCCGCCGACGGCGAGCGCACCGGCATTCCCGGCCGCGTTGTGACGCCGGACCGCTGGCTGGACGAAGGCGACAGCGTGGACATTGGCGGCCTCACTTTCGAGGTGCTGCACGTGCCCGGTCATACGCCGGGCCATGTCGTGCTGGTCAATCGCGACAACCGCCTCGCCATCGTCGGCGACACGCTGTTCCAGCGCTCGGTGGGCCGCACCGATTTCCCCTATGGCGACGGGCCGCTGCTGATCAAGGGAATCAAGGAGAAGATCCTCCCCCTCGGTGACGCCTTCACCGTGCTGCCCGGCCATGGCAGCGCCACCAACATCGCGCTGGAAAAGCGCACCAACCCGTTCCTGCGCTGAGCGCGCACGGCGGGAGGGCGCAAGAGCCGGGGACGCCCCCCCCGCCACGGAACTGTGACTCGCCCTGACGCAGGGGACGGCCGATGATGCCGGGAACGCCAGCCCGGAGCCTCGCCCATGCAGTGCCCCCTGCCGCGTATCACCTTCCTCGGCTCCGCCCTGCTCCTCGGTCTTGCCGCGCTCTTCGGGACCAGCCCCGCCCAGGCCCAGGCCGAGCGGTGTCCCAAGCTGGTGGCGGACAACCCGTTCCTGCAGCATCGCGTGCCGCGCGCGGTCCCCGCCGCCTATGTCGCGCCGCGCCAGGTCGGGCTCACCTATATCGGCCACTCCACCTTCCTCATTGAGACCGCCGGCGGGGTGACGGTGGCGACCGACTATAACGACTATGTCCGCCCGAACGTGGTGCCGCGCGTCGCCACCATGAACCGGGCGCATTCGACCCATTACTCGCTGAACCCCGATCCCGGCATCGAGCATGTGCTGAAGGGCTGGCGCGAGGACCGCGAGCCGGCCCGCTACGATCTCGACATCGACGACCTGTGGGTCGGCAACCTGCCGACCAATATCCGCGACTGGCAGGGCGAGACGATCCGCAACGGCAATTCGATCTTCGTCTTCCGCGCCGCCGATCTCTGCATCGCCCATCTCGGCCATCTCCATCACACGCTGACCCAGGAGGACATCGGCGCGCTCGGTCGGCTCGACGTGGTGCTGGCGCCGGTGGACGGCAGCTACACGCTCGACATTGACGGAATGATCGAGGTGCTGAAAGCGCTGGAAGCGCCGGTGATCATCCCCATGCACTACTTCAACGAGAGCACGCTGGAGAACTTCCTCAGCCGCTTCGCCGGCCGCGACTACGTGATCGAGCGGCGCGAGAGCCCAGAACTGGTGCTGTCGCGCGAGACGCTGCCGAGGAAACCGACGGTGATCGTGCTGCCGCCGGGCGGGTGAATGGCGCAGCCGTCTACTCGCCCAGTTGGATGAACGTCATCCTGAGGTGCCCGGCCAACGGCCGGGCCTCAGGATGACGGCGTTCGTCCAGGATGACGCCTAACCGCCCGCCGCCCCGGGCGCATAGGCCGCCGGGTCGACCAGGCCTGGCCGGCCCGGCAGGTCCAGCACCGAGACCCGCGGCGCGCCTTCCGCGATCACACGGCCGCGCCGCACCACGAACAGCCGCGCCGCCTTGAGCCGGATCGCCTCGATCGGATTCGCCGCCTGCAACAACACGAAGTCGGCGTTGCAGCCCGGCGCAAGTCCGTAGCCCTCCAGCCCCATGATGCGGGCGGGATTGGCGGTGACTGCCTCCAGGCACCAGCCCATCGCCTCGCGCGAGGTCATCTGCCCGACATGCAGCGCCATATGCGCCACCTCGAGCATGTCGCCCGAACCCAGCGAGTACCAAGGGTCCATCACGCAGTCATGGCCGAAGGCGACGTTAACGCCCGCCGCCCGCAGCTCCGGCACCCGCGTCATGCCCCGGCGCTTCGGGTAGGTGTCGTGCCGGCCCTGCAGGGTGATGTTGATCAGCGGGTTGGCGATGGCGTGGACGCCGGCCTCGGCGATCAGCGGGATGAGCTTCGAGACATAGTAATTGTCCATGGAGTGCATGGAGGTGAGGTGCGAGCCCGCCACCCGCCCCTGCAACCCGAGGCGCTGCGTCTCATAGGCCAGCGTCTCGATGTGGCGCGAGAGCGGGTCGTCGCTCTCGTCGCAATGGATGTCGACGCGCAGCCCGCGCGCCGCGGCGATCTCGCACAGCGCCTTCAGCGAGGCGGCGCCGTCCGCCATGGTGCGCTCGAAATGCGGGATGCCGCCGACCACGTCGACGCCCATGTCGAGCGCGCGATCGAGGTTCTCCGCCGCCTTCGGCGAACGGTAATAGCCGTCCTGCGGGAAGGCGACGAGTTGCAGGTCGATATAGTCCTTCACCTTCTCGCGCACGTCGAGCAGCGCCTCGACCGCCAGCAGCCGGTCGTCGCAGATGTCGACATGGGTGCGGATGGCGAGCAGGCCCTGGCTCGCTGCGAGGTCGCAATAGCGCAGCGCCCGCTCGATCACCGCCTCATGGGTCAGGATCGGCTTCAATTCGCCCCACAGCGCGATGCCTTCCAGCAGCGTGCCGCTCTCGTTCAGGCGCGGCAGGCCGAGCGAAAGCGTGGCATCCATGTGGAAATGCACGTCGACGAAGGGCGGCGTGACCAGCTTGCCGTCGGCCTCGATAACACGCCCGGCCTCGGCGTCGATACTCCGCTCGACGGCGGTGATGCGCCCGCCCGCGCAGGCGATGTCCATGCCGCTGCGTCCATCCGGCAGGCGGGCGTTCTTGACGAGAAGGTCGATGCTCATGGGAACTCCAGACTCTACCTTTGGCCTTTGAAGTACGGCTTCATCAGCGCGCGGGGATAGTCCGCGCGGCGCGCCACCAGCACCAGCGCTGCGATGGAGAAGATGTAGGGCAGCATGAGAAAGATCTGGCTCGGCACCACCCCGCCGGCGATCGTCTGCACCCGCAACTGGTAGGCGTCGAGCGCGCCGAACAGCAGCGCGCCGATGAGCGCCTTGCCCGGCCGCCAGGAGGCGAAGACGGTGAGCGCGATGCACACCCAGCCGCGCCCGTTGATCATGCCGAAATAGAAGGCGTTGAAGGCGGAGAGCGTCAGGAACGCCCCGCCCAGCGCCATCAGCGCCGAGCCGGCCATGACCGCGCCGATGCGCAGCCCGACCACGGAAAGTCCCTGCGCCTCCACCGCCTCCGGATTGTCGCCCACCGCCCGGAGTGCGAGGCCCAGCGGCGTGCGCCCCAGCACGAAGGCGAGAACCCCGACGCAGGCGAAGGCCAGCACGGTGAAACCGGTTTGCTGGTCGAGGATCGGCCCGATGAAGGGCAGATCGCCCAGCAGCGGAACGTCGAGCGGCGCGAAAGGCTCGATGCGCGGCGGCGTCGCCACATTGGGGAAGGCGACGCGGTAGCCGAAATAGGCCATCGACGTCGCCAGCAGCGTCACCCCGATGCCGGTGACGTGCTGGGAGAGGCCGAGCGGCACGGTGAGCACGCCGTGTAGCAGCCCGAACAGAGCCCCCACCCCCGCCGCGACCATCACTCCGCCCCACAGCGGCAGGCCGAGATAGACCGCGAGCCAGCCGGACAGGGCGCCCGCGACGAAGATGCCTTCGATGCCGAGATTGAGCACCCCGGCCCGCTCGCACAGCAGCGCGCCGAGCACGCCGAAGATCAGCGGTGTGGCGATGCGGATGGTGGCGGCCCAGAAATTGGCCTGGGTGAGAATCTCGAGCGCCTCCCACATCAGGCAGTCCCCCGGCGAACGAAGACGATGCGAAAGCGCGTCAGCAGCCCGCCCACCAGCACACTGAGCAGCGCGAAGGCGACGCCGAGATCGGCGAGATAATTGGAGACGCCGATGGCACGGCTCATCGAATCCGCCCCGACAAACACGCCGGCGACGAAGATCGCGGCGGGGATGACGCCGAGCGGCGAGAGATTGGCGAGCGTCGCCACCACGATGCCGGCATAGCCGAAGCCGGGCGAAAGATCGGCGGTGAGGTAGCCCTTCAGCCCCGCCACCTCGCTCGCCCCGGCCAGCCCGGCGAGGCCGCCGGAAAGGAGACCGACCAGCGCCATCGCCTTGCCGACCGGCAAGCCGGCATAGCGGGCGGCGCGGGCGTTCTCGCCCACGGCGCGCAGACGGAAGCCCCAGACGGTGCGGGTGATGAAGATGTGGAGCGCGACGGCGGCGAGAATGGCGAGCACCAGCCCCCAATGCAGCCGCCAGCCGGCGACCAGCTTGGGCAATGTCGCCTCGTCCAGCACCGGCGCCGATTGCGGCCAGCCGAGCGCCATCTCGTCCTTCATCGGCCCTTCCAGCATCATCTGCACGAAGAGCAGGACGATGAAATTGAGCAGCAGCGTCACCACCACCTCGTCGGCCCCGAACCGGGTCTTGAACAGCACCGGCACCAGCAGCAGCACCGCCCCGGCCAGCGCGGCGCCGATCAGCACCAGCGGCACCAGCACATAGGACGGCGCCTCGATCAGACCGGCGCCGAGCGCGACGGTGGCGAGCGCCCCGGCATAGAGCTGGCCCTCGGCGCCGATGTTCCACAGCTTGGCACGGAAGGCGACGGCGGCGGCGAGGCCGGTGAAGATGAGCGGCGTCGCCCGCGTCAGCGTCTCCGCCAGCGCGAAGCCGTTGCCGGCCGCGCCCTGCGCCATCAGCGCGAAGGCGGTGAAGACGGGCGCACCGGTGAGAGCCAGCGGAATGGCGGTCAGCACCAGCGCCGCCACGCCCGCACCGATGGACACGGCGAGGGTCAGCCACAGCGGCGTGCGCGCACGGGGCACGAAACGGATCATGCGCGGGCTCCGGGAGTGCGATGCGCCGAACCGCCCCTCCTTCGAGGCTCGGCAAAGCCGGGCACCTCAGGATGACGGCGCGCCGGGAGAACAACGTCATCCTGAGGCGCGAGCGCAGCGAGCCTCGAAGGGTGGGGGTGGTCAGCACGCTTCATCACGCCGCCTCCTCCCCGCCATGCCCGGCCATCATCAGGCCGACCGTGCGCATGTCGAGCCCGTCGGCCCGCATCGCCGGCGACAAATGCCCGGCATGGACCACCGCGATGCGGTCGGCGAGCGCGAACAGCTCGTCGAGGTCCTCGGAGATCAGCAGCACCGCAGCCCCGCGTCCGCGTGCGGCGATCAGCCGGCGGTGCACATCCGTCGTGGCGCCGATGTCGAGCCCGCGCGTCGGCTGATGCGCCAGCACGAGGCGGGGCGCGCGCTCCAGCACGCGGGCCAGCACCACCTTCTGCATGTTGCCGCCGGACAGCGCGCGGATCGCCGCATCCGGGCCAGGGCAGCGCACGTCATAGGCCTTGATCGCCTCCATCGCGCGTGCACGGATGGCGGCGCGACGGATCAAGCCGCCGCGCTGGTTCTCCGGCGCGGACATGGTCTCCAGCACGAAGTTCTCCGCCACGGTGAGCGCGCCGATGGTGCCGTCGCGGTGGCGGTCCTCGGGAATGCGGCCGACCCCGGCGGCGATGCGCCCGGCCGGATCGGCGGCGGCGAGGCGCGCGCCGTCGATCCACGCCTCGCCGGCGCGGGGCGCGGCAAGACCGGCGACCAGCGCCGCCAGCGCCCCCTGCCCGTTGCCGGAAACACCGACGATGCCGACGATCTCGCCGGCGCACACCTCAAGGTCGGCGGCTTCCAGCCGGTCGCGCTGCGAGGGGGCGCCGACGCTTATGTTCCGGAGGCTCAGCACCGCCGCGCCGGGGGTGGACGGCGGGCGCTCGCGCGGCGGAATCGCCCGGCCGACCATGAGTTCGGCCAGCGTCGCGCGGTCCGCCCCGGCGGTCGGCCGGTCGGCGACCTTGGTGCCGCCGCGCAGCACAACCACCCGCTCGCACAAGGCGAGAACTTCGTGCAGCTTGTGGCTGATGAAGATCACCGCCAGCCCCTTGCCCGCCAGCGCGCGCACCGTGGCGGCGAGGCTGTCGGCTTCCTGCGGGGTGAGCACGGCAGTAGGTTCGTCGAGGATCAGCACCCGCACGTCGCGATAAAGGGCCTTGAGAATCTCGATGCGCTGCTGCTCGCCCACCGACAGCCGGGTCACCGGCACATCGAGGTCGACGGTGAGGCCGCTCTCCGCCATCAGCCGGGCGATCTGCGCCCGCGCGCCGCGCCCCCGGAGCTTGAAGCTCCACAGCGATTGCGTGCCGAGCACGATGTTCTCGAAGCCGGTGAGATTCTCCGCCAGCGCAAAATGCTGGTGCACCATGCCGATGCCGGCCGCCAGCGCCGCCTGCGCCGAGCCGCCCGGCAGCGGGGCGAGCTGCCCGTCGGCACCGGCGATGGAGATGCTGCCCTCATCGGCGATGTAATGGCCGAACAGGATGCTCATCAGCGTCGTCTTGCCGGCCCCGTTCTCGCCCAGCAGCGCCACGATCTCCCCGGCCCGCACATCGAGGTCGATATGGTCGTTGGCCGTCAGCGCCCCGAACCGCTTGGTGATGCCGGCGAGCGAAAGGACGAGCGGGCGGGGGTCGGGGTGCCTTGGGTCCATGGAACATCCAGATCAGGAAAGCCCGGCTTACAGGTCCTCATGCCCGGGCTTGACCCGGGCACCCAGTAGCACAGCGCACCCGGTCCCTGGGTCCCCGGGTCAAGCCCGGGGATGAGGGAAGAAGCGTAGTTGGTCGCGCTCCCGCATCGGCCTCATGGCCTTCCGCGATGACGGCCGTCAGGCGAGGCCTCACAGCGTCGATTTGGGCTCGCCGTCGTTGACGTTGACGCGGAAGAGACCGTCCTTGATCTCCTTTTCCTTCACCAGCACCATCTCGATCACGTCCGGCGGGACCAGCTTGGGGTCGAGCGGGGCGAGGCTGGCGCCCCCTTCGGCCATGTAGCTGTAGGGACCGTAATCGGCGGCGACGAAGGTGCCCTCCGTCACTTCCTTGATCGCCTTGTCGATGGTCGGCTCCATCTGCCACAGGGCGGAGGCGATGATCGTGCCGGGGTACTGGCTCGACGTGTCGATGACGTTGCCGATCGCCTTCACGCCGCGCTCCTTGGCGGCGTCGGACACGCCGAAGCGCTCGGCGTAGAGAACGTCCGCGCCCTTGTCGATCTGGGCGAAGGCGGCCTCCTTGGCTTTGGGCGGGTCGTACCAGGAGTTGATGAAGGTGACGATGAACTTGACGTTCGGGTTCACCGAGACGGCGCCTTCCATGAAGGCCTGCATCAGCCGGTTCACCTCGGGGATGGCGTAGCCGCCGACGAGGCCGATGACGTTCGACTTCGTCGTCTTGCCCGCCACCATGCCGGTGAGGAAGGACGGCTCGTGGATGAAATTGTCGAACACCGAGAAGTTCGGCTTGGTCGGGCCAAAGGACGAGCCCATGAGATAGGCCGTCTTGGGGTAGTCGGCCGCCACCTTGCGGGCCGGGCGTTCCACCGCGAACACCTCACCTACCACGAGGTCGGCCCCCTCCTCCGAATATTGGCGCATCACGCGCTCATAATCGGTGTTGGCGACGTTCTCGGAGAATTTGTAGGTGATGTCGCCGCGCGCCTCGGCGGCTTTGAGCGCCTTGTGGATGCGCGAGACCCATTGCTGTTCCACCGGCACGGTATAGATCGCGGCGACCTTGATCGGCTTGGTCTTGCCGGCGGCGAAGGCTTCGCGGCCGGCCATTGTGAGGGCGAGCGCACCGGCGCCGAGCGCCAGCAACTGCCGCCGATCGAGCACGCCTGACGAAAAAAGCGACAGGCCACCAGACGACTTGCGCAGCATTTCCTGTACTCCCCGAAAGAACGCCGGCGACCGGCCCCGGCGCAGCGCCGTGTTGGCCTCGCCCATGCGAGTGCCATGCCATTTTCGAACTGACTGGTCCGAAAAGTCACGGCATCATTCTATCCTGTCCCCAGTCCTGTTCCCATTCCCCGCCTCCCATGCCTGCGCGAGATAACGGCGAATGAGGGGCGACATGCCTTCGGCCAGGTCCTGCGGGCCGCGCACCACCAGCACCTCGTCGAATTCCGGCCTTTGTTCACGCGCTCCGAAGCGGCGGATGCGGGCCGCAAGCGCCTCCGCCTCCTCATGCGCGCGCACCTCGCGCAGCAGGGCCAGCCGCCGCGCATCGTGCAGCGCGGTCCAACCGGGGGCGAGGGTGATGTCGGCGGCGGTGAGGCCGGTCTCCTCGGTGAGTTCGCGCCGAACGCTGCCTTCGAGATCGACCGTTCCCTCGGGGGTGAGGTCGGTGAGGTCCGGCGTGCCGGCGGCGAAGTAGATGCGCCCGGCATTGGCGGTCCATTCCGCCATGCGGATCATGACGAAGCCGCCATCGGCGCCGCGCAGCGCGCCCATAGCGAAGGAGACGCGCAGGCGGGGGTGTGCGGTTTCGCCCGCCAGCAGCCACAGCAGCGCGGCATAATCGGCCTCGCCGTAACGGGCGATCAGCTGGCGCCCTTCGAAGCGGTGCGCCACCAGCAGCAGCACGCGCCCGTTCCATAGCGCGGGATTTGCCGCCTTGCGGCCGGCGAAATTGGCGTCGATGGCCGCCCGCTCCTCGGGCCGGAACGACAGGGGCTCCGGCGCGAGCCGGGCGTCAATCCGGTCTACCGCCGCCACCGTCAGCCCGTCGGCCGGCGCCGCCACGCTCACCGGCCCGCCGCGCGCCGGCCCGGCGGTCAGACATGCAGCACGCCTTCGGAGACGATGACCGCACCGCCGCCGATGGTGACGGCGGTCAGCGCGCCGGCCTCCACCTGCAGGCCGAGGCGCACCAGGCTGGGCCGCCCCATCTCCACGCCCTGCAGAATGTCATAGGCGTGGAAGCCGTCGCCCGGCTGCTCGCCGGCGATCAGCGCCGCCGCGAGCGAGGCGGCGGCCGAGCCGGTCGCCGGGTCCTCGTCGATGCCCATATTGGCCGCGAACATGCGGGCGCGGAAATCGCCCTCCCCGTCCTCGTCGCGGCAGAACACATAGACGGAATCCGCCCCGCCGCCGAAGGTGGAGATGAGCCGCGCCGCGCTGGGACTGATGCGCGCCAGCGCCGAGCGCGAGGCCAGCGGCACGCAGACGAAGGGCACGCCGGCGGAGGCGATCACCGGGCC
>JAEYTJ010000034.1 GCA_023434095.1 Pseudomonadota bacterium | reverse complement strand
GAGCTCGGACTGGCCGAAGCTCTCTTCGAGCATGGCGGCGAAATCGTCACGCGCGGCGGCAAGCGTTTGAGTAGCGGACATAGATGCTCCTTGCCAGGATCTGCGCCGGACGGGGTTGAACGAGCCTCGCCTCCCACGGGCGCCGGGTCTGGCAGGCCCGGCGCTGTCCACCCGCAAGGGTGAACCCGGCGCGCTGGCCGCGGGAGAAAAGGCTTTGGTAAACGCCTGTTCGGCGCCGCCCCGGGCGCGGCCCCTGGGTTGAGGGGTCGTCACGCCAGGCACGCCGCCGAGGTAAGCTGCATGGGTCCGGGGCAAGCCGCGAGGCGGGAATCGGAGGGCAGGCCTCCAAGCGACGGAGAGCGCGCATCCCGCGCCTCCGGCCCTCCCGATGGACCGCCTCGAAAAGATGGTGGCCCGGACACGCGCGTGCAATAGCGCAAGGGGAGGGGAAGGGCAAGCGGGGGAGGCAACTGTCTTGAAACGCTCAACCTCCGTAAGGTACGGTGATCGACTTGCCTCCTCCACTCCCACTTTGGCTCTCACTTCATGGTTCGCCGAACTGGCTCTCCAGATAGTCGAACGCAGATCGCAGCTTTTCCATATCCGCCTCGCTCACCGCGTTAGCGTGAGCATCCTTCCGGATTGCATTCACCGTCGAAATTTTCTCCACAACCGTAGACCGAATGGTGTCAAGGTAGGGCAAGGCGTCTTGATCGCGCAATATCATCATTAAGTCACTGAGATACAATGGACTATTTGCCCTTGCACAGACAATCTGCGGCTCCAATCCGGAAATTTTTTCAAGTCGTGCCTTTGTCAATTGCCGCTCTAGTACTTCATTCCATTTAACGGAGCTAATCATCTTGCTCCAATGATATAACGCATTTCTAATATTTCCTTCAATACGATTTCGTCGTATGAGCATTTCCTTCCATTTTTCCTCCAATCCATCTTTGCCAACTAATTGGCCAAGAGCCCGGCGGACTGCATCGAATTTTATATCAAAATCATCTTCTACCCGGTCAATCAACCCATATCCAATAAGATGATCAATAAGCTCCGGAGCCTCACGACCAAATTCGTTTAAATTCTCCTTATTTCCACTTAGTACATAGACTAGTATGGAGAATTCCGATGGATAATTGTCTTTCAGATTTTGTATTATATCTTTCAAATAGGACTCTAGCTGCCCGCCAAATTCTGCTTTGGCCCTGTTAAGAGCAGCCTGTGATACTTTAATTGGTCGCTGATTTGATGATAATTGATGTATTTTACTGCACACTTGGCGAGAGAAAAAAGGGTGGCCGCCATATTCTTTTTGAATATCTGATATTATTTCTCTAGAAAATTCCAATCCCATAAAATACCCGAGCCTCTCTATCATCTCAGTTGTTTCTTCAAATCTCAAACTTGGGATGAATTTTTTCTGCGCGTACAAATAAACTGGATTTGCAACTCCGTCTATGTTCGGCAACTCCAGCAACTGCGGACTAGTACCTACTATACAAACAGAAACTCTACCTTTATGTTCGGATTGCACAAATGCTCTGATAATTTGCCAAAAAAGAACTGGCTGATTTCCAGTTCTCCAGTGACTGGAAGCCGCCGTAGACGGAGATATATTTTCTATCTCGTCAAATAATATAAGAATATTTCCCTTTATATTTGATAAAATACTTGTCATATGCTGACTGAAATTCTCAGATACTTCTACAGGCGTCGACCCGAGATTGGGCTGAATTTTCTTCTGGCCCACAACTTTCCGAATTTCGGATATAATATGTTCCAATAAAGAGCCATAACTTCTCGCATGCACACTCGGATTCTGGCAATCTATAAGAGCAACATTACAGGAAAATGATTTAGCCTTACGCTGTATAGCGTATATTGCCGATGTCTTTCCACTCTTACGCAACCCAAACAAACTGGAATTCTGACCAGATTTTGCCATATCAAGTATGGTATTTACTGTATCTTGTCGTCCAAAGAAAAACGTTTCCTCTCTCAGAGGATTTTGATATCCAAACAGATCTCTAAGTAAATAATTTCGTCTGACAGCAGTTAAAAGCGCGTTGCCGCGCGTTGAAAGTAGCCGATCTATATACTCTGGTATTATTATCGGATATTCTGGATATTGGTCCAGATAGTGTTTTATTATCGATTCTACCTTATCATCGGCGCTTATCAAAAATCTTATACTTCTATCTATTCTAGCGGAATCCAGAAGGCTATAAAACTCTTCATACGCTTCTAAGGTTCTTATTTCAAAACTGCGATATGCCGAAAGTAGGACGATTACTTCTCTGTCGGTATTTATATAAAATGAAAATTCATCCGTCGGACGAGCGAGCAACGCCCAATATTGGCTATTCCCGATAGTAACAGGATGAAAATGACGCGTAATATATAGATTCTCCGACAGCTTCCGGATCGCGGCGTGAAACTCACGTGGATACTTAAATACATCGAACTCATTATGAAATCCCGGACGCGTGGCCATATCCCCCCCGCCTTAAAAATCGATCACTAGAGGCGCGCACCTGACATCGATGCAACCAATCAAATACCTTTGCGTCTCGCAGAGCTAGCCATTATTTCTGGTTACCCCACCGGCACTTGCCCCCTCACCGCCTCCCCGCCCGGATCACCGCCGCCACGCCCAGCAGGATGATCCCGGTGCAGATCCCGCTCGCGATCACCGCCGCGGGGGTCATGCGGGCGCCGCCGGCGAGGCGCAGGGGGCCGAGGCGGATCTCGCCCGCCGCCTTCATCTCCTGGCTGTGGGTCGGGGGCGCGGACAGCCAGTCGAGCGCGGGGGAGGCCTCGCGGCCGGGCCGGGTCTCCGGCGCGGCGGCAGGGGAATGGGCAGGCGAATGGGCGGGGGACGGCGCGGGAACGGGCGGCATCGGGTTTCTCCTCCGGCGGACACCCGATTATGGACCGGATCGGCGGGCCGTCGAGGTTTTACACGTCGAGGCCTTGCGGGTCGCGGCTCTCCCCGTCCCGCCCGGCCAGCCACACATCCATCACCCATCCGCGCGCCGCCTTCACTTGCGCCCTCACCTCGGCAATCTCGCTTGCGACATCGCCGAGCCGCCCGTGACGCAGCACCTGCGCCGATGTGCCGAGATTGGCGCCCCACCACACCTCGCCGTCAAAGCCCCGCGCCGCCAGCGCGGCAAGGCCGGAACCATCGTCCAGCAGCACGGCGAAGGCGGGGGAAGCGGGCGTCACTTGCGCCACATTGCGCCCGGTGGTGAGCGCCACTTCCTCGCCGATGGCGTTGAGCGGGATGGCATGCGCCGCGCACAGCACCTGCAGCGCGGTGAGGCCGGGAACGACCTCGATGGAAAAATCCGCCTGCGCCCGCGCCATGGCCAGCACCCGCAGGGTGGAATCGTAGAGCATCGGGTCGCCCCAGACGAGCAGCGCGCCGGTGCCCTCCGGCGGCAGCTCCTCCGCGATGAGGCCGGCCAGCAGGGCGGCGCGGGCGCCGTGCCAGTCCGCCACCGCGCCTTCATAGCTTTCCCGCGCGCCTTGCAGCGCGGCGGGGCGGCGCGGCGGGCTGGGGGCGCGCACCACGCGGTGGCCGGGGCGGCCGAAGCGGGCGATCAGCGCTTCGCGCGCCGCCACCAGCTCCCCCGCGCCCTCCGACTTGTCGAGCAGGAAAAAAACATCGGCACGGGCCAGGGCTGACATGGCGTGGCCGGTGAGCCCTTCCGCCTCGCCCATGCCGATGCCGATGACCAGCAGCCGGCGCATGGCCCTAGCGCGCCACGGGGGCGAGGCCGCGCGCGGCGAACACCTCCTTGGCGATCAAAAGCGCGTCGAGCGCGGCGGGGAAGCCGGCATAGAGCGCCATCTGCATGATGACCTCCACCACCTCCTCCCGCGTCGCCCCCACATTCAGCGCCGAGCCGATATGCACCCGCAGCTCCCGCTCGGCATGGCCGAGGCAGACCAGCCCGGCGACGGTGGCGAGCATGCGGGCGCGCAGATCCAGCCCCGGGCGGGAATAAACGTCGCCATAGCCGAATTCGAAAATATAGCGGGCGAAATCCGGCGCCACATCGCCAAGCGCCGCCATCACCTCCTCGCCGGAGCGGCCGGTGATGGCGGAGAGCCGGGCCTTGCCGCGGGCGAGGCGGTCGTCCGGGGTGGCCGCGTCGGTCCCATCGGCCTCACTGGCCTGATCGTCCACCCGCTCGTTCTCACTACCCACGCTCATCGCGGTGCCTCCGGGGGATGCCGGCGGGCGACGAGGGCAAGCGCCGCCTGCCAGCTCTGCGCGACATCGAGGTTGGTGTTGTCGAGGATTTCGGCATCGGCGGTGCGCAGGAGCGGTGCGCTGGCGCGCCCGCTATCGCGTTCATCGCGCTTGAGAATATCCGCCAGCACCTGGTCGTAGGTGACGGCCTCGCCGCGCTGGAGCAGCTCCCGGAGGCGGCGCGCCGCCCGCGCTTCCGGCGTCGCGGTGACGAAGATCTTCACCTCCGCTTGCGGCGCGATGACGGTGCCGATGTCGCGCCCGTCCAGCACCGCGCCGCCGGGCTGGCGGGCGAAATCCTGCTGCACGTTCAACAGCTTGGCGCGCACTTGCGGCAGCGCGGCGACGCGCGAGGCGGCCTCCCCGACAGCGCCGGATTTCAGCGCCTCCGGGTCCAGCGCCGCGAGGTCGAGCGCCCCGGCGAGGCGGGCAAGCGCCGCCGCGTCCTCGAAATCGACGTGCTCCGCCAAGGCCTTGGCGCCCACCGCGCGGTAGAGCAGCCCGGTGTCGAGATGCGGCAGGCGGAAATGCGCGGCGAGGCGGCGGGCGATGGTGCCCTTGCCCGAGGCGGCCGGCCCGTCAATGGCGATGATCACGCCGCCGCCTCGCTTTCGATCACCGCCCCCAGCGCCCGCATCTGCGGCAGGAAGGTCGGGAAGGAGGTGGCGATGAAGGAAATATCGTCCACTTTCAAGGGCTTGTCGGTGGCTAGGCCCATGACGAGGAAGCTCATGGCGATGCGGTGATCCATATGGGTGGCGACGGTGCCGCCCCCCGCCGCCGCCCCGGCGCCGGTCACGATGAGGTCGTCGCCCTCGATGCGGTAGGTGACCCCGGCCTGCGCCAGCCCGTCCGCGACGGCGGCAAGCCGGTCGGATTCCTTCACCCGCAGCTCGGAAAGCCCGTTCATCCGCGTCTCACCGGTCGCGAAAGCAGCCGCAACCGCCAGCACCGGATACTCATCGATCATCGACGGCGCCCGCTCGGCCGGCACGCTCACGCCGGTGAGGGCGGAGGCGCGCACGCGGATGTCGGCGACGCTCTCGCCGCCTTCCACGCGCTCGTTCTCGAACACGATGTCGGCGCCCATCTCCTTGAGCGTGATGAACAATCCGGTGCGCAGCGGATTCGTCATCACCCCCTCGATGACGAGCTCCGAGCCCGGCACGATCAGCGCCGCCACCAGCGGGAAGGCGGCGGAAGAGGGGTCGGCGGGCACGTGGATCGGTGCCGGCTTCAGCTCCGGCCGGCCCTTCAGCGTCACCTTGCGGCCGTGCGCCCCATGGGGTTCCACCGTCACCTCGGCGCCGAAATGGGTGAGCATGCGTTCCGTGTGGTCGCGGCTCGCCTCCTTCTCGATCACCGTCGTCTCGCCCGGCGCGCCGAGGCCGGCGAGCAGTATCGCGGATTTGATCTGCGCCGAGGCGACCGGGCTTTCATAGGTGATCGGCACCAGTTCCTGCGGACCCTTGAGGGTCAGCGGCAGACGCCCGCCCTCGGCGGCGTCCACCACTTCGACGCCCATCTTCTCCAGCGGGTCGAGAATGCGGCGCATCGGCCGGCGGCGCAGGCTCGCATCGCCGTCGAAGGTGGCGGTGATGGGATTGCCGGCGACCACGCCCATCATCAGCCGCGAGCCGGTGCCGGCATTGCCGAAGTCCAGCACGCCTTCAGGCGCGCGCAGCCCGCCGACGCCGACGCCATGCACGCGCCATTCGCCCTCGCCCACGCGCTCGACCTCCGCGCCAAGCGCCGCGCAGGCCTTGGCGGTGTTGAGAACGTCCTCGCCCTCCAGCAAGCCGGAGATGCGCGTCTCGCCGAGGGTCAGCGCGCCGAAGATGAGCGAGCGGTGCGACACGGACTTGTCGCCGGGCACCCGCACCCGTCCCTTCAGCGCCGGGGAACGGTGGGCCAGGGCCGGAACGGGAAGGGTGGCGTGACCGGTGCTGCTCATCACTCAAGCCTTGTCTTGCGATCGATCGGGGAACCGCACCGCCGGAAGCGGTAACGCGGAACGCCGGGAGAGACCTCATCCGGCGCCTTCATGTGCGGCCCCTCCTAGCATGGGGGCCGGCCTGCCGCCACGGGCCTTGCAGATGCGGCTTGACACCGCTCCGCCACCGGTTCAATGGGAGCACCCTTTCCATCACCACCCGAGGTCCGAAACCGTGGTGAAACCTGAATTAGGCACCAAGCGCGTCTGCCCTGTCACCGGGCGGAAGTTCTACGACCTTAACAAGGATCCGGTGATCTCGCCCTATACCGGCCAGATCGTCCCGATCACCCTTCCGGTGTCGCGTGGCCGCGCGGAAGCCCCGCGCGTTGTCGCCGCGGCGGCCGATACCGATCTGGAGGAGACGGCCGAGGTCGAGCTGGTCTCGCTTGAGGACGCCGACGAGGAGGCCTCCGGCACGTCCAAGGCCGCGGCCACCGACGACGACCTTGAGATCGACGACGACGAGGTCGCCAGCGACGATGACGACACCTTCCTCGAAGAAGACGAGGACGGCGACGATGACGTGACCGATCTGATCGGCGACGGCATCGAGGACGACGAAGAGAGCTGAAGAAGGAAAGCCCTGGGGACGGACCACCCGATTTCAAATCGAGGCTTGCAGTCCGATCCGTCCTGTGGTTTACGAGCGTCCCGCCCCGGAGTGATCCGGGTCGGCAAGTCCGGATGAGAACCCAAGGTGCGGCGCCCCGGCGCTCCACGCATCCGGCACCCCCGGTGGGGCCATAGCTCAGTTGGGAGAGCGCTTGACTGGCATTCAAGAGGTCGGCGGTTCGATTCCGCCTGGCTCCACCAAATCTCTCCCGTTCAAGAAAACACGTCGGCCGACGGCCACGCAGGGCTCCCAGAGCCGCGGCGCGTCAAGCACACCGGTGTTTCAGCGACCTCGGCGAAAATATCCCGGCCGGAGCCCGTAGACGCTGTTGCTGTCGGCAGCCCCATTTCATGGCTGAGCCGGGGTGACCGCCTGCGCTGTTTTTCCTCTGACGTGCCCCACCGGCCTCCTCGGCTCAGCCGTGGGCCAGCCGCCAGTGCGGATAGGTGACATAGGCGGTCACCGCGCCTTCCTCGTGGGAGCGGATGGTCACCTTCTCGCCCTTGGGCATATGGACGATCTCACCCGGCCCGGCCTCGACAGAGCCGCCCTCCGACGCGACCGAGAGCAGACCGGAGAGAACGATCATCACATCGTCCACCGCCATGGTTTCGGCCAGGGTCTGGTGCGGCGCGTAGCGGCCATAGCCGATGGTGATCGGTCCGCCCTGGCGCTCGTCGACGAGATTGCCGACGAAGATGTCGGCCTCGGTCCCGGGGGTCCGCTCCAGCGCGGCGTCGGCTAGGGCGAATTTCTGCAGCGGCATCGTCATCTCCCTGTGGGCGGCGCGCGGCCGGCCTTGGGTGGCCCCGCTGCGCCTGTCGGCACGTGGGGATGACGGCTGTCCGCCGGGGAAGTTCCCGGAAGCAACGATGTCGTGAGGCGGAGGAAATGCCCGGCGAGGGCGGGGCAGGCGACGACCGGGCGCACAACGCCCGGCCGCCTCCCGCGGACTTCAGGGCGCCCGCGGCAGCACGAATCGGTCGATGGCGTGGGCGACGCCGTCCTCCTCATTGGTGAGGGTGACAAAATGCGCCTGCGCCTTCACATCCGGCGCGCCATTGCCCATGGCGATGGCGAGGCCGCCGACGGCGAACATCGGCAGGTCGTTGGCCATGTCGCCGATCACCGCTACCTCGTCCATCGACACGCCGTAATGCCGGGCGAAGGCGCGCGCCGCATAACCCTTGTCGGTGCCGGGCGGCGTCATATCGAGATATTTGGCCTGCGAGCGCCGCGCCGTCGCGCCGTCGCCCACCAGCGCCTGCAGCTCCGGCTCGCTTGCCGCCAGCATGTCGAAATCGGTGGAGGAGAACACGATCTTGCCGGCGCGGCTGAGGTGGTCGCCGAAATCCTCCACCACCGTCGGCGGGAAGGCCACGGTGCGGATCTCGCCGGCGACATAGGTGCTGTCGGGGTCGGTGACGAACCACTCATTGTCGGCGAACACCCACACCGAGGCGCCGCGCGGCTGCATCAGCGCGATCCCGGCACGGGCCGCCTCGGCGGAGACGAAATGCTCCTCCACGACCGAGAAGTCCCGGCGCAGGATGGAGCCGCCATTGAAGCCGCCGAACAGGTCGACGCTCAGCGCCTCGACCATCAGCTTCATGCCGCGCGGCGGACGGGCGGAGACGGCGGCGAAGGCGATGCCGGCCTCATGCAGGCGGCGCACCGCCTCGATGGTCGCCGGCGTCACCTCCTTGGCCTTGTTCACCAGCGTGCCGTCCACGTCCGACACCATGAGGCGGATGCGCGAGGCGGGCGCGCGGGTGGCACCGCCCCGCTCCGCGGCGGGTTCGGATGAAGCGCTCATCGCGGGCGGTCCCTCTCCAGCGGCAGCCACTGGAAGCCGTCCTGCGCCAGCATCACGTCCGACATGGCCGGGCCGCTGGAGCCGGCGGAATAGAACTGCACCTCGTTCTCCCCACCGCTGACCGCCTCCAGGATCGGCTCCACCGCTTCCCAGCCCGCCTCGATGGTGTCGGCGCGCTGGAACAGGGTGGGGTCGCCGCACAGGCAGTCATAGATCAGCGTCTCGTAGCCGGTGCTGGGCGCGGCCTTGAAGTAGTCGGCATATTTGAAGTTCATCTCGACATCCGAGAGCCGGACCTTGCGGCCGGGCACCTTGGCGGCGAAGCGCAGCGAGACGCCCTCGTCCGGCTGGACATGGATGACCATCAGGTTCGGCTTCAGCGCCGTGGGCAGGTGGCGGAACAGCACGCCCGGCGCCCGCTTGAACTGGATGGCGATCTCGGTCCGTCGCACCGCCAGCGCCTTGCCGGTGCGCACATAGAAGGGCACGCCGTTCCAGCGCCAGGAATCGACGAAGCATTTGAGCGCCACATAGGTCTCGGTGCGGCTGTCGGGATCGACGTCCTTCTCGTCGCGATAGTCCTTCACCGCCTCGCCATTGACGAAGCCGGCGCGGTACTGGCCGCGCACCGCCGCACCGATCGCCTCGCTGGGGCGCATGTGGCGGATGGCCTCGATGACCTTGGTCTTCTCGGTGCGCACCGCGTCGGCGTCGAAGGAGTTGGGTGGCTCCATCGCCGTCATGGCGAGCAGCTGGAACATGTGGTTCGGCACCATGTCGCGCAGCGCGCCGGTAGCGTCGTAGAAGCCGCCGCGCTGCTCCACCGTCACCGTCTCGGCGGCGGTGATCTGCACATGGTCGATATATTCCTTGCTCCAGATCGGCTCGAAAATGCCGTTGCCGAAGCGCAGCGCCATCATGTTCTGGACCGTTTCCTTGCCGAGGAAGTGGTCGATCCGGTAGATTTGGCGCTCGTCGGCGACCGCCAGCAGCCGCCGGTTCAGCGCCTTCGCCGAAGGCATGTCGGAGCCGAAGGGCTTTTCCACTACCACATGGCGGAAACTGTCCTCGCTCTCCTTCAGCAGGCCGGCGGCGCCGAGCTGCTCGGCGATGGTGGCGAAGAAGCGCGGCGCCACGGCGAGATAGAACACCGCGTTGGCAGTCTGCGCCTTGCGCTGGTCCAGCCGCTCGCGGATGCGCGAATAGGTCGCCGGATCCTCGAAATCGCCGGCGACGTAGAAGATGCGGCTGATCAGCCAGCACCAGGTCTCGCCCTCCGTGTCGAGCGAGCCCGGCAGTTCCCGCACCGCGTCGGTGAGGAAGGCGCGGTAATCCTCCTCGCTGCGCTCGACATGATCGACGCCGACAATGGCGAAGTCGTCGACCAGCACGCCCTCATGGGCGAGGTTGTAGAGCGAGGGCAGCAGCAGGCGCTTGGTGAGGTCGCCCGAGGCGCCGAAGATGAAGAAGGTCGAGGCCGGTGCCGGCGCCGCATCGGGCGCCAGCACCTTCTGGCCGAGAACGACGGACTCGCTTCCCATGGATCGCTATCCGCCGCTCACTTGGTCTTGAATTCGGTATGGCCGCCGAACTGGAAGCGCTTAGCGGAGAGCAGCTTCTCGCCGAAGGTGTGGTCCTGGCGCGAGCGGAAGCGGGTGTAGAGGGCGGCGGAGAGCACCTCGGCGGAAACCGCCTCCTCGATCGCCGCCATCACCGTCCAGCGGCCCTCGCCGGAATCGGCGACCTCGCCGGGGAAGTCGCTCAGGCTCTCGTCCTTGGTCAGGGCGATGGCGGAGAGGTCGAGCAGCCAGGACGAGACCACGGAACCGCGCCGCCACACCTCGGCGACATCGGCCATGTCGAGGGTGAAGCGCTCATTCTCCGGCAGGTCGGTGGAATTCTTCTTCTTCAGGATCTCGAAGCCTTCGGCATAGGCCTGCATCAGCCCGTACTCGATGCCGTTATGCACCATCTTCACGAAATGGCCGGAACCGGCCGGGCCGCAATGCATGTAGCCGTGCTCCACGCGCGAATCGCGGTCCTCGCGGCCGGGCGTGCGGGGAATGTCGCCGAGGCCCGGGGCGAGGGCGGAAAAGATCGGGTCGAGGCGGTCCACCGCCTCCTTCGGGCCGCCGATCATCATGCAGTAGCCACGCTCGAGGCCCCAGACGCCGCCCGACGTGCCGACGTCGATATAATGCAGCCCCTTGGGCTCCAGCTCGGCCGCGCGGCGGATGTCGTCCTTGTAGAAGGTGTTGCCGCCATCGTTGATGGCATCGCCCGGCGCCAGCAGACCGGCGAGGGTGGCGATGGTGCGCTCGGTCGGCCCGCCGGCGGGCAGCATCACCCAGATAGCGCGCGGCGCGTCCAGCTTGGCGACGAGATCGGCGAGGTCGGCGGCGGGCCGGTTGCCT
>JAEYTJ010000031.1 GCA_023434095.1 Pseudomonadota bacterium | reverse complement strand
GCAAGGTCACCTGCGTGCTGGGGCGCAACGGCGTGGGAAAGACCAGTCTGATGCGGGCGATTGTCGGCCAGGCGCCGGTGGCCAAGGGGACGATCCGCTTCGATGGCGAGGACATCACCACTATGGCGCCGTCCGAGCGGGCGCGGCGGGGCATCGCCTTCGTGCCGCAGGGGCGTGAGATCTTCCCCCTGCTCACCGTGGCGGAGAATTTGCAGACCGGCTTCGCGCCGCTGAAGCGGGCTGAACGCTTCATCCCCGACGACGTGTTCTCGCTGTTCCCCGTGCTGGATTCGATGATGCGACGGCGCGGCGGCGACCTCTCCGGCGGACAGCAGCAGCAGCTCGCCATCGGCCGGGCGCTGACCATGCGTCCCAGGGTGCTGGTACTGGACGAGCCGACCGAGGGTATCCAGCCCTCGATCATCAAGGATATCGGCAACGCCATCCGCTATCTGCGCTCAAAGGGCGACATGGCGATCGTACTGGTCGAACAGTATTTCGACTTCGCCAAGGAATTGGCCGACCATTTCATCGTCATGGAGCGCGGCGCGGTGGTGATGTCCGGTGATGGTGCCGCGCTTGAGGATCCCGATGTTCGCAACCGCATTGCCGTCTGACGCCGCCGCCACCATCCCGGTCGAGCGGCGAGGGCAGGGGCGGTTACTGGTCGAAGCGCGGGCGCTGGATGGGCGCACGGTGCGCGGCCGCATCGAGGAGGAGGGGTTCGCCCGGGTGCGCTTTCCGCGTTCCGGTCGCCGGGGGCGGGCACTGGAAGCGGTGATGATCAACACCGGGGGTGGCCTTGCCGGGGGCGATGCCTCGCAAAGCTGCCTGCATGTCGGGCGCGATGCCCAATTTGTGGTCACCACGCAGGCGGCGGAGAAGATTTACCGCTCCGACGGTGCGACCTCGCGCATCGAGGTTGTGCTGACGGCCGAGGCGGGCGGAAGCCTCCATTGGCTGCCGCAGGCGACCATCGTTTTCGACGGCGCGCGGGTGGAGCGTTCCATCGCCGCCGAGGTGGCGCCGGATGCGCGGCTTCTGCTGGTCGAGCCGGTTATCCTCGGCCGTACCGCGCGCGGTGAGCGTCTCTCCTATGGCAGCCTGCGAGATAGCTGGCGCATCCGTCGCGGCGGTCGTCTGGTCTATGCCGATGGGCTGCAGCTGCAAGGCGACATCGCCGCCACGCTGGACCGCCGCGCCACGGCCGGCGGCTGGGCCGCCTTCGCCACCCTGCTGCTGGTTGCGCCGGATGCAGAGGCGCGACTCGATGCCGTGCGCGGCGCCCTCGGCTTGGCTGGCGGGGAGGACGATTTCCTGCCGGCCGAACTGCCCGCAGGGCTCGACGCGGGCGCCAGCGCGTGGGACGGCATGCTCGCCGTGCGCCTGCTCGCCCGCGACGGCGCGCCGCTGGAAAGCGCCATTCGCCGGGTGCTCGGCGTGCTGGGGGTCGGTGACGTTCCCCGCATCTGGCATTCCTGATGCAAGTGAGGCGGACTTTTGCCGTGACAATCGCCTTTGCAGAGCCGGAGACGCCTCGATGAACCTGAGCCCGCGCGAGAAGGACAAGCTGCTCGTCGCTATGGCGGCCCTGGTGGCCCGCCGACGCTTAGAGCGGGGCGTGAAGCTGAACCATCCCGAGGCGGTGGCGCTCATCACCGACGTGGTGGTGGAGGGCGCGCGCGACGGCAAGACCGTGGCCGAACTGATGACGCTCGGCACCACGGTGCTGACCGCCGAGCAGGTGATGCCCGGTGTGGCGGAGATGATCGTCGAGATTCAGGTCGAAGCGACATTCCCCGACGGCACCAAGCTCGTCACCGTGCATGAGCCGATCGCCTCCAGCCATGGTGCCGGCGCGCCCGGCGAGATGCTTGTGGAGGAGGGAGAGATCGAGCTGCTGGCGGGCCGCGACTTCGTCTCCGTCACCGTCGCCAATACGGGCGACCGGCCGATCCAGGTCGGCAGCCATTACCATTTCTTCGAGACCAACCCGGCGCTGGCCTTCGAGCGGGAGAAGGCGCGCGGCATGCGGCTCGCCATCCCTTCCGGTACGGCGGTGCGCTTCGAACCGGGCCAGAGCCGCGAGGTGACGCTGGTCGCGCTCGCCGGCAAACGGGAAGTCTACGGCTTCCGCCAGGACGTGATGGGCAAGTTGTGACCCTCGCCTGACGCGTTCGCCGCCCCGCGCTTTCCCTGATTGCCGAAACGGATTTCGCCATGTCCCTGAAGATTTCCCGCGCCTCCTACGCCGAGATGTTCGGCCCGACCACGGGCGACCGGGTGCGCCTCGCCGATACCGCGCTCGTCATCGAGGTGGAGAAGGATCTCACTGTCTATGGCGAGGAGGTGAAGTTCGGCGGCGGCAAGACCATTCGCGACGGCATGGGCCAGTCGCAGGTGATGCGGGCGGAAGGGGCGGTCGACACCGTCATCACCAATGCACTGATCCTCGACCATTGGGGCGTCGTCAAGGCCGATATCGGCATCCGCGACGGCCGCATCTGCGGCATTGGCAAGGCCGGAAACCCGGACATCCAACCCGGCGTCACCATCGTCATCGGCGCCTCCACCGAGGTGATCGCAGGCGAGGGCAAGATCATCACCGCCGGCGGGTTTGATTGCCACATCCACTTCATCTGCCCGCAGCAGATCGAGCACGCGCTGATGAGCGGCGTCACCACCATGCTCGGCGGGGGTACCGGCCCGGCGGCGGGCACGAATGCCACCACCTGCACGCCCGGCCCGTGGCATATCGAAATGATGCTGCGCGCCTTCGACAGCTTCCCGGTCAATCTCGCTCTGTCCGGCAAGGGCAATGCCTCGCTGCCCGGCCCACTTGTCGAGCAGATCGAGGCCGGCGCCTGTTCGCTGAAGCTGCATGAGGACTGGGGCACGACGCCGGCGACGATCGACAACTGCCTGTCGGTCGCGGATGAGTACGACATCCAGGTCATGATCCACACCGACACGCTCAATGAGAGCGGCTTCGTCGAGGACACCATCGCCGCCTTCAAGGGGCGCACTATCCACGCCTTCCACACCGAAGGCGCCGGCGGCGGCCATGCCCCTGACATCATGAAGGTGGCCGGCCTGCCGAACGTTCTGCCGTCATCGACCAATCCGACGCGGCCCTTCACCATCAACACGCTCGATGAGCATCTCGACATGCTGATGGTGTGTCACCATCTCGACCCTCTGATCGCCGAAGACCTCGCCTTCGCCGAGAGCCGCATCCGCAAGGAGACCATCGCGGCGGAGGATATCCTGCACGATCTGGGCGCCATCTCCATGATCAGTTCGGACAGTCAGGCCATGGGCAGGCTGGGCGAGGTGATCACCCGTACTTGGCAGACCGCGCACAAGATGAAGCTGCAGCGCGGCCTGCTGCCGGGCGACAGTGAGCGCAACGACAACGAACGCGCCAAGCGCTATATCGCCAAATACACGATCAACCCCGCCATCGCCCACGGCATTTCGCGCCATATCGGCTCGGTGGAGACCGGCAAGCTGGCGGATCTCGTCGTCTGGTCGCCGGCCTTCTTCGGCACCACGCCGGACATGGTGATCAAGGGCGGCACCATCGTCGCGGCCGTGATGGGCGACCCGAATGCTTCGATCCCCACGCCGCAGCCGGTACATTACCGTCCGATGTGGGGCGCGTATGGCAAGGCCCGCACGGCGACCTCGCTCACCTTCGTCTCACAGGCGGCGATGGAGCTGAACGTCGCCCACAAGCTGGGCCTGGAGAAGCGCACGGTGGCGGTGGAGAATGTGCGCGGTGGCCTCTCCAAGGCATCGATGATTCACAATCATGCGACGCCGCATCTGGAGATCGACCCGGAAACCTATGAAGTGCGGGCGGATGGCGAACTGCTGACCTGCGCGCCCGCCGCCGAGCTGCCCATGGCGCAGCGCTATTTCCTGTTCTAAGGGTTTGGGGGAGGACGCCCAGACCGCGCGTCGCCCCCACCGGAGTTGTCCCATGATCCGTGCCCGTACTGTGCTTCCCGCCGGCAGCTGGGATGCCGCTACCGCCGCCGACCGGGTGGTGCTGCCGCATGACGGGCGTTACCGCCGCCGTATCGCCATGCGTGGCGAAGGTGACGTGGCGTTTCTGCTCGATCTTGCCGAGGCGACGCGGCTGAAGGATGGCGACGGGCTGAAGCTGGATGACGACCGCGTGGTCGCCGTCGTCGCCGCGGAAGAGCTGGTGGCGGAGATCGTCGCGCAGGATGCCCATCACCTCGCGCGCCTCGCCTGGCATCTGGGCAACCGGCATGTGCCGGCGGAACTTCTGGCCGACCGTATCCGCATCGCCCGCGACAGCGTGCTCGAGGAGATGGCGCGCGGCCTCGGCGCCAGCGTCTCGATCGTCGAGGCCGCCTTCGAGCCGGAGGGAGGCGCCTATGAGGCCGCCGAGGCGCACGGCCACCATGCGCAGGGTCACGACCATCACCACGATCACGCGCATGGCGACGCCTGCGGCTGCGGCCATGATCACCACGACCACGGCCACCATGAGCATGCTCACCACGGTCACGAGCACTCTGGGCATGAACATCACGGTCACGAACATCACGGCCACACGCATGCGGCCCATGAGCGTGACGTGCTGCATGTCCACGGACAAGAACACAGCCATGACCATCAGCACGCGCATGAACACGCCCATGATCACGGGGCGGGCTGCGGCTGCGGGCACGACCATGGTCATGACCATAAGCACCCCCACGACCATGCGCACGAACACGGCCACGATCATAAGCACGGGCACTAGGGCGTCGTCATGAACGAGGCGTCTGCGGCGCGAACCGGCGTCTCGCCCGATCTGCTGGCGCTGTTTGTCTGGCTTTCGCCTGCCTACCCCGTCGGAGCCTTCGCCTATTCGCACGGGCTCGAATGGGCGGTGGAAACCCGGGAGGTTTCCGATCTCGCCTCACTGACCGGCTGGGTCGACGATCTACTGCACCACGGCGGCCCGTTCGCCGATGCGGTGCTGCTAGCGCATGCCTTCGAGGCGACGCAGGCGGCGGACGATGCCCGGCTCCGCGACGTGCTGGAACTCGCCGCTGCTTTCGCGCCTTCGCGCGAACGGCAGATGGAGACGCTGAATCAGGGCGACGCCTTCGTCGCCGCAACCCGTGCCGCCTGGCCGGCACCGGTGCTGGAACGGCTGCCCGTGATCTGGGGTGGCCGCGTTGCCTATCCCGCCGCCGTCGGCATTGCCGCGGCGGCGCATGGCCTGCCGCTGGCGGCAACGGTGTCTGCCTTCTTGAACGCGGTCGCGGCAAACCTAATCTCCGCCGCCGTACGCCTCGTGCCTCTTGGGCAGACCGATGGCAACAAAGCCCTGGCCGCCGCGACGCAGACCGTGCGTGACGTTGCCTCGCAGGTGGAGGACGTTCCGCTCGACCGGCTCGGTGGGGCGGCGTTGAAATCCGACATCGCGTCGATGCGTCACGAGACGCAGTACACGCGGCTGTTTCGAAGCTGAAGGCGAGGAGAGTTTCATGGCGAGCGAGACGAGCGGGCCGCTGCGGGTCGGCATTGGCGGCCCCGTCGGTTCGGGCAAGACGGCGCTGATGGAGGCGCTGTGCCGGATGTTCCGCGAGCGCTACGATCTCGCCGCCATCACCAACGACATCTACACCAAGGAGGACGCGGAAATCCTCACCCGCGCCGGCGCCCTGCCGGCGGAGCGCATCATGGGTGTCGAGACGGGAGGCTGCCCGCACACCGCGATCCGCGAGGATGCCTCGGCCAATCTCGCGGCCATCGCCGAAATGCGGGGGCGCTTCCCCCATCTCGACCTCATCCTGATCGAATCAGGCGGCGACAACCTCGCGGCGACCTTTTCGCCCGAACTGGCGGATATCACCATTTACGTGATCGACGTTTCCGCCGGGGAGAAGATTCCGCGCAAGGGCGGCCCTGGCATCACCCGCTCCGATCTCCTCGTCATCAACAAGGTGGACCTTGCCCCGCTGGTCGGGGCCTCCCTCGATGTGATGGACCGAGATTCGCGCCGCATGCGCGGCGGCCGCCCCGTCGTCTTCTCCAACGTGCGCGCGGGCGACGGTGTCGCGGAGGTCGCACGCTTCATCGAGGAGTCGGGTGGACTGGCGGGCGCGACCCTCGGCGTCGGCGGGGAGGGGGCGCCAGCCTGAAGGGGCTCCGCACGGACGCACGCTCCCCGGTGGCTCTCATCGTGGAGGTGGATGGATGACGGACCAGGATGCGGCGCGCCCCGTCCGTCTGCTAAGGTTCATCGAGGTGGGAGGGATTCCATTCGATGAAGTCATTTGCTTCTGGCCGCAAGGCGCGTTCCGCCCCGCTCTATTCCGAGCGCGGTCCGCGCCTTCCGGATCGGATCGTCGCGCTTTTCGAGGCGTGCTGCCGCACCGACCGCCGGGCCTGCCTGTTCCTGATCGGCCTGTGCCTGGTGGCGCTCCTGCCCGGCTTCTTCTCGATCCCGCCCGTTGACAGGGACGGTGCGCGCTATGCGCTCGTCAGCCGCCACATGGCGGAAACCGGAGCGCTGACCGAAACCCGGCTCGGCTGGGAGCCGAAGCGCACCCAGGCCTTGGGTCTCCACTGGATGCAGGCCGGTGTGGTCAAAGCCGCCGAATTCGTAGGCGTGGCCGATGCGCCCACGCAGGTATGGCTCTATCGGATCCCGTCACTCGCCACGGCCATTGGAGCCGTTCTGCTGACCTTCTGGGCGGCGCTGGCCTTCACTCATCGCCGTGCTGCGGTGCTGGCGGCCAGCCTGCTGGCAAGCAGCGTCGCGCTCGGTGTCGGGGGACGCCTTGCCGTGCCGGAGGTGTTTCTGGTCGCCTCCGTGGCGGCCATGCTAGGGGCGATGGGCCGCCTTTATCTCGCCGAGCGTCAGAGCGCAGGCGAGGGCGTCTGGCGGCAATCGCCGCACGAGGCACGCATCGCGCTCGTGTTCTGGGCGGCCCTGGCGTTCGGCCTCTTCACCAAGGGGCTAATGACACCGATCTATGTGATCCTGCCGCTGCTGACGCTGGTCGCAGTGGACCGTTCGGCGCTTTTCCTGCGGCGTGCGCGGTCTTATGCCGGTCTGGTCATTCTCCTGCTGGTCGTCGTCGGCTGGTTCCTGCTGCGCCGCTACGGCCCTCCCGAGACGCAGGCGGAATTCGTCGCGCGCATGCTGCTCGGCCCGGTGGCGCGCGAATATCAAGGGTTCACGGGCCTGCCCGGCGTCTATCTCCTGCTGTTCTTTGCATTGTTCTGGCCGGCGGCTCCGCTGGCTCCGCTGGCCCTCCCCATTCTGTGGAAGGCCCGGCGCATCGGCACGGTGCGCTTCCTGCTGGCCTGGGTGGTCCCGGTCTGGCTTCTGTTCGAAATCCTGCCCACCAAAGTGCCGGCCTATGTGGCGCCGACCCTGCCTGCTATCGCCATACTCATCGCCCTGGCGGTCGAGAGGGGCGCACTGGCGCTCGGCAACACGCGGCTCACGCGCGTGCTCTGGCTGTGGCCGCTCATCGGTGCGGTGATCGCGGTGGGAGCGCTGCTGGGCATGGCGGTGTTCGATCGCACGACGAGCGTCTTGGCCTGGCCATTCCTGCTGATGGGTTTCTTCGCGCTCGTGATCGCCGCGTCGGCGGTTCGAGACTACGGCGTGGAGAAGGCGGCACTCGTTGCCATAGCCGGCATGCTGGTGTCCGGCTTCGGGGTGATGCAGCTGGTGCTGCCGAACATCGAGAGCTTCTGGATGGCGCCACGCGTGGTCGCGGCGGCGGCGCGCGAGCCCTGCGGGGCCGGTGCTGGTCCGATCGAGGTGGGCATAGCCGGCTACAACGAACCGAGCTTTGCGGTGCTGATGCCTGACGCGCCCCGCTTTCTCGACGGGGCGGCGGCGGCCGACTTTCTCAAGGCGGGGGGCACCTGCAGGGTGGTCTTTGTCGAGCGGCGGCAGGAGCCGCGCTTTGCCCGCCGGGCGGAGGCGATCGGCCTGCGCATCCAGCGTGGGGCCGATCTTCGCGGTTTCGATTATAACGGGCTCCGGGAGGTGCGGCTCGCGCCCTATCGCCCGGGGTGACGGGGGTCAGCGCGCGGCTGCCAGTGCCGCAAAGCCGGTATCGAGATCGGCGATGAGATCGGCGGGGTCTTCGAGGCCGATCTGCAGGCGGATGGCGGGGCCTCCCGGATTCCAGCGCGTCGCGGAGCGATAGGCGCTGCAGTCGAACGGAATGGCGAGGCTCTCGAAGCCGCCCCAGCTGTAGCCGAGGCCGAACAAAGCGAGGCTGTCGAGCAGGGCGTCGGCGGCCGGTTTCGGCACCGGTTCGAGGATAATGCTGAAGAGGCCCGATGCGCCCTTGAAATCGCGCTTCCACAAAGCGTGTCCGGGATGCTCCGGGAGAGCGGGGTGCAGCACCTGCCGCACCTCCGGCCTCTCGGAGAGCCAGCGCGCCACGGTGAGGGCGGACTGCTGGTGACGCTCGAGCCGAACCGCCATTGTGCGCAAGCCGCGCGATGCGAGAAAGGCGTCTTCCGGCGCGACCGTTATGCCGAGATCGCCATGGGTGAGGAGGACGCGGCGATAGGTGCGCTCATTGGCGGAGATGGTGCCGATATTGAGATCCGAATGGCCGCTGAGATATTTCGTGCCAGCCTGGATCGAGATGTCGACGCCAAAGTCGTGCGGCCGGAAAAACAGGGGCGTTGCCCATGTATTGTCCATCAGCGTGGTGATGCCGTGCACGGATGCGGCGGCGACAATCGCGGGGACATCCTGAATTTCGAAGGACTGTGAGCCCGGTGATTCGAGAAAGATGGCGCGGGTATTCGGGCGGATGAGGCCGGCGATGTCGCCACTGATGAGCGGGTCGTAATACGTGGTCTCGATGCCGTAGCGGGTCAGAACCTCGTCGCAGAGCCGCCGGGTCGGCTGATAGGCGCTGTCGACCATAAGCAAGTGATCACCGGCTTTCAGGACGGCGAGCAGGGCGACACTGACCGCCGACAGGCCGGACGGCGTCAGGACGACGCGCGCGCCGCCTTCAAGGCGAGCAAGGGCCACTTCCAGGCTCTCGACCGTCGGGTTGCCGCGCCGGCCATAGCTGTAGCGGCCCGTGTGACCTTCGAGATCGGCGACGGTGGGAGAGAGGACGGTCGATCCCCTGACGATGGGGGTGTTCACGAAGCCGTCATGGCGAAAAGGGTCGCGGCCGGCGAGAACGAGTTCGGTCTCCAGGGAGAGATTCCCGGGAGGAGTGCTTTTTGTCTTGTTCGCCATGGTTGTAGCCTGCTGAAGCCAGTTTATCGAAGGTCGCATAGGGAAGGGAGCGTTGTTGCGGCGTCAAGCGCTTGACCGGACCCCATTGCGGCGCTCTGATGACGCTGCGTTCGCTGCGACGGTGCCCGAGGGGGGTCTTCTGGGCGCTGTAAGACGAAGGACGCAGGCATGACACGTTGCCGGATGCCATTCGCGGCATGCGAATTGCCTTTTCTGTCGCCCGTTCCGTCCCGCATCGTCGCGGCGGATACGTCAGCTCCAATCCGAATGAAGAAGGCTGCCACCATGAAACGCCTCCTCCCCACGCTCGCACTTGCCGGTGTGATGGGCCTCTCGGCCGTCGCTGCGCAGGCGCAGACCAAGCCGTCCAAGCTTGAGCAGGTGAAGTCGAAGGGCTTTGTCCAGTGCGGCGTCAGCCAGGGCCTGCCCGGCTTCTCCAACCCCAACGACAAGGGCGAGTGGAGCGGCCTCGACGTGGAATTCTGCCGTGCCGTCGCGGCGGCCATCTTCGGCGACGCCACCAAGGTGAAGTTCACCCCGCTCTCGGCCAAGGACCGCTTCACCGCGCTGCAGTCCGGCGACATCGACATCCTGTCGCGCAACACCACCTGGACCATCACCCGCGATACCTCGCTGGGCCTGAACTTCACCGGCGTCACCTATTATGACGGCCAGGGCTTCATGATCCGCAAGGACAAGAAGGTGAATTCGGCGCTTGAACTGTCCGGCGCCTCGGTCTGCACCCAGACGGGCACCACGACCGAGCAGAACCTCGCGGATTATTTCCGCGCCAACAACATGACCTACGAGGTCATCGCCTTCGCCACCAACGACGAAGTGGTCAAGGCCTATGATGCCGGCCGCTGCGACGTGCTGACCACCGACCGTTCGGGCCTCGCCGGCGAGCGTCTCAAGCTGACGAATCCGGACGACCATGTGGTGCTGCCCGAGATCATCTCCAAGGAGCCGCTCGGCCCGGTGGTCGCCCATGGCGACGACCAGTGGTTCGACATCGTGAAGTGGGTGCTGTTCGCCCAGGTGAACGCCGAGGAACTCGGCATCGACTCCAAGAACGTGGACGAGCAGCTGAAGAGCGCCACCAACCCTGAGGTCAAGCGTCTGCTCGGTACCGAAGGCAAGTATGGCGAGGGCATGGGCATCGGCAACGACTGGGGCTATCTCATCATCAAGAACGTCGGCAACTACGCCGAGATGTATGACCGCACCGTCGGCCCCGACACGCCGCTGAAGCTGAGCCGCGGCCTCAATGCGCTGTGGAACAAGGGCGGCATCCAGTACGCCCCGCCGATCCGCTGACGCTTCGACGATCAGAGGCTCCCGCGCGGCGGGAGCCTCCCCGCTCCGGCAAGCTGGCACAAGTTCGGCGCCGGAATCTTACGGGCCTCGACGCGAGGCGAGGGGGACTATGACGGATTTGGCTGGGCCCGTCGGCGGGCGCGAGAAGAGTTCATTCATCAACGACCCGAAGGTCCGGAGCATCGGCCTTCAGCTGATCGCCCTGATCGTGGTCATTTTTCTCGGTTGGAGCTTTGTCGAGAACGCGCGCGACAATCTGGCGGCGCAGAAGATCGCCACTGGCTTCGGTTTCCTCGACAACACCGCCGGCTTCGGCATCAACCAGACGCTGATCCCCTATTCCGAAACCTCGACCTACGGCCGCGCCTTCGTCGTCGGCCTGCTGAACACGATCCTGGTTGCCGTGGTCGGCATCTTCCTCGCCACCATTATCGGCTTCCTGGTGGGCATTGGCCGCCTGTCCAAGAACTTCATGGTGCGCACGATTTCGACCGTCTATGTCGAGGTGCTGCGCAACCTGCCGCCGCTGTTCCAGATCCTGTTCTGGTATCTCGCGGTGCTGAGCGCCATGCCCGGGCCGCGCAACAGCATCAGCGTGTTCGGCGAAGTCTTCATTTCCAATCGCGGCATTATCATTCCCCGCCCCCTTTTCGGCGAAGGCGCCGGCATCGTCCTCTGGTCGATCGG
>JAEYTJ010000324.1 GCA_023434095.1 Pseudomonadota bacterium | reverse complement strand
GCGCCAATGGCGTCGGCGATGTCGTCGACATGGATGCGGTTGAACACCTGGCCCGCCCGCTCGATGCAGCGGGCGCTGCCGTCCGCGACGTCGATCAGCGCGTTGCGCCCGGGGCCGTAAATGCCGCCGAGCCGCAGCACCGCCACGGGACGCCCGGCGCGGCGGCCGAGCACCTGCCAGCCGGCCTCCGCCTCGATGCGGCGCCGGGCCCGGGGCGCGGCGGCTGCGGTGGGCGCGCGCTCGTCGATCCACGCGCCGCCGGAATCGCCATAGACACCGATGGTCGAGAGATAGGCGAGCGGTCCCTGCCCTTCCGCAAGGGCCGCCCCGAGCGGCCCGAGGAAGGGATCGCCCGCCTCGCCCGGCGCGGCGGAGACGAGCACGGCGTCGGCCGCGCGGGCCGCCTCCAGCAGGGCCGGCGGGGCATCACCCTCGAAGCGCAGCATCTCCATGCCCGGCACCGGCTCGCCGGTGCGGCTGGTGCCGATGCGGCGGGCGAAGGCCGCGCCGTGCAGGGCGACGAACCGCCGGGCGCAATAGCCGTGGCCGAGGCAGAGCAGGGTTCCGGTCATGAGGGCTCTCCCGCCGAATCGGTCATCACCTGCCGCCATTCCGCGCGCACCTCGGCATCGGTCTCGTTGTCATGGGCGGCGTAAAGGGCAGCGACCTCGGCGCGTGGCAGCAGCCGCGAGAGCGCCCACACCGCCGCGCCGCGCACCAGGGGATCGTCATCGCCGAGATGTCGCTCCGCCTCCGGCGCGAGGCCGGGCACGCCGGAATTGCCGATGGCGATAAGCACGTTGCGCAGGAAGCGGGCGCGGCCGATGCGCTTGACCGGACTTTTCGAGAAGCGGGCGCGGAACGCGGCGTCGTCGAGCCGGGCGAGGTCGGCGAGGTCCGGGGCGCGGTTCTCCACCCGCGCGGCGAGGCGTGTCTCGCGGCCGAGCGCGGCGAACTTGTTCCACGGGCAGGCGGCGAGACAGTCGTCGCAGCCATATATGCGGTTGCCGATCAGCGGGCGCAGCTCGCGCGGGATGGCGCCCTTCAGCTCGATGGTGAGATAGGAGATGCAGCGGCGCGCATCGATCCGGTAGGGGGCGGGAAAGGCGTTCGTCGGGCAGGCGTCGAGGCAGGCGCGACAGGAGCCGCAATGGTCGACCTCCGCCGCGTCGGCCGGCAGCGCGAGAGTGGTGGCAATGGCGCCGAGGAACAGCCAGGAGCCCTTGTCGCGCGAGACGAGATTGGTGTGCTTGCCCTGCCAGCCGAGCCCGGCCGCCTGCGCCAGCGGCTTTTCCATCAGCGGCGCGGTGTCGACGAACACCTTGACCGCAACCGTGCCGGGCGCCCCGGCCCGCGGTACGAAGCGCGAGGCGATGCGCTTGAGCTTGCCCTTGATCAGCTCGTGATAGTCGTCGCCACGGGCATAGACCGAGATCGCCCCGCGCGTGCGGGCGGCGAGGACGGCGCGGGGGTCCTCGTCCGGCCCGTAATTCAGCCCGAGCATCAGCAGCGAGGCGACCTCCGGCCACATATGGGCCGGCGCGGCGCGGCGCGCGGCGGTCTCGGGCATCCACGCCATGTCGCCATGGGCACCGTCGGCGATCCATTGGTGGAGGCGGGGCCCGGCCTCAGGAATGGCGTCGGCGGCCGCGATCCCCATCGCGTCGAAGCCTTCCGCGCGGGCGAGCGCGAACAGATGGGCCCGCGCCGCTTCCGGCGTCAGAAATCCAGATCCGCGTAGCACGGCGCCGGCGGCATGCCCGCCATGGTCAGCGCGAGCAGGGGCCGGAACGCCGGACGCGACTTGATGCGCGCGTACCAGATCTTCGCTCCCTCATCTTCGTCCCAGGGCACGTCGCCGAGATAGTCAACGCTGGAAATATGGGCTGCGGCGGCGAGATCGGCATAGGTCATGCGGTCGCCGGCGAGCCAGTTCCGCGCCTTCAGCAGCCAGCCGATATACTGGAGATGATAGCGGATATTGGCCCGGGCGGCGCGGATGGTGGCCATGTCGGGCGGGCCGCCGCCGAGCTCGCGCGGGGTGTAGCGCTTGTACACCTTCTCGCGCACCAGAGGTTCGGACACCTCGGCGAAGAATTTGTGGTTGAACCAGGCGGAGAGCCGGCGCACCTCGACCCGCTCGCCGATATGCACCGGCAGCAGGCGCCGGGCCCCCAGCGCGCTGCCCCGCGTCTCGTCGAGATACTCGGTGATGGGGTCGATGCCCGGCACCACGAAGCCGTCATCCTCCACCAGCACCGGGGTGGCGCCGGCGGGATCGAGCATGAGGAAATCGGGACGGCGCTCCCACACCCTTTCTTCGATCAGCTCCGGCTCGATTCCCATCTCGCTGAGGGCGAGACGCACGAGGCGCGAATGGGCGCAGAAGGGGTGGTGATAAAGCTGCATGTTCCGGAGGGTTGTCGCGGACCGTCGGCAGGCGGCGCCTGAAATCGGTCTAGAAGGGTTCGCGGCTCATCGCAAGCCATCGCGGCGTCAACATGGCGGGCGCGGCCGTCCGGGGGTGGTGAACCCGACATGGCTTTTCGGGTTATGGTGTGCGCGAGGTTAACAAAGCGGGGGAAAGCGCAATGGAACCGACGTCACAGGGCACGCCGCCGCACGGCGTCTTCATCTGGAACGAACTCAACAGCCGCGACATTCCCGCCGCCAAGGCGTTCTATGCCGCCACGCTGGGCTGGACGTTCGAGGCGATGCCGATGCAGGGCGGGCCGGACTACTGGATCATTCGCCTCGGCGAGGCGCAGGTGGGCGGCATCTTCGCGCTGGAAGGCCCGGAATTCGACGACGTCCCGGAACACTGGCTGCCCTATATCGGCGTCGACGACGTCGATGCGCGCTGCGCGCGTGCCGTGGCCGCCGGTGGCACCGTGCTGCGCGCGCCCTTCGACGTGCCGGAGGTCGGCCGCATCGCCATCGTCTGCGACAAGAACGGCGCCGTCGCGGGGTGGATGACGCCGAAAATGTGACGCGCGCAGGATTTGCCCGCACCACCTAACCTACCGTAACTCCAGACGATTCGGCGGAGCCGTAACGTCTGTGCCATATATGTGGCGTAAAAGGGCCGGGCGATGTCGTCCGGCCGTCACACTCCTTAACGCCTGACCTTGGGGAAGATCGACACGATGCAGTTCCACATCCCGGTTCCCGCCATTCGCGCCTGCGGCTTCTCCCTTCGCGAGGGGAGCCCCGAATTCGACGATGTGGCGGCCGGGCTCGACGAGGCGGAGGCGCTGGGCGCCGATCTCGTGGAACTGCCGGTCTATGCCTGGCATCTCGTGGTGAACGGACGCCTGCTCGACAACCGGCTGAAGGACCTGGTGCGGGCGCTCGCGGGACGGCGGCTCGGCTACAGCGTGCATGGCGCGCTGGCGGTCAATCTGATGGACGTGCCGGAGCGCCTGCCGCGCCATGAAGAGGTGCTGGCCGCCCATATCGAGATCGCCGCCGCCATCGGCGCCGAGCATCTCGTCGTCCATTCCGGCTTCGTGCGCGACCCCGACGACGACATCGAGGTTGCCTATTCCCGTCAGCGCGACGCGCTCGCCCGCGCAGGCGAACTTGCGGACGCACGTGGCGTGACGCTGTGCGTGGAGAACATCTTCCGCTTCATCCACGCCCGCGAGACCGCGACCCCGGCCAAGCTGGCGGGCGAACTCGCCGCCATCGACCATCCCGCCGTGAAGGCGACGCTCGATGTCAGCCACGCCTATATACGCTGCACCGATGCCCGGCTCGATCCGATCGCCGAGATGGCGGCGCTGGCGCCGCACATCGCGCATTTCCACCTGCACGATTCCTTCGGCCGGCCGAATGAGCGCCGGCCGGGCGACCTGTGGTTCTACGACCCGGCCGAGGCGGTGGCCTTCGGCGAGGGCGACCTGCACCTGCCGATCGGCTGGGGCGGGATCGACTGGGACGCGGTGGTGCAGATGGTGCGCCCGCCGGCCGGCGCCCTCGCCATACTGGAACTGAACCCCCGCCACTGGCGCGAACTCGGCGACCAGGTGACCGCGCTGCGGGCGCTCGCCGGGCGCTTCCAGGCGGCGGTGACGCCGGCCGCCTGACGGCCGCCCCCGCCCCGCCCTCCCCATGCCGGGCGCGGCGTTGGCGCGGCGCATCTTTTCCGTGCAAGCTGCTTCTTGCGGCGGAAACGGCCGCCCCCTATATCGGCCCCGAACGGCGCGGATAGCGTCGTACCCAATTGTTTGGGGGCCGGTCCGGGGGCACGGCATGGTGTCCGTTCCTCCCCGGGTGCTTCAAGAAGGTCCGGCCGGCCTGCCGGAAGGAGAAACACATGTCTAAAGTCATCGGCATCGATCTCGGCACGACAAATAGCTGCGTCGCCGTCATGGAAGGCTCGACCCCGAAGGTGATCGAGAACGCGGAGGGTGCGCGCACCACCCCGTCCATCGTCGCCTTCACCGAGGATGGCGAGCGCCTCGTCGGCCAGCCGGCCAAGCGCCAGGCGGTGACGAATCCCGAGCGCACCTTCTTCGCGGTGAAGCGCCTCATCGGCCGCCGCTACGAAGACCCGATGGTCGAGAAGGACAAGAAGCTCGTCCCCTACCAGATCGTGCGCGCCGACAATGGCGATGCGTGGCTGGAGTCGGACGGGAAGAAGTATTCGCCCTCGCAGATCTCCGCCTTCACGCTGCAGAAGATGAAGGAGACGGCCGAGGCCTATCTGGGCGCCAAGGTCGACAAGGCGGTCATCACCGTCCCGGCCTATTTCAACGACGCCCAGCGCCAGGCCACCAAGGATGCCGGCCGCATCGCCGGCCTCGAGGTGCTGCGCATCATCAACGAGCCCACCGCGGCCGCCCTCGCCTACGGCCTCGACAAGAAGTCGGCCGGCACCATCGCGGTCTACGACCTCGGCGGCGGCACTTTCGACGTCTCGATCCTCGAGATCGGCGACGGCGTGTTCGAGGTGAAGTCGACCAATGGCGACACCTTCCTGGGTGGCGAAGACTTCGACATGCGGCTCGTCAACTACCTCGCCGACGAGTTCAAGAAGGAGCAGGGCATCGACCTGCGCAACGACAAGCTCGCCCTGCAGCGGCTGAAGGAAGCCGCCGAAAAGGCGAAGATCGAGCTGTCGAGCGCGACCCAGACCGAGATCAACCTGCCCTTCATCACCGCCGATGCCTCGGGCCCGAAGCATCTGACCATGAAGCTCACCCGCGCCAAGTTCGAGGCGCTGGTGGACGACCTGATCCAGCGCACCATGGAGCCCTGCAAGAAGGCGCTCAAGGATGCCGGCCTCACCGCCGGGCAGATCGACGAGGTCGTGCTCGTCGGCGGCATGACCCGCATGCCCAAGGTGCAGGAAGTGGTGAAGCAGTTCTTCGGCAAGGAGCCCCACAAGGGCGTCAACCCGGATGAGGTGGTCGCCGTCGGTGCCGCGATCCAGGCGGGCGTGCTTGCCGGCGACGTGAAGGACGTGCTGCTGCTCGACGTGACCCCGCTCTCGCTCGGCATCGAGACGCTGGGCGGCGTGTTCACGCGTCTCATCGACCGCAACACCACCATCCCGACGAAGAAGAGCCAGGTCTTCTCCACCGCCGAGGACGGCCAGACCGCGGTTACCATCCGCGTCTTCCAGGGCGAGCGCGAAATGGCGGCGGACAACAAGCTGCTCGGCCAGTTCGACCTCGTCGGCATTCCTCCCGCGCCGCGCGGCGTGCCGCAGGTGGAAGTCGCCTTCGACATCGATGCCAACGGCCTGGTCAATGTCTCGGCCAAGGACAAGGGCACCGGCAAGGAACAGCAGATCCGCATCCAGGCCTCGGGTGGCCTCTCGGACTCCGACATCGACAAGATGGTGAAGGACGCCGAGGCGCATGCCGAGGAAGACAAGAAGCGGCGTGCCGCCGTCGAGGCGAAGAACCACGCCGAGGCGCTGATCCACTCGACCGAGAAGTCGCTGGCCGAGTATGGCGACAAGGTCGGGCCGGCCGAGAAGGCGGCGATCGAGACGGCGCTTGCCGATCTCAAATCGGCGATGGAAGGCGATGACGGCGAGGCCATTGCCGCCAAGACCAACACGCTGGCGCAGGCCTCCCTCAAGCTGGGCGAAGCCATGTACGCGTCCCAGCAGGGCGATGCCGGCACCGCCGAGGCGCCGAAGGACGACGTGGTGGACGCCGAGTTCACCGAGGTCGACGACGACAAGAAGAAGTCGGCCTGATCCCTCTCTGAGCGCCGCCCCCGGACGTTCGTTCGGGGGCGGATTTCTTTCCGTGGCCGCCCGGCCCGCGCCGCAGCCGCCACGGTCGGCGACACGCCCGGCTCGCCGGATCACGGTCGGGGCGTCCTCCGGCAGGGTTCCTGCATGGCGGCCGGAACCGCCCGCCGCGGGACGCGCCGGCGGCGGCCAAGGATGCGACGGCACAGCGACCCATGTCCAAACGCGACTATTACGAACTCCTCGAAGTCACCCGCACCTGCAGCGACGGGGAGCTGAAAAGCTCCTACCGCAAGCTCGCCATGAAGTGGCACCCGGACAAAAACCCCGGCAATGACGACGCCGAGCTGCGCTTCAAGGAGATCAGCGAGGCCTACGACGTCCTCAAGGACCCGCAAAAGCGCGCCGCCTATGACCGCTTCGGCCACGCCGCCTTCGACGGCGGCATGGGCGGCGGCGGGCCGGGCTTCGGCTCCGACTTCGCCTCGACCTTCTCCGACATCTTCGACGACCTGTTCGGCATGTCCGGCGGCCGTGGCCGCGGTGGTGCCGGCGGGGGACGCGGCGGGCGCGAGCGCGGCGCGGACCTGCGCTACAACATGGAAATCACGCTGGAGGAGGCGTTTGCCGGCAAGGATGCCACCATCCGCCTGCCGACCTCCATCACCTGCGAGACCTGCTCGGGCACCGGCGCCAAGCCCGGCACCCAGCCCACCACCTGCCGCACCTGCTCCGGCTCCGGGCGCATCCGCCAGGCGCAGGGCTTCTTCACGCTGGAGCGCACCTGCCCGACCTGCCAGGGCCGCGGCCAGGTGATCGAGGATCCCTGCCCGGCCTGCGCCGGCGCCGGGCGCACCACCAAGGAGCGCACGCTGGAAGTGGCGATCCCGGCCGGGGTCGAGGACGGCACCCGCATCCGCCTCGGCAATGAGGGAGAGGCCGGGGTGCGCGGCGGCCCGCCGGGCGACCTCTACATCTTCCTCTCGCTCGCCCCGCACGACTTCTTCCAGCGCGACGGCGCCGACCTGTTCTGCCGCGCGCCGATCTCCATGGTCACCGCCGCGCTGGGCGGCACCTGCGAGGTGCCGACCATCGACGGCGAGACCACCAAGGTGAAGATTCCCGAGGGCACCCAGTCCGGCAAGCGCTTCCGCCTGTCCGGCAAGGGCATGCCGGTGCTGCGCAGCCGCACGCGCGGCGACATGTATGTGCAGGTCGTCGTCGAAACGCCGCAGAATCTGACGCGACGTCAGCGTGAACTTCTGGCCGAATTCGATGCTGAATGTTCCAAGGACACGCACCCCGAATCCAGCGGCTTCTTTGCCAAGGTGAAGGATTTCTTCGCCGGCGACGCCGATTAAGCGGCAAAACGTAATCGGCGCGTCATCGCGGGGCCTTAACAGGAGGGCTTGCGGCCTCTAGTGTCGGCCTCGGTCTCCTGTCGCCCCGCTCGCCACCTGCGTGCCGCGCCTTCCCGCCACGGCTTACCGGAATCGAAGTCGCATGCTCCATCGTTCTGCCTGCCCCTCGCCGAAAGAACGCCCCGACGAAGTCCGCTTCCTCCAGTCCTGGCTGCAGAACCCGCTGCGCACCGGCGCGGTGTCGCCCTCGGGCCGCGCTCTGGCCCGGACCATGGCGAGCTTTGTCGACCCGGCGCAGGACGGCCCGGTGATCGAGCTCGGCCCCGGCACCGGCCCGGTGACGGCGGCGCTGATCGCCCGCGGCGTCGCGCCGGAGCGGCTGGTGCTGATCGAATACAATCCCGAATTCTGCAAGCTGCTGCGCCTGCGCTTCCCGGCCGCCACCGTCATTCAGGGCGACGCCTACAACATGGCGCGCACCTTGGAAGGCCATGTCGACCGCCCCTCGGCGGCCGTGGTGTCGAGCCTGCCGCTGTTCACCCGTCCGGCGCCGGAGCGCTACGGGCTGCTCAACCAGGCCTTCGGCCTCTGCGCGCCCCGCGCGCCCTTCATCCAGTTCACCTATGCCGTCGTCTCACCGGTGCCGCTGGCGCCGGAACGTTTCGACGCCCATGTCAGCCAGCGCATCTGGGCCAACCTGCCGCCGGCGCGGGTGTGGGTGTATCGTTCCACGCGGCATCACGCCGCCGTGCCGGAGCTGACCGCCGTCGGGGCGTGAGGCCGGAAGCACCGGCCCATCGCAGGAGGTCTTCATGCGCCCGCCGCGTATCGTCACCCTTGCCGGCTCCACCCGCACCGGCTCCTTCTCCGCCAGCCTCGCCGCGCTCGCGGCGAGGGAACTGGCGCTGATGGAATGCGAGCCGGTGCTGCTCTCGCTCGCCGACTATCCCATGCCGATCTATGACGGCGATCTCGAAGCGGCCGAGGGCGTTCCCGACGCCGCCAGGCAGCTGCGCGACCAGCTCGCGCGCGCCGACGGCGTGTTCATCGCCACGCCGGAATACAATGCCGGCCTGCCGCCCCTCCTCAAGAACGCCATCGACTGGACGAGCCGGGTGCGCGGGGGCGAAGGCGACGCCTTCAAGGGACCGGTCTACGCCATCGGCTCCTCCTCGCCGGGCGGTCTCGGGGGCTACCGCGCCTCCATGATGCTGCGCCAGACGCTCGCCCTCGGCCTCGGCTGCCTCGTACTCGCCGAGCAGGTGATGGTGGCGGGCGCCTCCCATGCCTTCGACGCGCAGGGCGACTTCACCGACGAGAAGGCGCGCGAAAGGTTGCGCGCGGTGATGACAGCGCTTATCGAGCAGGCGGCGCTGCGGGCGGGTCTGCGCGCCTGAACGAGACGGCGTCTTCCGGTTGGAGGGCGCGAGCGCGGAGACCATCTTCATGCACGCCCCCGTTTCCGATCCGCGCGACCGGCTCATCGTCGCGCTCGACCTGCCCTCGGTCGGTGCGGCGGAAAGCGTCGTCTCCCGCCTCGGCGACAGCGTGAGCTTCTACAAGATCGGCTATGAGCTGGGCTTCGCCGGCGGCCTCGGCCTCGCGCGCGAGCTGATCGCGGACGGGCGCAAGGTGTTCATCGACTTCAAGCTGCACGACATCGGCAACACGGTGGCGCGCGGCGTCGCCAGCCTCGCCGCGCTCGGCGCCAGCTTCGCCACCGTGCACGCCTACCCCCAGACCATGCGCGCGGCGATGGAAGGCAAGGGCGCCAGCCCGCTGCGCATCCTCGCCGTCACCGTGCTCACCTCCTATGACGAAGCCGACCTCGACGAGGCCGGTTATGGCGCGGGCGTCGCCGAGACCGTGGCCCGGCGGGTGGCGCAGGCGCGCGAGATCGGCGTCGACGGCATCGTCTGCGCCCCGACCGATGCGGCTTCCGTGCGCGCCGCGCTGGGCGCCAAAGGCGCCATCGTCACGCCCGGCGTGCGCCCGGACGGCAGCGATATCGGCGACCAGAAGCGCATCGCCACCCCCTTCGCCGCCATCCGCGCCGGAGCCGACCATCTCGTGGTCGGGCGCCCCATCGTCGCCTCGCCCGATCCCGCCGCCGCCGCCCGCGCGGTGCAGGCCGCGATCGCCCGCGCGCTTTCCTGAACCGACGCAGAAGGACCGACACCATGGCCAAGGGCTACTGGATCAGCCGCCTCGATGTGCACGACACGGACGGGTACAAGCCCTATCTGCAAGGGGCCGAGCCGGCCATCGCCGCCTTTGGCGGGCAATTCCTGGTGCGCGGCGGCACGCCCGAGGCTCTGGAGGGCACCGCCCGCTCGCGCAATGTCGTGGTGGAGTTCAGGGATTACGAGACCGCGCTCGCCTGCTTCCACTCGCCGGAATATCAGGCGGCCTATACGCACCGCGTCGCCTCGGCGGAGGGCGAGCATCTCATCATCGAGGGCTATGAAGGCGACCAGCCGGCTTCCGGAACGCGTGCGGGGCCGGCGGACGGGGCCGGCACAGGCTACTGGGTGATGCGGATCGACGTGCACGACATGGAGACCTACAAGTCCTATGTCGCGGCCGATGCCGTCGCCATCGCCAAATATGAGGGCTGGTTCGTGGTGCGCGGCGGCCGGCACGAGGGGGTGCACGGCACGGCCCGTTCGCGCAATGTGCTGGTCGCGTTCAAGGACCTCGCCACCGCGCTCGCCTGCTACCACTCGCCGGAATATCAGGCCGCGCTGGCCTTCCGCAGCAAGGCCGCGGTGGCCGAGGTGATCGCCATCGCCGGGGTCTGAGCGGCGCTTTTCGCGGCGTCGCGCGGCTTTGTCACGCCCCACGTTCCGTCCCGGTGGACAAGCGTGGGGACTCCTGCTATGTGCCCTCACCCTGATTGGCTGCCCGTCGTCCCGGAGGCTCCGGAACACCCGCGTCAATCGCCAGAATTCAACGATGCGCGACACGCGAAGCACGAAAGAGGAAGACACGTGCAGGTTCTCGTTCGGGACAACAACGTCGACCAGGCCCTGAAGGCGCTGAAGAAGAAGATGCAGCGCGAGGGCATTTTCCGCGAGATGAAGCTGCGCGGGCACTACGAGAAGCCGTCCGAGAAGCGCGCCCGCGAGGAGGCCGAGGCCGTCCGCCGCGCGCGCAAGCTGGCCCGCAAGCGCGCCCAGCGCGAAGGCCTGCTGCCCTCCAAGCCCAAGGTCGTTCCCGGCGCCCGCTGAGACGACACGGCGCGGCCTTCAGGGCCGCGCGGCTTTCCCGAGCGCATTCCGAGCGCGGTGACACCGGTCGCCGCGCTTTTTGCGTTTGCGCCCCCTCCTCTCGACATTCGGCCGCATGACAGACCTCTTCACCCTCTCGGACCTGCGCGAGGCCCCCTCTTTCGCCGCCGTCGCCGCCGACCGCGTCTGGCGTGCCTGGTGGGAGGACAAGGGCGTGCCGCTCGCGGATCTGCGCGCCCGGCTCGACGAGAGTTTCGGGACGGAAGCCCTGCCGGCCACCTTCATCGCGCATCGGGACAAGCGGTTTCTCGGCTGCGCCGCGCTGATCGCCAGCGATGTCGAGGAGCGCCCGCTGCTGACGCCGTGGGTGGCCGCGCTGTGGGTCGAACTGGAGGCGCGCCGACAGGGCATCGGCGCAGCGCTGATGGCCCACGCCGCCGAGGCAGCCTTTGCCGCCGGCCATGAGCGGGTCCATCTGGCGGCGGAGGCGGCGCTGGCGCCCTATTACGCGGCGCGCGGCTGGGAGCTTCTGGAATCCGCTGTCGACGGGCTGGAGATCTTCGTCCGGCGCCGCGGCTGAGAGCCGCGCGGCCTACTGGCGATTATAGGGGATCGTGTACTCGCCGGCGCGGATGCGCTCGGCCAGCCGCTCGGCGAAGCCGGCGGCGGCTTCCTCGCCATAGGTCGCGACCATGGAGCGGATGGCGGTGAACAGCGCCGCCTGGGCGAGGCAATCCTCGTCGAGCCCGTCATAGACGGCCTCGTTCCACGCCTCATCGAGATAGGCGAGCGCGGCATGGCGCTCGTCCTCATGGGCCTGGTCGGCCTTGTCGTCGATGTCGAGCGTTTCGGGATGCTGAGACAAACCATATCCTCCGCGTGCCGGTCTTCCGCCCCGCGGGGCACGCAACGCCCGAACCTTAGCATGGCCTGCCGGCGCGTCCGCCCAAGAATTGAAGGACGGTTAATTTGCCGCGGCATAAATGCGACAGCTGTGACATAATCGTCCGGAGCAGGCCGCTTGCGCGCTCAGTTGCTGCCGTAGCGCGTCGCCACGTCGCGGGCGAGCTTGGCGCCGGTCTCGAGATAGCGCTGGCTCGCCAGCTCCGCCGAAGGCGTGCAGCTGCGATAGACCAGCCGATAGCTCTCATAGCCGGTGTTGAAGGCGCCGATGAGCTGGCCGCGCCGGTCACCCGCGGGCGCCTCCACATCCAGCAGGCTCTGCATCTCGTCGCGCCAGCGCGCCGTCTCCACCGCCCCGCAGAGGGGGCGCAGATAGTGCAGGGCGCCGAGGATTTCGGCGAGGTGCATGAGGTCCGCCTCATAGGGCGGGGCGCCGCCCTGCGTCGCCTGCGCCGCCGCGGGCCGCGGGGCGAAGACGAGGCTCGCCAGCAGGAGGGCGAGCAGGAGGGGACCGGGCGCGGGACGTCGCATGGCGCTGTGGTGCGCCGCCGCCGCGCAGGCGTCAAGAGCCGGCACGGCTCTATTGCGCCTCGGGCAGGGCGTCGGCCTGCGCGATCAGGAAGGCCGCCTCGACGATGCCGGCGAGCCCCTCGGTGGTCTCCGCCGGCAGGGCGGCAGGGAGGAACCAGCCGACCTCCGCCGCCTCCGGCCCGATGCCGGGCTCACCCTCCACCCAGCGCGCGGCATGGCTGACCACGACGAAATGCGCCGTGAGCGCGCCCTCGGCGTCGCGCTGGACGATGTCGAGCGCGCCGGCGACGCCGAGGACGTGGCAGGCCACGCCCACCTCCTCCATCACCTCGCGCGCGGTGGCCTCCGCCAGCGTCTCGCCCGGCTCCACGCGGCCGCCGGGCAGCGTCCACAGCCCGCGCGAGGGCGCCTGGCCGCGCCTTGCCAGCAGCACCCGCCCCTCGCGGAAGACGGCAGCGCTGGCGGCGAGCACGGGGCGGATGGGAGCGCTCATGAACGGTTCTCCGTCGGGGGATACGCGCGCATCCTAGCCGGTTTCACGCGACGCCGGAGGCCCGCGCCCGATTGGGGCCGCATTCGGGTCGGAAGTTCCCGGCGATGGCGACGACGCGGGGATGACCATGGGCCGGACGGGGAATTGCGGGTTGCGCGCCGGGCGCGTCGGCGTCGGCGTGCTGGTGCTCGCCGGCGCGACGCTCCTCGCCGGCCTGCCGGCGGGTGCGCAGGGCACGACACCCGGCCGCAAGCCCGACGCGACGAGCGAGAAGACCGATCCCGCCTGCGCAAGCTACGGGGCAGGCTTCACCCGGCTCGCCGGCTCGTCCACCTGCGTGAAAATCAGCGGCAGCGTGCAGACCGACCTCTATTCCACCGATGTGAACAGCACGGGCCGGGTGGACGCGCTGGCGCCGGGGCTGAACAGCAAGTAGCCCGGCCTCAGCGCCCGCGCGCGGCGAAGTAGCGCCCGATCACGTCCGCATAGACCCGGGCAAGCGCCGCGACCTCGGCAACCGGCGCCGCCTCGTCCACCGCGTGCATCGAGGTGCCGACCAGCCCGAACTCGATCACCGGACAGTAATCCTTGATGAAGCGCGCATCCGAGGTGCCGCCCGTCGTGGAAAGCTCCGGCCGGCGGCCGGTCGCCTGCGCGATAGCCTCCACCACCAGGTCGACGAATTCGCCGGGCGCGGTGAGGAAGCTGTCGGAGGAGCGCGGCTCGAAGGCGAGATCGTAGCGCACCTCGTTGCCCGCCGCCCCGGTCAGGCGGCGCCCGATCTCGGCGGCCAGCGTCTCCGGCGTCCACAGATCGTTGAAGCGGATGTTGAAGCGGGCCCGCGCCTCGGCCGGAATGACGTTGAAGGCGGGGTTGCCGACATCGACCGAGACGATTTCAAGGTTCGAGGCCTGGAAATGGGCATTGCCGCCGTCGAGCGGCTCGGCCTTCAGGGCGGCGAGCAGCGTCACCATGCCGGGGATCGGGTTTTCCGCGAGATGGGGGTAGCCGACATGCCCCTGTTTGCCGAGCACGGTGAGGGTGGCGGAAAGCGAGCCGCGCCGGCCGATCTTCACCATGTCGCCCAGCGCCGCGCGCGAGGTGGGCTCGCCGAGCACGCAATGGTCGATGCGCTCGTCACGGTCGGCCAGCCAGCGCAGCAGCTTCTCCGTGCCGTTGATCGCCGGGCCTTCCTCGTCGCCGGTGAGCAGGAAGGAGAGGGAGCCCGGCAGTTCCGCATGGTCCGGGTCGTGGCCGTGGGCGGCCGCGAAATCGAGCCCGGCGGCGATGAAGGCGGCGACGCCCCCCTTCATGTCGACGGCGCCGCGCCCGTAGATGATCCCGTCATGCACCGCGCCCTCGAAGGGCGGAAAGCGCCATTGCGCGGCATCGCCCGGCGGCACCACGTCGGTGTGGCCGGCGAAGCAGAGATTGGGGCCGCGCGTGCCGAAGCGGGCGTAGAGGTTTTCCACATCCGGCGTGTCCGGGCCGGTCAGCGTCACCCGGTGGGTGGCAAAGCCGGCATTGGAGAGCAGCGCGTCGAGATAGGCCAGCGCCCCGCCTTCCGCCGGCGTCACCGAGGGGCAGCGGATGAGCGCGCGCAGGATTTCGACGGGATCGGCGGGAGGCAGGGAGGGGGCGATGGCGGTCATGCGTGTTCCTCTCCTCGTCATCCCGGACGGCCGCAGGCCGCTCCGGGATCGCGTGCCGACGTCATGCCCGGCTGGCGCGAGCGATCCCGCTCTTCGCTACGCTTCGGCCGGGATGACGGTCAAGGGCGTATGCCGCACGAAAACCTGCGTGCGTCGAGGCCGCCCGGCGGGTGGCCCTTCAGCATGACGGAGGTTGCCTGAACGCGCAGGCACGGCGGGCCTGTCGCGCGCGCCCCGCCCATGCAACGTCATCCTGAGGTGCCCGGCGCAGCCGGGCCTCGAAGGAGGGTGGCCCGGGCGCGACCGTCGCCGTGCCGCTTCCGGCGGCGGCGCTCAGTCGCGCAGCAGGTCGTTGATCGAGGTCTTGGAGCGGGTCTGCTCGTCCACGCGCTTGACGATCACCGCGCAGTAGAGCGAGGGGCCGGGCTGGCCGTTGGGC
>JAEYTJ010000145.1 GCA_023434095.1 Pseudomonadota bacterium | reverse complement strand
AGGCTGTCGGAACCCTCGACCTTGATCTTCAGCTTGAGCGCGCCGACCACGCCCTCGATGGCGCGGGTCTGGGCCACGAGGGAATCGACGCCCTTCTGCACCAGCGCATTGCCCTCGGCATTGCCCTCGCCGATCATCTGGTCATAGGCCTGCTTGCCGCTGTCGGCCTCGTCCTTGATCGCCTTGAGCGCGGCGAGCGCGGCGTCGATCTTGGCCTCGGCCTCTTCGGCGGCCTTCGGTGCCTTGGCGGCCGCATAAGCGGCGACCGACGCGCCTTCGACGACGGAACCGTCGACGCGGGTGTACTTGGCCCGGTAGATCGAGGCGATGCCGACCTCGTCATAGTAGTGCGAGTTGTGGGTGTTGTCGGAGAAGCAGTCATGCTCCTCTTCCGGGTCGTGCAGGATGAGGCCGAGCTTCATGCGCTCGCCCGCCAGCTCGCCATAGGAGAGCGAGCCGAGGCCGGTGAGGATGGTGCCGAGCGCGGCCTTGTCCTTCTGCTTCACCACGGCGGCGCGGGCCTTGCCCTTCTTGCCCCACCACTTCGCCATGTCCGCGAGATCGGTCACCAGAAGATCGGTGGCGGCCTTGAGATAGGCGGCGCGGCGCTCGCAATGGCCGTTGGTGCAGTTCTTGGTGTCGTAATCGGTAGCGGGACGCTTGCCGGCGCCGGGACCGGTGCCGTTGAGGTCTTGACCCCAGAGCAGGAACTCGACGGCGTGGTAGCCGATGGCGACGTTGGATTCGACGCCGCCGGCCTCCTGCAGGCTGTCGAGCAGCTTCGGCGTGATGGTGGTGGCGTCGATGGTCTTCTTGCCGACGCGGATCTTGGTGTTGGCGATCACGTTGGCGGTGTAGAGCGGGTTCTCGTCCGAAGTCTCGCCATAGCCCTTGTCGACGTAGTCGATCAGCCCCTCGTCCAGCGGCCAGGCGTTCACGCGGCCTTCCCATTCGTCGACGATGGGATTGCCGAAGCGGAAGCCCTCGGTCTGCTGGTAGGGCACGCGGGCGGCCTTCCAGGCGGCCTTGGCGGCGTCGAGATTGGCCTCAGTCGGCGCGGCGATGAAGGTGTCGACGGCCGCCTGCAGCGCCTTGGCGGTGGTCAGGCTGTCCGTGTACATCGCCTCGGCGATGTCGGCATAGGTGGCGACGATGTCGCGCACCTTCGGCGCCGGGGTGTCGGCGGCGGCCGGACCGGCGGCGAAGGCCGCCCCCAGCGCGATGGCCGCGACGAGCGGCGCGGCGAACAGTGATCTGACTCGCATGGTTGGTCTCCTCCCGCGCCCGAGGGGCGCTCAGCGGGAGACTCCTACGCCACGGCCGAAATCGCTCGCAAGTGTTCGGCCGCAGATTAGAACGTTTTCACTTTGCAGAAAACGGCGAGACCTGCCTGCCAGTAAGGTCTATCCGGCAAAATACTTGCTATCCGCCCGCAGCGGATGACGTTGCGTCACACAAGGGCTGCAACGCCGCCGCCAATTCGGCGTCGGTGACGGTGGCGAGCGGTTTCATGAGCTTCGCCGCCTCCGTCCGACGCCCGGGGCGCATCACCAGCACCACCGTCTCGGCACCGCCGCAGGCCGGATCGCCGCAGGCGATCTCGCTGATCGAAATGGTGGTCTCGTCGTCGACGCCGAGTATCGTCCGCGCCCGGGCCGCGAGTTCGCGGGCGGCGTCCGGCGCGGCTTCGGCGCTGGCGCCGCGGCGAAAGAACAGACGTGCCATCGTCACTCCCTCTGACCCGCCCCGCGCGGCCCCCTTCGTCCGCAGCAGGTAAGCCCGCAGCGCGCGCGGCGCAAGCGGCGCGGGGAAAAGGCGCCGGCTCCAAGCAACGGCAGGGCTCATCAGTTTAGAACTGTAACAATGCCGGAAGATAATGGTTGTCGGCAACAAAGAACGAGCGTATCCACTTGTCCAACGCCGGAAACGAGCCGCGAATACATGACGCGGCCTAGATGTTGCCGGCAACGATTTCGCGAGGCCACTTCCCGGCAGGTCTCGTGAACCACGCGGGACGACGGCACGCGCTCCCTCAGCCGTCGTCCCGCGACCACTCTTCGGTGAGGCCCGCCGGCTCCCCCGCGTCCCATCCGCCGTTCCACGGTTCCGGGAGGTCACCGCCGAGCCGCGCGAGCACGCCGCACGCCGCGGCATGGCCGGTGGCGAACGAGGCCTGCAGGAGGTAGCCGCCGGTCGGCGCCTCCCAGTCCAGCATCTCGCCGGCGACGAACACGCCCGGCCGCGCGCGCAGCATCAGGGCGTCGTCCACCATGGGGCGGGTCACGCCCCCGGCGGTGGAAATGGCGCGCTCCAGACCCGCCATGGCGGTGACGGCGAGCGGCACCGCCTTGATCCGCGCCGCGAGCGCTTCCGGGTCCGGCGGCAGCGGCCCCGCCTCGCGCAGCAGGCCGGCGGCGGCGGGCGAGAGGCCGGCGGCCTTGCGCAGGCGATTGGCCGTGGATTCGCCCTTGCGGGCGGCGGCCAGCCGGGCGGCGAGTGCCGGCTCGCTGAGGTCCGGGCGCAGGTCGATATGGAGGTTGGCCGCGCCGTCGCTGTCGAGCGCCTCCCGAAGCGCGGCGGAGAGGGCATAGACCGCCCCACCCTCCAGCCCCGCGCCGTCGATCATCGCCTCGCCGCGCACCCGCATCGTACCGAGACAGAGAGCAATCCGCTTGAGCGGGGCGCCTGCGAAGCGGGTTCGGAAGGGGTCCGACCAGGCAATGCGTGCCCCGCTATTGGCCGGGCGAAGCGGGGCGGTCTCGACGCCCTGCGCCCGCAGGATCTCCGCCCAGCCGCCATCGCTGCCGAGGCGCGGCCAGCTCGCGCCGCCGAGCGCCAGCACGACCGCGTCGGCCGCCGGCGCCACCTCGCCCTCGGGCTGG
>JAEYTJ010000281.1 GCA_023434095.1 Pseudomonadota bacterium | reverse complement strand
GGGCAACGCTGGGGCGAATCGAAAAAGGCCTGCCCGCGCACGCGGACAGGCCTTTTCGTGGACCGGAAAGGGAGGCGCGGAGCGTCAGACGCCCTCGGCTTCCGTGCGGCGCTCCTCGCGCTTGCGCTCGTTCGGATCGAGCCAGCGCTTGCGGATGCGAATCGACTTCGGCGTCACCTCGACCAGTTCGTCGTCCTGAATCCAGGCCAGCGAACGCTCCAGCGTCATGCGGATCGGCGGGGTGAGGCGCACCGCCTCGTCCTTGGAGGTGGTGCGGATGTTGGTGAGCTTCTTGCCCTTGAGAACGTTCACTTCCAGATCGTTCTCGCGGTTGTGCTCGCCCACGATCATGCCCTGATAGACCTTCCAGCCGGGCTCGATCATCATCGGGCCGCGATCTTCGAGGTTCCACAGCGCATAGGCCACCGCCTCGCCCGCCTCGTTGGAGATCAGCACGCCGTTGCGGCGGCCGGGAATCTCGCCACGATGCGGCTGATAGGCGTGGAACAGCCGGTTCATGATGGCGGTGCCGCGCGTGTCGGTCATCAGTTCGCCCTGGTAGCCGATGAGGCCACGGGTGGGGGCGTAGAACACCAGGCGCTGGCGGCTGCCGCCCGAGGGCTTCATCTCCACCATCTCGGCCCGGCGCTCGGACATCTTCTGGACCACGACGCCGGAATATTCCTCGTCGACGTCGATCAGCACTTCCTCGATCGGCTCAAGAATCTCGCCGGTCGCCTCGTCCTTGGAGAACACCACGCGCGGGCGGGACACGGCGATCTCGAAGCCTTCGCGGCGCATGGTCTCGATCAGCACCGAAAGCTGCAGTTCGCCGCGACCGGAAACGAAGAACGAATCCTTGTCGGAGGACTCTTCGATCTTCAGCGCCACATTGCCTTCCGCCTCGCGCAGCAGGCGGTCGCGGATGACGCGGCTGGTCACCTTGTCGCCCTCGGTGCCGGCGAGCGGCGAATCGTTGACGATGAACGACATGGTGACGGTCGGGGGATCAATCGGCTGGGCCTTGAGCGGCTCGGACACGTCGAGCGCGCAGAAGGTGTCGGCGACCGTGCCCTTGGAAAGGCCGGCAATGGCGATGATGTCGCCCTGCACGCCTTCCTCGATCGGCTGGCGCTCGATGCCGCGGAAGGCGAGGATCTTGGAGACGCGGCCCTGCTCGACCAGCGAGCCGTCCTGCGCCAGAACCTTGATCGACTGGTTCGGCTTGATCGAGCCGGAGGTGATGCGCCCGGTGATCATGCGGCCGAGGAAGGGGTTGGCTTCCAGCAGCGTGCCGATCATGCGGAACGGACCGTCATCGACGGTCGGCTCGGGCACATGCTTGAGCACGAGGTCGAACAGGGGGGCCATGCCCTCGTCCTGCGGACCTTCCGGCGAATGGGCCATCCAGCCATTGCGGCCCGAGCCGTAGAGGATGGGGAAGTCGAGCTGGTCGTCATTGGCGTCGAGTGCCGCGAATAGGTCGAACACCTCGTTGATGACTTCCTGCGCGCGGGCGTCCGAGCGGTCGACCTTGTTGATCGCCACGATGGGACGCAGGCCGACCTTCAGCGCCTTGCCGACCACGAATTTGGTCTGCGGCATCGGGCCTTCGGCGGCGTCGACCAGCACGATGGCGCCGTCGACCATGTTGAGAATTCGCTCCACCTCGCCGCCGAAATCGGCGTGGCCGGGGGTGTCGACGATGTTGATCCGGGTGTCCTTCCAGACCACCGAAGTGGCCTTGGCGAGGATGGTGATGCCGCGCTCCTTTTCGAGGTCGTTCGAATCCATCACACGCTCGGCGACGCGCTGGTTCTCACGGTAGGAGCCGGACTGCTTGAGCAGTTCGTCCACCAGCGTGGTCTTGCCGTGGTCGACGTGGGCGATGATGGCGATGTTGCGCAGCTTCATATGAAAACACCAAAAAGCGGGCCCGAAGTCTTCGGACCCGCGTGAATTTTGCGGCGCACTATACTCACAAAGCCCGCGAGATCAACGCCGGAAGCCGAAGGCAGCGCCTTCGCGGGCGAAAAAGCGCCTAGTGGTCGCGCCGCAATTCCCACAGCCGGCGGATCTGCGCCGGCTTCAGGATCTCGCCTTCGGCGGTGCGCAGCCACGCCACCTCGCGGTTGGCCGGCGACTGGGTCATGGCAAAGGCGACCGCGTCCTCCACCGAGCCGAAGGCATAGGAATCCGGCCATTGTTCGGGGGAATCGACGGTGTGGGAGGGCGGCCAGTATTGCAGCCGGACGGGCTCCTGATCGGGGGTCATGAACCTACTCCTCGGCGCGACAGGAAGTCGGGAACGCCGCCGCACCCGCGCGCGCTGAGACCGGGCGCGACGTCGGTGACAACGCCCCGGCCGCCGCGCGGTTCCGCACGCGGCGATCACCGTGTCACCCGCCCGAAAACCCTTGAAGCAAGGCGGCCTGGCCCCACCTTGAAGCTGTCAGACACAGGAGTGGGCCATGGTTCAGGACAGCCGCAAGCCGGGAGACCCGGAATATACCGAAGCCGAGATCGACGAGAGCGTGGAGGACACCTTCCCCGCCAGCGACCCGCCCGCTCTCGGCGGCATCACCGGCGACGTGCCGCCGTCCGATGGCGGAGTGCCCGGCGGCACGCAGGTGATCCCGCCGGGAGAGCGTGCCGCCGCCGAGGCGGGGGTCGATGAGGCGCTGGAAGAGAGCTTCCCCGCCAGCGATCCGCCGGCCTTCACTGCCGTCACCGGCGTCAAGGAAGCCGGCTGAGAGGCTCAGGCGGCCGGTCGCGTGGGCGGGCTGCGCCTTGCCCACGGGCCGAAGCGCGCGTCCGGCTGGGCGGCGCGCAGCATCATCATCTCGCCGACATTCTCGGGTGAGAGCAGGCCGACGAGGCGCCCGCCCGCATCCACCACCCCGACGACCGGCGCGGCGCGCTGGGTGAGCAGCGCCAGCGCCCGGTCGAGCGGGGTGCGTGTGCCGACGGTGGGCACGTCCGCCATCGCCTCCAGCACCGGCGCACCGGGGCCTTTCGCCTGAAGCGCGTGGATCATCGCGTCGCGGGTGAGCACACCGCGCAGATGCACCGCGCCGTCGACGATCGGGAATTCCTTCTGCGTGGTGCGGATCAGCGCCTCTGCCGCGTCGCCCACGCTGGCGGTCGGGCCCAGCGTCTCGAACTGGGTGATCATCGCATCCTCCACCAGCAGCCCCTGCGCCACCTGCTTCATCTGCACCTGACCGGCCTCGCCGGAGGCGGCGAGGAAAACGAACACCGCGATGATGATCAGCATCGGGTTGCCGAAGATGCCGAGCACGCCGAGGCCGATGGCGAGGCCCTGCCCGATGGAGGCCGCTGTCTGCGTCGCCTGGGCGTGGCTCATACGCATCGCCAGCAACGCCCGCAGCACCCGCCCGCCATCCATGGGAAAGGCGGGAATGAGGTTGAACACCACGAGAAAGACATTCGCCGCCGCGAGCTTGGCCAGCAGGCTCACCTGCGGGTTCTCGATGCTCTCGATGTGCTCCACCCCGACATTGCCGCCGAGGAAGAGAAGCAGCACCGCCGCGATGACGACGTTCACCGCCGGGCCGGCCAGCGCCACCACCAGTTCCTCGGACGGCTTTTCCGGAATGCGCTCCAGCCGGGCGATGCCGCCGAACGGCCAGAGCGTGACCTCGGGCGTCTTCACCCCGTAGCGCCGCGCCGCAAAGATGTGCCCGAATTCGTGCAGAAGCACGCACAGGAACAGCAGGCCTACAAAGGCGACGCCGTCCCACGCCGCCCCGGCCCCGCCGCGCTGGTAGTAGGCGACCCAGATCCAGGCGAGAAACAGCAGGAAGGTCACGTGGATGCGGACCGCGGTTCCATAGACGTATCCGACGGTGAGCGACCAGGCCATGGGGTTCTCCTTGCGGTGGCATTCGCCAGCATAGCGACACCGCCGCCGCATGACAGCGGAAGAGCACGGATGCGCGCGTGCCATCGGCGTCGCCGGAGGAACAAGCACTGCGGCTCCGGGTTCTCCCCTCGAACCCGAGGAGACCTTCACATGGACGACAAGACCACCGCCGAAGCCATCGACCGCGTCTGGGAGATGATGGAAGACATGCGCATCTGCATGCTCGTTACCCGCGAGGGCGAGACGCTGCGCGCCCGCCCGATGGACGCCCATCCCTCGCGCGAGGAAGGCTGCATCTGGTTTCTTTCCGACCGCCGCGGCCACAAGGACGAGGAACTGGAGCGGGACCCGCAGGCGGCGCTGACCTTCGCCAAGCCCGGCGACAACAACTACCTCTCGGTGTCTGGCCAGGCGGAGGTCTCCAACGACCGCGCCAAGATCGACGAACTGTGGAGCGACATGAACAAGGCGTTCTGGCCGCAGGGCAAGACCGACCCGAACATCTGCGTCCTGCGCTTCTTGCCCGAGCAGGCAGAATACTGGGACGGCCCGTCCACCTCCATCGGCGTGCTGTTCAAGATGGTGACCGCGCGCCTTTCCGGCTCACCCACCGATCTCGGCGAGAACCGCAAGGTCTCGCTCGACTGAGGTCGCCGGCGGTTGTCAGGCGGCGCGTGCCTGCTCCCGCGCCGCCTTCACGTCGCGCACCGGCGGCGCGCCGAACAGGCGGCCATATTGGCGGGTGAACTGCGGCACGCTCTCATAGCCGACGGCGAAGGCGGCGGTGCTGGCCGACGCACCCTCCGCCGCCATAAGGCGCCGCGCCTCGATCAGCCGCAGCTGCTTCTGGAATTGCAGCGGCGACAGCGATGTCACGCTGCGGAAATGCTGGTGGAAGGTGGAAGGGCTCATCCCTGCCGCCGCCGCCAGCCGGCTCACCGGTATGTGCCGGGCGAATTCGGCCCGCAGCAGCGCCACCGCACGGCCGATGCGCTGGGCGTGGCTGTCGACCCAGCCCAGCCGGCGAATGGCGGCGCCGTGCCGCCCGGCGAGCAGCCAGTAATGCATTTCGCGGATCAGCGACGCCTGCAGCACCGGCAGCGCGGCGGGACGATCGAGCAACTGGAGCAGGCGCAGCGCCGCGCCCGCCACCTCGTCATCCGTCGGGTCCACCCGCACCGGATCGGTGGCGGCGGCAAGGGTCGGCCCCATCTCCCGCGCCAGTTCGGCGATGACCGCGAGGTCGAGTTCCAGCACCAGCGAGACATAGGGCGCGCCATGGCTCGCCCGGGTAATATGGCTCACGATCGGCACGTCGGCGGTGATCAGCAGCGACTCGCCGGCGCCCAGCTGGAAATCGCGCGCGCCCATCGTCACCTGCTTGGCGCCCTGCACCACGAGGCAGACCAGTGGCCGGGCGATGGCGTGCGCGCCGCCGGAAGGCGAGGTCACGCGAAAGAACATGACGCCGGGGATGGACGTGGTCGCGATCCCGTTGGCGTCGGCGTGCAGCCGGCCGTGCCGGTCCATGATGTCGAGCAGCGTGGTCATGGGCCCCATCCTAGCCCCCTCGGGCGAGAAGGAAAGCGCCTTCGGAGAATCAGGCAAGAACCAGCGGCGATCCGGCAACCGCCGACGGCGGCCCCGCGTCATAGTCGGCTCACCCAAACGACAGGAGACGGACCATGACGACCATCACCCTCATCACCGGCGGCAGCCGCGGTCTCGGCCGCAACACCGCCCTCAGCGTCGCCCGCCGCGGTGGCGATGTCGTGTTCACCTATCACAGCCGGGTCGAGGACGCGCAGGCCGTGGTTGGCGAGATCGAGGCACTGGGCCGCAAGGCCGTCGCCCTTCAGCTCGACACCGGCAAAATCGCCGACTTCCCGGCCTTCGCCGAGAAGCTGCGCGCCACGCTGCGCGAGGTCTGGGGTCGCGACAGCATCGACCATCTCGTCAACAATGCCGGCCATGGCGACCACGGCCTGATCGCCGACACCACCGAAGCGCAGTTCGACCGGCTGGTCGACGTGCATGTGAAGGGCGTGTTCTTCCTCACCCAGACGCTGCTGCCGCTGATCGCGGATGGCGGGCGCATCGTCAACTTCTCCTCCGGCCTCACCCGCTTCGCCTATCCCGGCTACGCCGCCTATGCGGCGATGAAGGGCGCGGTGGAAGTGTTGACCCACTACATGGCGAAGGAACTCGGCCCGCGCGGCATCGCCGTCAACACGGTGGCGCCGGGGGCCATCGAGACCGACTTCGGCGGGGGCGCGGTGCGCGACAATGCCGACATCAACAAGCAGCTCGCCAACATCACCGCGCTCGGCCGTGTCGGCGTGCCGGATGATATCGGCCCGATGGTGGCGAGCCTCTTGTCGCCCGACAATCGCTGGGTCACCGCCCAGCGCATCGAGGTGTCGGGCGGCCAGGCGATCTGAGGACGTCTTCCCCCACCCCCTCATGCCCGGGGCTCGACCCGGGCACCCAGCGGACGGTGCGCGCCGGAAAACTCTGGATCCCCGGGTCAAGCCCGGGGATGAGGTGGGTTGCGCGGGCGCCTCAGCCCCGGACCTTGCGGTCGCGGTTGGCAAGCGTGCGCAGGCGTAGCGCGTTCAGCTTGATGAAGCCGGCGGCGTCGCGGTGGTCATAGGCCACCGCGCCTTCCTCGAAGGTCACGAGGTCCTGATTGTAGAGCGAGTAGGGCGAGGAGCGTCCCACCACCTCGACATTGCCCTTGTAGAGCTTGAGCCGCACCTCGCCGGTGACGAATTCCTGGCTCTTGTCGATCAGCGCCTGCAGCATCTCGCGCTCGGGCGAGAACCAGAAGCCGTAATAGATCAGCTCCGCATAGCGGGGCATGATGTCGTCCTTGAGATGCGCCGCGCCGCGGTCGAGCGTGATGCTCTCGATGCCGCGATGCGCCTGCAGGAGGATCGTGCCGCCGGGGGTCTCGTAGACACCGCGCGACTTCATGCCGACGAAGCGGTTCTCGACGAGGTCCAGCCGGCCGATGCCATTGGCCTTGCCGAGTTCGTTCAGCCGGGTCAGCAGCGTGGCGGGCGAGAGCTTTTCGCCGTCGATCGAGACCGCGTCGCCCTTCTCGAAGCCCACCGTGATGTAGGTCGCCTTGTCCGGCGCCGCCTCGGGCGAGATGGTGCGCTGGTAGACATATTCCGGCGCCTCGTCGGCCGGGTCTTCCAGCACCTTGCCCTCGGAGGAGGAGTGCAGCAGGTTGGCGTCGACCGAGAACGGCGCCTCGCCGCGCTTGTCCTTGGCGATCGGAATCTGGTGGGTCTCGGCGAATTCCAGCAGGCGGGTGCGGGAGGTCAGGTCCCATTCGCGCCACGGCGCGATCACCTTGATCTCCGGCTCCAGCGCGTAATAGCTCAGCTCGAAACGCACCTGGTCGTTGCCCTTGCCGGTGGCGCCATGGGCCACGGCGTCGGCGCCGACCTTGCGGGCGATCTCGATCTGCTTCTTGGAGATCAGCGGCCGGGCGATGGAGGTGCCGAGCAAATACAGCCCCTCATACAGCGCATTGGCGCGGAACATCGGGAAGACGTACTCGGAAACGAATTCCTCGCGCACGTCCTCGATGAAGATGTTCTCGGGCTTGATGCCGAGCAGCTCGGCCTTCTTGCGCGCCGGCTCCAGCTCCTCGCCCTGGCCGAGATCGGCGGTGAAGGTCACCACCTCGCAGCCATAGGTGGTCTGCAGCCATTTGAGGATGACCGAGGTGTCGAGACCGCCCGAATAGGCGAGCACCACCTTCTTCACATCGTTCGCCATGTCACGTTCCGGAGAGTCAGAGTCCGCAGGAAGATCGAGCCCGGCAGGGCGCGCGGACTATAGGCATGGCGCGCGCGCGTGCAAGTATGCGCATACGTATGCGCGACGCCGTCAGCTCGCAGGTGGGACGGCCGCCGGCGGCGCGGGCGGGGCTGGCGGCAGCGGCGCGGCGGGCCGCTCCGGCCCCAGCGGCTTCCAGAAACCGGCACTCCATCCCGCCACCGCCCAGTAGACGAGCCCGGCCGCCAGCCCGGCGCCGAGAATGTAGAGCATGCCGTTGAACGGCACGGGCGCATCTGGATAGGGCGGGAAAATCTGCGCCGCGATCCACGCCGATACCGCGCCATTGGCGACATGGAACACCCAGGAGCGTACCGCGAACGCCTCGGCGAACAGCACGCCGATCAACGCGATGCCGCCCATCACGACGACGATGGCGATCAGCGCGAAGGCGGCGGTCACCAGTGCGTCCGCCAGCGCCACCGCCTCGATCTCGCTGGCTCCGGAGATCAGGTCGCCAAGCTGCCAGTAGCCAATGAGGATGATGGCGAGCGCAACGATCATCCCCGCGACGGCACCGAGCGGCACGACGAGAAGGCGCAGCAGAAGTCTGAGCAGCGGGTCCATGACTATTCCGCCGCCGCCGCCATCGCCCGCAGGGCGAGACGCTCGCGGGCGGAGAGCTTTTCCGTCTCGCTCTTCAGCTGGCCGCAGGCGGCGAGGATGTCGCGCCCGCGCGGCGTGCGCACCGGGCTTGAGTAGCCGGCGCGAAAGACGATGTCGGAGAACTGCTCGATCGTCTCCCAGTCGGAGCACTCGTATTTCGTGCCCGGCCAGGGGTTGAACGGGATGAGGTTGATCTTGGCAGGAATGCCGGCCAGCAGCCGCACCAGCGCCTTGGCGTCGGCGGGGCTGTCGTTGACGCCCTTGAGCATCACATATTCGAAGGTGATGCGCTTGGCGTTGGACGCCGCCGGATAGGTGCGGCACGCCTCCAGCAGATCCTTCAGCGGGTACTTCTTGTTGATCGGCACCAGCACGTCGCGCAGTTCGTCGCGCACCGCGTGCAGCGAGATGGCGAGCATCGGCCCGACCTCGCGGCCCAGCTTCTCGATTTCCGGCACCACGCCCGAGGTGGACACGGTGATGCGCCGCTTGCCGATGCCGAGCCCCTCGCCATCGGCCAGCACCTCGATCGCCTTTGCCACCGAGTCATAGGCATAGAGCGGCTCGCCCATGCCCATGAACACGATATTGGTCACCAGCCGGTCGCCCTCGGTCGGCAGGCCGGGACCGGTGGCGCGGTCGCGGCCGGGATAATCGCCCAGCCGGTCGCGCGCCACCATCACCTGCGCGACGATCTCGGCCGCCGTGAGGTTGCGCACGAGGCGCTGCGTGCCGGTATGACAGAACGAGCAGTTGAGCGTGCAACCGACTTGGCTGGAGACGCACAGCGTGCCGCGGTCGCTCTCGGGGATGTAGACCATCTCGACATCGTGCGGCTTGTCGCCGGCGATGTCGGGCGGCAGGCGCAGCAGCCATTTGCGGGTGCCGTCATTCGACACCTGCTCGACCACCACCTCGGGACGGTCGAGGGTAAAGGCGGCACCGAGCTTCTCGCGCAGCCCCTTGCCGACATTGGTCATCTCGTCGAAGGAGAGCGCCCCGCGCAGATAGATCCAGTGCCAGAGCTGGGCGACGCGCATGCGCCGCTCGCGCTCGGGCAGGCCGATCTCGGCCAGCGCCTCGCCGAGCCCGGCGCGGTCGAGCCCGGCAAGGGAACGTTTCGCGTCCGGGCGGCGCGTCTCGGCGGCCGCGCCCTCGACGGGGAGACGCGCCCCGGCGGCCGAGGCCGCTGTGGTATCGATGAGGTTCATGTCGCTATCGATGATGTCCGTTTGCGCGCCTCATAGCACAGAGCAGCCGGCGAGGCGAATTGTGGGGGGCGAGCGCCAGTCACGGGAACGTGAACGTGACGAGACCCATTCCTTAGATCATTGGACGCCTCCAGTTCGATGGAGGTTTCCCATGCCGCCCTATTTGATCCTGTCTTTCGCCATCGCGGCCGAGGTTATTGCCACGAGCGCGATGAAGGCATCGCAGGGCTTTACCAAGCTCGGGCCGTCGGTACTTGTCGTACTTGGCTACGGCTGCGCGTTCTACTTTCTGTCGCTGGTACTGGACCGCATCCCTGTTGGTATCGCCTACGCTGTGTGGGCCGGCGGTGGGATCGTGCTGATCACGCTCGTGGCGTGGGTGGTTTACGGCCAGCGGCCTGACCTCGCGGGCTTTGCCGGGATGGGCCTGATCGTGTCCGGCGTCCTTGTGCTCAACCTGCTCTCAAAAACGAGCGCTCACTGAGCGCCAACTACCCCTCACTTCAGCGGCACCCAGATGTCGATGACGAGGTCGTCCTCCGGCGTGGTGCGGGGATCGGACCGGTATTCCTCGACATAGAGGTCCTGCGCCTCCAAATCCTTGGCGTCGAGCAGGTTGGCGATCTGCTCATAGGTCGGGTCCATCGCATCGTAGGGGCCGCGATGGGTGAAGCGCAGTGCCCGGCCGGCGGGCGAGGCGGAGAACACCATGCCGTTCTGCGGCTTGTCCGCCGTCGCCCCCTCGAACGGCACCGCCGCCTCGAAATCGAAGCCGAGATCGTCGGTGGCCGTGTAGACGATGAAGGAGGCGCCGTTCGGCTTGAGCTTCAGCCGCGCCATCTCGGCGTCGATTTCCTTCAGCGTGGTGACGATGGTCTTGAAGGCGTCGTCCCAGCTCGCATGCCCCGCTTTCATCAGCACCGGCACCGGCTGCATTACCGCCTCGTCGCCGAATCCGTCCGGCCGCGTTATCGGGTCCGGCGCGGGCGCGACGTTCTGCGTCTCCACCGAACGCGGTTCGACCATAGGCGGGGCGATCATGTCGTCCTCGTCGAGCGGCGCGGCATCCGGCGCAGCGGGCGCGGCCTCGGACGGCGCCGGCGTGACCGGAGACCCCGCCGGCGGCGACGCCGCATCCTGCGCCCATGCCGCGACGGGCAGCGCCAGCCCCACCAGAAGCGTCGCCAGCGCGAGAAGCCGGCGCGGCAGGAAGGCGGACAAGATCACCATCATGGTCGGTTCACCGGAAAAGGGCGCAACGCCGGGGCATGGCTGCGAAGAGGATGCGATGTCCCGAGTCCTAGCATTCCGCACACGCGCCCGCGACGCCCCCGCCGGCTCTGCCCTACGGTTCCCCGCGCCCTGTCGCCGCGCCGCGACACCCCCTCCCTCCGCCAATTGGTCTGGCCAATCCGCGACGCTTCGCCATATAAGGACGGGCATCCTCATCACCCAGGCGGCGCCTGCGCCGCCTGCCGCGAAACCGGGTCCATGGCCGCGCTGGAAAACCGCTCCTTCGTCAAGATGAACGGCCTCGGCAACGAGATCGTCGTGCTGGATCTGCGCGACGCGCCCGTGGCCGTGCCCCCACAGGAGGCGCGCGCCCTCGCCCGGCCGGAGGTGCTGCCCTTCGACCAGATCATGGCGCTCTATCCGCCGCAGACCGAGGGCACGCAGGCATTCGTGCGCATCATCAATGCCGACGGCTCGGAATCGGGAGCCTGCGGCAACGGCACGCGCTGCATCGCGCTCTATGAATCCGGCCGCACCGGCGCCGACCGGATGGTGTTTGAAAGCGTCGCCGGCCCGCTCGCCTGCAGCCTCGCGCCCGAGGGCATCACGGTGGATATGGGCGTGCCGCATTTCGGCTGGCACGACATTCCCCTCGCCGGCCCGGTGGCCGACACCCGCGCCATCGAGCTGCAGGCCGGCCCGGCGGAAGCCCCCGTGCTGCGCGCCCCCGCCGTGGTGAATGTCGGCAACCCGCACGCCATCTTCTGGGTGGACGATGTGGAAGCGGTCGACCTCGCCCGCCTCGGGCCCGAACTCGAACACCACCCGATCTTCCCCGAGCGCGCCAACATCTCCGTCGCGCAGGTCGTCTCGCCCGATCACATCGTGCTGAAGGTGTGGGAGCGTGGCGTCGGCCTCACCCGCGCCTGCGGTACCGGCGCCTGCGCCGCCGCCGTCTGCGCCGCGCGCCTTGGCCTCACCGGGAGGCGGGTCACCGTCACCCTGCCGGGCGGCGATCTCGTCATCGACTGGCGCGGGAGCGACGACCATGTACTGATGACCGGCCCGGCCGCGGTCGAGTTCGATGGGCGCCTCACCGCCGCCATGCTCGGCGAAGCCGAGCCTTCTGCCATCACGTCCGGCGACGCCGAGTGACGATGCGCCCCGCCTCAGGCCTTGCCTCTCCGGCCTCTGCTTCTCCCGTCGACGTGGTCAGCTTCGGCTGCCGGCTGAACGCGCTCGATTCTGCCACCGCCAAGGCGATGGCCGGCGCGGCCGGGCTGGAGAATGCGATCATCGTCAACACCTGCGCCGTCACCGCCGAGGCGGTGAAGCAGGCGCGCCAGACCATCCGCCGGCTGAAGCGCGAGGCGCCCGCACGCCGCATCATCGTCACCGGCTGCGCCGCGCAGACCGAGCCCGGCCGCTTCGCCGCGATGGACGAGGTCGACCGCGTGCTCGGCAATACCGAGAAGACCGCGCCGGCGGCCTGGCAGTCGACCCGCGCCGCGCTCGATTTCGGTCTCGGCAATGAGGAGAAGATCCTCGTCGGCGACATCATGGCGGTGCGCGAGACCGCGCCGCATCTTCTCGACGGGCCGGCGGACACGATCGACGGGCACACCCGCGCCTTCGTACAGGTGCAGGACGGCTGCAACCACCGCTGCACCTTCTGCGTCATCCCCTATGGGCGGGGGAATTCCCGCTCCGTGCCGATGGGCGCCGTGGTGGCGCGGGTGCGCACGCTGGTGGAAGAAGGCGCCCGCGAGATCGTGCTCACCGGCGTCGATCTCACTTCCTATGGCGCCGGCCTTCCCGGCGCCCCCCGGCTCGGCACGCTGGTGCGCAGCCTGCTGCGCCATGTGCCGGAGTTGCCCCGGCTGCGCCTCTCCTCCCTCGATTCGGTGGAGGTGGACGCCGAGCTGCTGCGCGCTCTGGCCGAGGAAGAACGGCTGATGCCGCATCTCCACCTCTCGCTGCAGGCCGGCGACGATCTCATCCTCAAGCGCATGAAGCGCCGGCATTCGCGACGCGACGCCATCGGCTTCTGCCGCGCGCTCCGGCAGGCGCGGCCGGATGTGGTGTTCGGCGCCGATCTCATCGCCGGCTTCCCCACCGAGTCGGAAACGGCGTTCCGCGCCTCGCTCGATGTGGTGGACGATTGCGGGCTGACGCATCTGCACGTCTTCCCCTTCTCCCCCCGCCCGGGCACCCCGGCCGCGCGCATGCCGGCGGTCGACCCCGCGCTGGTGAAGGAACGCGCCCGCCGCCTGCGGGAGAAGGGCGCCCACGCCCTGCTGCGCCATCTCGCGAGCGAAGTCGGCGCGCGGCGCGAAGTGCTGGCCGAGCGCGGCGGCCTCGCCCGTACGAAGAGCTTCACCCCGGTGCGCCTCGCCTCCCCGATGGCGCCCGGCACGCTGACCCATATCCGCATCGCCGGCCATGACGGCGTTCGGCTGATCGCGGCATGACCGACATGAACGACGACACCACCTCCCGCCCCGGCTTCTGGAAGCGCCTGACCCAGGGGCTGACCCGCACCGCCACCGGCCTGTCGACCGGCATCACCGACCTGTTCACCAAGCGCAGGCTCGACGCCGACACGCTGGAGGACCTGGAAGACGTGCTGATCCGCGCCGATCTCGGCGTCGACACCGCCGCCCGTGTCGCCGCCGCCGTCGGCAAGGGGCGCTACGACAAGGCGATCGAGCCGGAGGAAGTGCGCGCCCTCGTCGCCGCCGAGATCGAAGCGGTCCTGCAGCCGGTCGCCGTGCCGCTGGTTTTCGCCAGCGAGAGCAAGCCGTTCGTCCTGCTGATGGTGGGCGTCAACGGCTCGGGCAAGACCACCACCATCGGTAAGCTCGCCTCCACGCTGAAGGCGCAGGGCAAGAAGGTCGTTCTCGCCGCCGGCGACACCTTCCGCGCCGCCGCCATCGAGCAGCTCAAGGTCTGGGCGGAGCGCACCGGCGCCGCCATCGTCGCCCGCGCTCCCGGCGCGGATGCCGCCGGCGTCGCCTTTGACGGGCTGCAGCAGGCGCGCAGCGAAGGCGCCGACGTGCTCATCATCGATACCGCCGGCCGGCTGCAGAACCGTGTCGAGCTGATGGACGAGCTGGAAAAGATCGTCCGCGTGATCAAGAAGCAGGACCCCACCGCGCCGCACGCCGTGGTGCTGACGCTCGACGCCACCGTCGGCCAGAACGCCCTGCAGCAGGTCGACGCCTTCAAGCGGGTGGCGGGCGTCACCGGCCTCGTCATGACCAAGCTGGACGGCACGGCGCGGGGCGGCATTCTCGTCGCCATCGCCGCCAGGCACGGCCTGCCGATCCATCTCATCGGCGTCGGCGAGGGCATTGACGCCCTGCAACCCTTCGCGGCGCGCGATTTCGCCCGCGCCATCGTCGGACTGGAGGACTGACCCATGAGCGATGCACCGTCCGGCCCCGCCAACGGCACCCGCCTGCGCACCATGCACCCGCTGCTCAAATTCGCGCTGGAGCTGGGGCCGCTGGTGGTGTTCTTCGTCGCCAACGGGCGCGGCGGCATCTATGTCGCCACCGGCGCCTTCATGGTCGCCACCTTCGCCGCCCTGGCGGTCATGTGGATCATCGCCCGCAAGATCGCGGTCATGCCGCTGGTCTCCGCCGGCGTGGTGCTGGTGTTCGGCACGCTCACCTTGGTGCTGCAGGACGACCATTTCATCAAGATGAAGCCGACGCTGGTGAACGCGCTGTTCGGCATCGCCCTGCTCGGCGGGCTGTGGCTGCGCAAGCCGCTGCTGCCCTATGTGCTGGGCGACGTCTTCGTGCTGACCGACCGGGGCTGGCGCGAGCTGACCATTCGCTGGGGCGTGTTCTTCCTCGTCATGGCGGTGCTCAACGAAATCGTCTGGCGCAGCGTGTCGACCGACACCTGGGTGGCGTTCAAGACCTTCGGCTACCTGCCGCTGACCCTCGTCTTCGCCATGGCGCAGGTGCCCCTGATGACCCGCCACGCGCCGCCCGAGAGCACGGGCGAGAAATAGGCGGCGGGAAAACCCGCCGCCGCACCCTGTCAGGGGCAGGGATTGCCGCGGCGCTGGTGCACGGCGTCGATGCGCGCCAGTACTTCCGGCGACAGCGTGACGTCCACCGCGCCGATATCGGTGGCGAGCTGCTTCATCGTGGTCGCGCCGATGATGACGGAAGTCACGAATTCTCGTGTGAGGCAGAAGGCGATGGCCATCTGCGAGGGATCGAGCCCCGCCTCGCGAGCAATGGCGAGATAGTCGTCGATCGTCTCCTCCGCCCCCGGCACCTGGTAGCGGAACGCGCGCTGGAAAAGCGCGGTGCGCGAGCCCTCGGGCAGCGCCCCCTTCTGGTACTTGCCGGTGAGGTAGCCCTGGCCGAGCGGGGAATAGGCCAGCAGCCCTACATCCTCGCGCAGGCTCACCTCGGCGAGCGCGGTCTCATAGGTGCGGTTCAGAAGATTATAGGCGTTCTGGATCGAGGCGACGCGGGGACCGCCGGTGCGCTCCGCTTCCGCCAGGAAGCTCATCGTTCCCCAGGCGCTCTCATTGGAGAGGCCGACATGGCGGATCTTGCCCTCCTTCACCAGTTCGGCGAAGGCGGCGAGGGTCTCGGCGATGGGGGTTTCCTCGCCGCTGGCGCTTTCCCAGCGCGTCGGGTTGGCGCCGAACAGCGCCACCGGCCGGCCGGGCCAATGCAGCTGGTAGAGGTCGATATAGTCGGTCTGCAGCCGCGTGAGGCTCTTCTCCACCGCCTCGCGGATCTGGCCGCGGGTGGCGCGCGCCGGCGAGCCGTCGTCGCGGAACCAGGTCATCTGCGAGAGGCCGCAGACCTTGGTGGCGAGGATCACCTTGTCGCGGTTGCCGCGCGCCTTGAACCAGCTGCCGATGACGCGCTCGGTGGAGCCCTGCGTCTCGGGCTTGGGCGGGATCGAATAGAGTTCGGCGGTGTCGAAGAAATTGACGCCGTGGTCGAGCGCATAGTCCATCTGCGCATGGCCTTCGGCCTCGGTGTTCTGCTCGCCATAGGTCATGGTGCCGAGACAGATCGTGGAGACCTCGAGGCCGGTGCGGCCGAGCGGGCGATACTGCATGTGGGGAGCTTTTCGGAAAGACGGGGAAGGGAGATCGCCACAAGATAGGTAGCCCCCGGCCGACCGGCAACCCGCCGCTCCGCCATCCGTCTGCGTTCCGCGCGCCTCTTTCTCGCCCGGCCGCTAGGGCACGGGCGGCGCGGCCCCGCCGGCCTTGAGCGCGCCGGCGATGTCCCGGAACGCCTCCGTCAACGCCGGCTCAATCAGCGCCGCGCCATAGGCGGAAAGGTGGTCACCGTCGATGTAATAGGTCCCGTCGCGGGCGCCCCAGCGATAGCGCCCATCGCGCGCGAACAGCTCATCGAAGGAAAGGACCCAGACCTTCTCGCCGCGCAGCTTGTCCAGTTCCCCCTGGGCGAAGGCCTGCAGCTTGCCGTCCTCCTCCACGGTAACGGAACTCTCCTCCACCGCCTTCTCGAACTGCGCCGCACCGTTCCCGTGGTCGAGGTCGAGCAGGATCGCCTGCTCGATCACCTTGCGCGGCAGCACCCTGTGTTCCGGCACCTGCTCGATCAGCACCACCGCCACGCCGAGGTCGCGATAGTCCTTCACCGTCGCCGCGAGATGGCTGGCGAAGGTGGCGCGCGAGGTAGCCAGGGAGGGGAAATACGGGTCGCCCTCCGGCCCCAGCGCGAAGGAGCGACGCCCCTCCCGTCCGGCATAGACCGACCACCGGGCCGCGAGTACCACCACGTCGAAATTCCCCTCGCGCACCGTCTGGAGCTGGTCGCGCGTGGCCTGCTCGCACACGCCGATATCGAAGATCGCCCGGTGCAGGCTGGTGCGGTTGATTGGCGGGCAGCTCGCCAGCGCCATCTGGTAGACCGCATTGTTGCGCCCGACGCCGGCGAAGGCTGGCAGCATGGTACCGGCATGGCTGTCGCCGATCAGCAGGATGCGCAGCGCCGGATTCTCCGGCGTGAACACGGCGCACAGCGGCGCCCGGTTCTCGCCCGGCGGCACGGGCGTGCAGTCGAGATGCAGCGGCGGGCGGCGGGTGGAAGCCAGCAGCTTGCCGGCGTAGCTGTCGGGCGCGACGCCGGCGAGCCGGCTCGGGACACCGCCGGAAAGGCTGGCATAGAGGCCGATGGCAACGAAGCCGACGCCGACGGCGCTGCTCGCGGTGAACACGGCGCGGCGCGAGGGCATCAGCGGCACCGGCCGGCGGCGGAAGGGCTGCTCGACGAAGCGCCAGCTGAGATAGGCAAGGCCCATGGAGAGCAGCGCCAGCACCATCATCAGTGCCGGCGCCGGCTCGACCAGCGAACGGATGCGGGCGAAAGCGAAAAGCGGCTGGTGCCAGAGATAGGCGCTGTAGCTGATCAGCCCGATGCCCACCAGCGCCCGCGCCGAGAGCAGGCGCGCCACCCAGGTGCCCTTATGCGCGAAGAGCACCACCAGCGCCGCCCCGCCCACCGGCACCAGCGCATAGAGGCTGGGGAAAGGCGTGTTCTCGTCGAAGGCGAAAATCGCGAACAGGATCAGGCCCAGGCCCAGCGCGCTCAGCCCGTTGCTGGCGCGCGGGGCGTGGCTGGTGGCGAGAAAGCCGCAGATCGAGCCGGCGAGCAGTTCCCAGATGCGAAACTGCGGAAGGTAGAAATTGGCCCGCGACGCGTAGCGCCAGCCCCATTCGGTGGCGAGAAGGCCGAGCACCGCGCTGGCCACAACCAGCCAGAACAGCCGTCGCCGGCCGAAGCGCCAGAGAAGGGCGAGGGTCAGCGGTGCAAACAGGTAATATTGCTCCTCGACCGCGAGGCTCCAAGTGTGCAGCAGCGGCTTCAGCTCGGCAGCGGCGGCGAAATAGCTGCTTTCCTCGCTCCAGAACAGGAAATTGGAGACGAAGAAGACCACCGCCACCAGGCTGGCGCCGAAGTCCCGCAACTGGTCGGGGATCATCCACAGCCAGGCGAAAGGAAGGCACGCCAGCATCACCACGGTGAGCGCCGGCAGTATGCGCCGCGCCCGCCGCTCATAGAAGCGGGCGATGGAGAAGCGGCCGCCCTCGATCTCGTTGAGCAGGATGATGGTAATCAGGTAGCCGCTGATGACGAAGAAGACGTCGACCCCGACATAACCGCCGGAAAACGCGCCGAATCCGGCATGGAACAGAATGACGGGAACGACGGCGACGGCCCTCAGGCCGTCGATCTCGCTTCGGTATTTCATGTGCCCCCGCACAGGCAGACTACGCACGACATGGCCCCGGGCCGAGCGATAGCCCACGGTGCCCGACCCGTCGAGGACCGACGGGCCACAGGTCGTCACAATTCGGCCATTGCCACCCGCGGGGGCTGTGCGATCAGCCGGGGTTGGCCGCACCCGGTGCCGGCGCCTTCAGCGTGGCGAGGAAGGCTTCGACCGCCGGCAGCATGCGCTCGACGATGATATCCACCCCGGCGGCGGTGGGATGCACGCCGTCGGGCAGGTTCAGCGAGGTGTTGCCCGCCACGCCGTCGAGGAAGAACGGGTAGAGCGGCACGTCGTATTTCTGCGCCAGCCGCTCATAGATGCCATCGAAGCGCGCCTGGTAGGCGCCGCCGAGATTGGGCGGCGCGCGCATGCCCGCCATCAGCACGGGAATGCCGCGCGCCTTCAGCCGCGCCAGTATGGCGTCGAGCGAGCGCTCGGGGATCGCCGGGTCGAGGCCGCGCAGCGCGTCATTGGCGCCGAGTTCCAGGATCACCCCGTCGGTCCCGTCGGGGATCGACCAGTCCAGCCGCGCCAAGCCTGCGCTGGTCGTGTCGCCGGAGACGCCGGCATTCTCGATCACAACCTCGTGTCCCTTCGCCTTCAGCGCGGCCTGCAGACGTACGGGAAAGGCCTGATTGGCGGCGAGGCCGTAACCGGCGGTAAGGCTGTCGCCAAACGCCACGAGGCGCAGCGGTTCGGCCGAAGCGGTCGCGACGGCGCTCGCCCCGCCAATCAGGACAAGGCCGCACAGAGCGAGGAGCCGATGGAGCAATCGTGACAAGGGCCTACCCTTTCGGAAGCGGTGCAGCGCAACATATGGTGCACGGGATGCCGGCCTCCAGAGGACAAGGCCCCGCCGGCCTGCAACAGACGCGAAAAGAGCCCCATGCCTTCTGATACGACCCAGGCTACCGCCATCCGCCTCGATGGCGTCGAACTCTCCCTCGGCAGCGGCGCGGCGCGCGTGCACATCCTCAAGGGCGTCTCGCTCGCGATCCGACAGGGCGAGGCGGTCGGGCTCGTCGGCCCCTCCGGCTCGGGCAAGTCGAGCCTGCTGATGGTGCTGGCCGGGCTCGAGCGGGCGGATGCCGGCCGGGTCGAGGTCGCGGGGCAGGAACTCACCGGCCTCGACGAGGACGCCCTCGCCCGCTTCCGCGGCCGGCATGTCGGCATCGTCTTCCAGGCCTTCCACCTCATCCCGACCATGACGGCCGTGGAGAACGTCGCCGTGCCGCTGGAGCTCGCCGGCCGCGCCGACGCCTTCGCCCGCGCCGCCGCCGAGCTCACCGCCGTCGGCCTCGGCCACCGGCTCGACCATTACCCTTCCCAGCTTTCCGGCGGCGAGCAGCAGCGCGTGGCCGTGGCCCGCGCCCTGGCGCCGGAACCGCGCATCCTCGTCGCCGACGAGCCGACCGGCAATCTCGACGAGGCCACCGGCAAGCAGATCATGGACCTGCTTTTCGAGGCGCAGGCGCGGCGCGGCGCCACGCTGGTCATCGTCCCCCACGACCCGACGCTGGCCCGGCGCTGCGACCGCACGGTGCGCCTGCGCTCCGGCTCGGTCGAGACGGCGGAAGTACCGGCCGGCGCCGAGGCCGGCGCATGAGCACCGACCAGTTGTCCACTTCGGCCGCGGCGACGGCTCCCGCCGTGCCGCCACGGGCGCCCAGCCGCCGCACCCTGCCGCTGCGCTTCGCCCTGCGCGAACTGCGCGGCGGCCTGCGCGGCTTCGCCGTGTTCCTCGCCTGCCTCGCGCTCGGCGTCGCCGCCATCGCCGGCGTCGGCGCGTTTTCGCGCGCGCTGACCGACGGGCTGGCCCGCGAGGGCACGACGCTGCTGGGCGGCGATGCCGCCTTCACCCTGGTGCAGCGCGAGGCGAGCCCGGAGGAATACCGGCTGATCGAGGCGGGCGGCCGCGTTTCCACCATCGCCACCCTGCGCGCCATGGCCCGCGCCGGCAGCGGCGAGGCGCTGGACGCCACGCTGGCGGAGGTGAAGGCGGTAGACGGCGTCTACCCCATGGTCGGCACGCTCGACATCGCCCCGCCGCAACCGCTCGCCACTGCTCTCGCCCGCGACGGTGATGCCTATGGCGCGCTGGTCGACCCCGCCCTCGCCGATCGGCTGCAGCTGAAGACCGGCGACCGGTTCCAGCTCGGCGCGGCGACGCTCATCCTGCGCGGCACGCTGGAGCGCGAGCCGGACCTGCTCTCCACTGGCATCGGCTTCGGCCCGCGCGTGCTGGTGTCGATCGACGCGCTGCGCGCCAGCGACCTCTTGCAGCCCGGCAGCCTGGTACGCTGGCACTACCGGGTGAAGATGGACCGCCCGGCAGACCTTACCGCCTTCGTCGACGAGGTGCAGAAGGGCGCCCCGGAGGCCGGCTTCGAGGCCCGCACCCGGGAGGCCGCCGCGCCGCGCCTGGAGAACAATGTCCGCCGCTTCACCGAATATCTCACCCTCGTCGGCCTCACCGCCCTCCTCGTCGGCGGCGTCGGCGTCGCCAATGCGGTGAAGAGCCATCTCGACGCCAAGCGCGGCGTCGTTGCCACCTTCAAGAGCCTCGGCGCGCCGGGACGGACGGTCTTCGCCATCTATCTCGCCGAGGTGGGGCTGATCGCGGCCATCGGCATCGCCATCGGCATCGCGGTGGGCTCGTCCCTGCCCTACCTTGCCAATGCTGCCTTCGGTCACCTGCTGCCGGTGGCCATCGAGCCGAGCCTGCAGCCCGGCGCGATCCTGCTGGCGCTGGCCTATGGCGCGCTGATCGCCCTGGCCTTCGCGCTCTGGCCGCTGGGCCTCTCCCACGACGTGCCGGTGTCGGCACTGTTCCGCGAGCATGTCGAAGGCGGCCGCCGCCGGCCGCGCCTCGTCTACATCGCCCTCACCGGCCTTGCCGTCCTGGCGCTGGCCGCCCTCGCCGTCTACGCCTCGGAGCAGCGCAACATCGCGATGATCTATCTCGCGGCGGCGGCGAGCGTGCTCGTCGTGCTGCGGCTCGTCGGCGCCGGCATCATGGCCATCGCCCGCCGGCTGCCGCGCCCGCGCTCCACCGCGCTGCGCCTCGCGCTCGCCAACATCCACCGGCCGGCGGCGCTCACCCCCACCATCGTGCTCTCGCTCGGCCTCGGCCTCACCCTTCTGGTGACGCTGGCGCTGATCGACCGCAGCCTGACCCGCGAACTCACCTCGCGCCTGCCCACAGAGGCGCCCAGCTTCTTCTTCCTCGACATCCAGAACGGCGAGACGGAAGCCTTCACGCAGTTCCTCAAGCAGAAGGCGCCCGAGGGCGAGGTCGAGGTGGTGCCGATGCTGCGCGGGCGCATCCTCACCCTCGCCGGGCGGGCGGCGGAAAGCCTCGAGCCGCCGCCGGAATTCGCCTGGGTGCTCTCCTCCGACCGCGGCATCACCTATGCGCAGACCCTGCCCGAGGGGTCCGTCCTGGCGGGCGGCGAATGGTGGCCGGCCGATTATGCCGGCCCGCCTCTGGTCTCGTTCGAGCGCGAGATCGCCGACGCCTTCGGCCTCAAGATCGGCGACGAGGTGACGGTGAACGTACTCGGCCGCTCCATCACCGCCACCATCGCCAATCTGCGCGACGTGGAATGGGAACGGCTCGCCATCAACTTCGTCATGGTGTTCTCGCCCAACACCTTCGCCGGGGCGCCGCACACCTCGCTGGCGACGCTGACCCTGCCGGAAGGCGGCGATGTCGGCACCGAACGCAGCCTCGGGCGCGCCGTGGCGGCGGATTTCCCCGCCGTCACCGCGGTGCGGGTGAAGGAGGCGCTGACGCAGATCGGCGAGATCGTCGGCAACCTGCTCGTCGCCATACGCGGCGCCAGCCTCGTCACCCTGCTCTCCAGCGTGCTGGTGCTCGCCGGGGCACTGGCGGCGGGCCAGCACCACCGGGTCTATGACGCGGTGATCCTGAAGACGCTGGGCGCCACCCGGGCGCGGCTGGTGGCCGCCTACGGGCTCGAATACGCCGCTCTCGGCCTCGTCACCGCGGTGGTCGCGGTCGGCGCCGGCGCGGCAGCGGCCTATGTGGTGGTGGTCCATGTGATGAAGCTCGGCTTCGCCTGGTCCACCGGCGCGGCGCTCGGCGCGGTCGCGGTGGCGCTGGTGCTCACCGTCGGCTTCGGCCTCATCGGCACCTGGCGGGCGCTCGGACAGAAGCCGGCGCGCATCCTGCGCAACCTCTGATGCGCGCCGGGCGCGGCGCCCGGTGCCGCAGCGTCATTCCTGTCGCAAACTTCACTTGCGGCAGGAAGGGCGCGCCCTCATATTCACGCTGATTTCCCGCGCTTCCCGGCATGTCGCCGGGAACGGGTGGGCCACGGAATTACCGGGAGAGGATCCGACCATGTCCGACTTTAACCGCAACGTCTCCGTGCCGCGCTTCGGGGCGACGGCGGCGCGGACGCAGGCCGAGATCGACCAGGGCCTGCGCGCCTATATGCTGCGCGTCTACAACTACATGACGCTCGGCCTCGCCATCACCGGCGCGGCGGCGCTCGGCATCTACATGCTCGCCGTCTCCGACGTCGCGACGCCCTATCAGTTCGCCGGCATCTACCTCACCGAGTTCGGCGCCACGCTGTTCGGCAGCCCGCTGCGCTATGTTGTGATGTTCGCCCCGCTCGCGGCCGTGCTGTTCCTCAGCTTCCGCGTCGACCGGCTGAGCGTCGGCGCCGCGCAGACCATCTTCTGGGTCTATGCCGCGCTCGTCGGCGTGTCGCTGGCCAGCATCTTCCTAGTCTACACGCATGAGAGCATCGTGCGGGTGTTCTTCATCACCGCGGCGGCGTTCGGCGGCCTCAGCCTCTACGGCTACACCACCTCGCGCAGCCTGTCGGGCCTCGGCTCGTTCCTCATCATGGGCCTGATCGGCGTCCTCGTCGCCATGGTGGTGAACATCTTCCTCGCCTCGTCCATGCTGCAGTTCATCATCTCCGTGGTGGGCGTGCTGGTGTTCGCCGGCCTCACCGCCTACGACACGCAGCGCATCAAGGAGATGTACTTCGCGGGCGACGACGACGTGGTGGCCGGCCGCAAGGCGATCATGGGCGCGCTGACGCTGTATCTCGACTTCATCAACATGTTCATCATGCTGCTGCAGCTGTTCGGCAACCGGAACAACTGAGCCGCGGACGCTCCGCCTTCAGGAAAAGCCCCGGCCCCGGCCGGGGCTTTTTTGTTGGCCCACCATCTTTCCGCTTCGGAATGGGCTACGCTTTCTCCGCCCACAAGAAGGAGGAGGACGCCATGAGCTATTTCGACGGTTTCGTCATCGCCGTGCCCACCGCCAACAAGGAGGCCTACCGCACCATGGCGGAGAAGACGGCGCCGATCTTCTTCGATCACGGCGCCCTGCGGCTGGTGGAGACGTGGGAGGACGACGTCCCCCATGGCAAGCTCACCGATTTCCACATGGCGGTGAAGGCGACGGCCGAGGAAGCCGTGGTGTTCTCCTGGATCGAATGGCCCTCGCGCGAGGCCCGCGACGCCGGCATGAAGGCGTTCATGGAGGACCCGCGCCTCAAGGAATTTACCGACATGCCCTTCGATGGCGCCCGCATGATCTTCGGCGGCTTCGCTCCGCTCGTCGACATGCGCCCCGGCTGATCCCGTTCGCCACCCGTCTCACAACCGATGTGACCGCCCCGGCGATTGTCGCCATGCCGGCCGGGCGCTACATAGCTTGGCCGGCGCCGGCCGAGAGGGCCGCGCCCCGGGAGGCTGAGCCGGTCAGGGCGTACCGCCTGACGGGTTCTCCAGTCTCCCCCTGATGGAGAGGCGGAACCCATGAACTGGGCGGATTTCAAGCGCGACGCGAATCTCATCGACGGTCAGTGGGTCGGCGCCGATGGTGGCGGCACGATCGAGGTCACCAACCCGGCGACGGGCGAGGTGATCGGCACGGTCCCGAATGCCGGCGCCGACGAGACTCGCCGCGCCATCGCCGCCGCCGAGACGGCGTTCGAAACCTTCTCGCGCACCACCGCCGATGAGCGCGCCAAGCTGCTGCGCCGTCTCCACGCGGTCATCATGGACAATCAGCGGGCGCTTGCCGAACTCCTCACCATCGAGCAGGGCAAGCCGCTCACCGAATCCATGGGCGAAGTCGGCGCCAGCGCCGCCTATGTGCTGTGGTTCTCGGAAGAAGCCCGCCGCGTCTATGGCGACGTCATCCCCTCCCCCTGGGGCGAGCGGCGCATCCTCGTCACCAAGCAGCCGGTGGGCGTGGTCGCGGCCATCACGCCGTGGAACTTCCCCTCCTCCATGGCGGCGCGCAAGATCGGCCCGGCGCTCGCCACCGGCTGCACCTCGGTGATGAAGCCGGCGACCCAGACCCCGTATTCCGGGCTCGCCTGGGGCCTGCTCTGCGAGCAGGCCGGCTATCCCAAGGGCGTCGTGAACATCCTCACCGGTTCGGCCTCGGCGATCGGCGGCGAGATGACCTCCAACCCGACCGTCCGCAAGATCACCTTCACCGGCTCCACCCCCATCGGCAAGCTCTTGATGAAGCAGGCGGCCGACACGGTGAAGCGGGTCTCGATGGAGCTGGGCGGCAACGCGCCCTTCCTCATCTTCGACGACGCCGATCTCGACAAGGCGGTGGAGGGCGCCATCGCCTCCAAGTACCGCAACTCCGGCCAGACCTGCGTCTGCGCCAACCGCTTCTACGCGCAGGCCGGCATCTATGACGCCTTTGTCGAGAAGCTCGCCGCCGCCTCGGCCAAGCTGAAGGTCGGCTCCGGCCTTGAGGACGGCGTGGTGCAGGGCCCGCTGATCGACGACAAGGCGGTGGCCAAGACCGAGAGCTTCATCGCCGACGCGCGCGCCAAGGGCGGCAAGGTCGTTGCCGGCGGCGGGCGCCATGAACTCGGCGGGCAGTTCTTCCAGCCGACCGTCATTTCCGGCGCGACCTCGGACATGAACTTCGCCCGCGAGGAGATCTTCGGCCCCGTCGCCCCGGTGTTCCGGTTCGAGACCGAGGAAGAAGCGGTGCGCCTCGCCAACGACACCGAGTTCGGCCTCGCCTGCTATTTCTACACGCGCGACCTCGCGCGCGCCTTCCGCGTCTCGGAAAGCCTGCGCTATGGCCAGGTCGGCATCAATGCCGGCGTCATCACCACGGAAGTGGCGCCCTTCGGCGGCGTGAAGGAATCCGGCGTCGGGCGCGAGGGTTCGAAATACGGCATCGAGGAATATCTCGACGTGAAGTATGTCTGCGTCGGCCTCTGAGGCACAGAAACAGGCTCAGCAAAAAGGCCGGTCGCAAGACCGGCCTTTTCAATGTGCGGATGAGGCCCGTCAGGCCTTGAAGTCTTCCAGCCGGAAGGGGAGCGAGCGCAACCTCTGGCCGGTCGCGGCGAAGATGGCGTTGGAGAGCGCCGGCGCCACCCCGGGCACGCCCGGCTCGCCGATTCCGGTCGGCGCGTTGGCGGAGGGCAGGATGTGCACCTCCACTTTTGGCATTTCCGACATGCGCAGCGGCACATAGGTGTCGAAATTGGCCTGCTCGACCACGCCGCCGTCGAGCGTGATCTCGTCATGCAGCGCCGCGCCGAGGCCGAAGCCGACGCCGCCCTCGATCTGCGCCGCGATCACGTCCGGGTTGATGGCGATCCCGCAATCGACCGCGCAGACGACGCGCTCCACCTTGATCCGGCCATCCACGACGGCAACGTCGATCACGCTTCCCACCACGGTGTCGAAGCTCTCGTGCAGCGCCACGCCGCGCCCCTTGCCCTGCCCTGCCTTCGGGCCCCATTCGGCCTTTTCCGCCAGCAGCTTCAGCACGGCGGCATGGCGCGGCTCGTCCTTGAGCAGTTCCAGCCGGAAGGCCACCGGATCGCGGCCGGCGGCATGGGCGAGTTCGTCGATCATCACCTCCACCACATGGGCGGTGTGGGTGTGGCCGACCGAACGCCACCACAGGGTCGGAACCGCGACCTTCGGCGAGTGCAGATCGACGCGGAAATCGCCGATGGCGTAATTGGTGTCGGAAGCGCCCTCCACCGAGGTGCCGTCCACCCCCTCCTTGACCGCGAAGGCCTCGAAGGGCGTGCCGGCCATGAAGGACTGGCCGACGATGCGCTGGTCCCAGCCGGCGATCCTGCCGTCGGCGGTCAGCCCGGCGCGGACCTTGTGGTAGAACATCGGGCGGTAATAGCCGCCCTTGATGTCGTCCTCGCGGGTCCAGACGAGGTGCACCGGCGCCCGGCCGTCGATCGCCTTGAGGATGGTCGCGGCCTCGGCGACATAATCGGCCGTGGTGGTCGCGCGCCGGCCGAAGGAGCCGCCGGCATAGAGCGATTCGATCTTCACCTGTTCGGGCTTGAGCCCGAGAATGCCGGCAGTGACCGCCTGCTCGATGGTCTGGAACTGCGAGCCGGTCCAGATGGTAACGCCGTCGCCGGTCTTCTCGATGACGCAGTTCAGCGGCTCCATCGGCGCGTGGGCGAGATAGGGGAAGCTGAACTCCGCCTCAATGACCTTCGCCGCCCCTTCCAGCCCCTTGGCCGCATCGCCCCGGCGGGCGGCCGGCAGGCCCGGCGTCTGTGCCAGCCGGGCATATTCCTCGAACAGTTCGGCCGTGCCGCGCGTCTCCGCCTTCGCCTCGTCCCACTCGACGGAGGCGAGCGCCTCGCGGCCCTGGATCGCGGCCCAGGTGCTGGTGGCGAGCACCGCAATGCCGGACGGCACCGCCACCACCTCAACCACGCCCGACACCTTCCGGGCGGCGGCGTCATCGAAGCTCTTCACCGTGGCGCCGAACCGGTCGGGCCGGCGAACCACGGCGGTGAGCATGCCCGGCCGCTTCATGTCGAGCGCATAGGTTGCCGTGCCATCGGTCTTGGCGGCGGAATCGAGGCGCGGCAGCCTCGTGCCGATCAGGGTGAAGTCCTTGGGGTCCTTCAGCGTGACCTCCGCCGGCACCGGCAGTGCCGCGGCCGCCTCGGCGACATCGCCGAAGGTCGCGGAATGGTTGCCGCTCTTCAGCACGCCTTTCTCGACCGTGACGGTGCCGGGCGCGACGCCCCACTGCTTTGCGGCCGCCTCGACCAGCATGGCGCGCGCCGCCGCGCCGGCCCGGCGCAGTTGGTCCCAGCTGTTGGCGATCGAGGTCGAGCCGCCCGTGCCCTGCACCGGCCCGAAGGCGAGGTTGTTGTAGAGCGTCGCATCGGCCGGCGCGAAGGCGGTGCGCATCTGGCTCCAGTCGGCGCCGAGTTCCTCGGCGACGATAGTCGGCAGGCCGGTGGTGACGCCCTGCCCCATGTCCACATGCTTGATGAGCACGGTAACGGTGTTGTCCGGGGCGATGCGGATAAAGGCGTTGGGCATGGGCGGGACGGCGGCGGGCGCCTCCTCCGCCAGCGCAAGGCGCGGGCCGAGATGAACGCCGATCACCAGCGCGCCGCCCGCGGCGGCGAGGCCCTTGAGGAAACCGCGGCGCGAGGCGGCGAGCGGGGCGCTCATGCCCGCCAGCATCTGCCGGTATTGGTCGGGTGTGATGAGGTGCATGGCGCTCACGCGAGGTTGGAGGCGGCTTCGTGGATGGCGGCGCGAATGCGCTGATAGGTGGCGCAGCGGCACACATTGCCGTCCATGGCGGCATCGATGTCGGCGTCCGTTGGCGCGCGGTTCTCGCTCAGCAGGCCCACCGCCGACATGATCTGCCCGGACTGGCAGTAGCCGCACTGCACCACGTCGAGCTTGCGCCATGCGTCGACCACGGCTTCCCCCACCTTGCCGGTGGCGGCGACACCCTCGATGGTGGTGACGCTCTTGCCCTCGACATCGGAGACGAAGGTCTGGCAGGAGCGCACCGGCGCCCCGTCCACATGCACCGTGCAGGCGCCGCACAGGGCGGCGCCGCAGCCGAACTTGGTGCCGGTCAGCCCGGCAATGTCGCGGATCGCCCAGAGCAGCGGCATGTCGCCGTCGGCGTCCAGGGTCTGCTCACGACCGTTGAGTGTGAATTTCATCAGATGCCCTCTCCTTCCCGGGGATGAGGACGCGCGACGCCACATGCCTGTCGTCGCGCAGCAACGGCCAGCCATGAGGTCTGCGCTCCCGCCGCGAGGCTAGCGCTTCATGATGACCATCATCTAATCACCCTTCCGTGAGGCCGGCGCACCGCTCACGCCGGCGAGGCCTGGCGTACTGCCAGCAGAGCGCGCACGAAATCGGCGAGATCGGCGATATCGTCGACGATGCGGTCGTCGCCGCGGCTGGCGGAGGCGTAGAAGATGCCGTCGAGCATCAGCCCGATCCGGCGGGCGGTGCGGGCGATGTCGACGGCCGCGAAGGCGCCGCTCGCCACCCCGCGCGCCAGCGCGCCTTCCAGCAATTGCTGCTCCCGGCCGTAGAAGCCGGCGATCAGCGCGTCCAGCTCCTCGTCGCGCAGGCCGGAGCTGGCATAGTCGCTCATCAGCTTGACCATCAGCGCGAGGGTCGGCGCCAGCTCCATATGAATGTCGAGCCAGGCGAGGATTTCTGCCAGCGGCTCCGCCCCGGCCGCACGCCGCTCCTCATAGCCGGCCATCAGCTGCTCGATGGCGTGCCCAAGCGCGCGGCGCACCAGATCGTCCTTGTTGTCGAAATAGTGGTAGAGCAGCCCGACATTGATGTCGCAGACCAGCGCGATGTCGCGCACCGTGACCACCGAGAAATGGCGCGTCGCAAACAGCCGCAACGATTCTTCGAGGATCATCACCCGCCTCTCGGCGGGCTGCAGGCGCTTGCGGGCGGGGCGGGCGGTCATGCGTTTCCTCCGTATTAGTACGGAATTTTCTGCCTTGCACATATGCTAAGCGTGCCCATTTGTTGGGCTTGCACCCGATATTAAGTCACCGTTTAATAGCCCGGTCCAGCCATTTCAGCGACCGGAGCCACCCCTCATGAAGCGCATACTCAGGGCTGCAGCCGTCTTCGCCAGCCTCGCCGCCGCCGCCCTTGCGGGAGCGCCCGCCGCGCATGCCGCCCCGAAGAAGAGTTTCAAGGTCGCCTACACCGTCTATATCGGCTTCATGCCGTTCGCTTACATGAAGTCCTCCGGCATCATGAAGAAATGGGCCGACAAATACGGCATCGACGTCGAGATTATCCAGGCCAACGACTATGTCGGCTCTATCAACCAGTTCATCGCCGGCGAGATCGACGCGGTGGGCGTGGCCTCGATGGACGGCCTTACCATGCCGGCCGCCGGCGGCGTCGATACCTCGATCCTGCTGATCACCGACTATTCCGACGGCAACGACATCGTCGTCTCCAAGACTGCCAAGGAGGTGAAGGACCTTGCCGGTCAGGACGTCTACCTGCTGCAGTACAGCGTCTCGCACTATCTGCTGAACCGCGGCCTTCAGCTCGCCGGCATCGACGACCCCACCGCCGCCAAGACGGTGAACATCTCGGATGCGGAGATCTCCGCCGCGTTCATCTCGCAGGACGCGATGAAGCACGCGGTCTCGTGGAAGCCGCTGACCGAGGACATGCTCAAGGTCTCCGGCGCCACCAACCTGTTCGACAGTTCCAAGATCCCCGGCGAGATCATGGACGTGTTCATCGGCAACACCGCCACCCTCAAGGACAATCCGGACTTCGCCAAGGCCGTGGTCGGCGCCTGGTACGAGGCGCTCGGCATCCTCAAGGCCGGCGGCGCGCCGGCTGAGGAAATGCGCGCGGTGATGACCAGCGCCATGGGCACGGATGCGAGCGGCCTGCAGGCGCAGCTCGACACCACCCACTTCTTCTACACCCCTCAGGAGGCGGCGAGCTTCCTGATGTCGCCCGACAACGCCAAGATCTGGGACAACATCCGCACCTTCTGCTTCCAGCAGGGCCTGTTCGGCCAGGGCGCCACCAGTGTCGATTCCATCGGCATCGAGGTCGCCGACGGCACGGTGCTCGGCGACAAGGCCAACATCAAGATGCGGGTCAACGCCAGCTTCACCAAGGACGCCGCCGACGGAAAGCTGTGAGCGGCGGCTTTCTGCGCTGGCTCCCGGCGACGCCTGAGGGGCCCGTCGAAAGCGCCGTCATCCTGAGGTGCGAGCCCCGCGAGCCTCGAAGCATGTGGTCCATGAGCGCCACTGCCATCGTCCTTCGAGGTCCGCCCTCCGGGCGGGTACCTCCAGGATGACGTTCCGCCCGGGACACGGCCATCGCGTCGTGCCCCCGCCCCCCCCCCGGACACGCCGCGCCGTGCGGGGCGGCGATCCGGTCCAAGGGGGAGACGCCGGCCTCGCCGGGTGACGCCCTCGAAACGGAAAGCACCATGCGCCGCATCATCAATTACGCCCCTCGGCCCGGCGTCCGGCTCATCCTTGCCATCCTGCCCTTCGTCGTGGTGCTGGCGATCTACATGCTGGGCTCGAATGCGCGCCTTGCGGTCGAGCCGGCCGACAAGCTGATGCCGAGCTTCGCCAGCTTCTGGAACACCATGCTGCGCATGGCGACCACGGTGGACAAGGCGACGAGCCAGTATCTGCTGTGGTGGGACACCTGGCTGAGCCTGCAGCGCCTTTTCCTCGGCCTCGGCATCTCCGCCCTGCTCGGGCTAGTGCTCGGCATCATCGTCGGCTTCGTGCCCTATCTGCGCGCCACCTTCGAGCCGTTCTTCGCCGCCTTCTCGCTCATCCCGCCGCTGGCGGTGCTGCCCATCCTGTTCATCCTGTTCGGCCTCGGCGAGGCCTCGAAGATCGTGCTGATCG
>JAEYTJ010000273.1 GCA_023434095.1 Pseudomonadota bacterium | reverse complement strand
CCTTGCCCTGCGGGCGCGGGGGAAGACCGCGCTGGGCCCCGAGGCCGCCCTCCCCCGGCTCGGCCTGTGGATCGGCCTCGTCGCCACGCTGTTCACCCTCGCGCCGGTGCTGGCGGTGACAAGCTGCCGGCTCGCCTGAGCGCGATGTCAGTCCTCCACCGGCGCGAGGTCGAAGGTCTCGCCGGGAAAGAAGCGGGCGAGGCGCACATCGGCGCTGCGGGCATGGCCTTCCATGCCTTCCTTGCGCGAGATGCGGGCGGTCACCAGCGCGAGGTCGCGCGCGGCGTCGCGGGTCGCCCGCTGCCAGGTCACGGTCTTCATGAACTTGTGCACCGACAGCCCGCCCGTGTAGCGCGCCGCGCCGGAAGTCGGCAGCACGTGGTTCGGGCCGGAGGTCTTGTCGCCGAAGGCGACCGTGGTCTCCTCGCCGAGGAACAGCGAACCATAGGCCTGAAGCCGCTCCAGCCACCAGTCGAGGTCCGCCGCCTGCACGTGCAGATGCTCCGGCGCGTAGCGGTCGGCAATATCAGCCATTTCCTCCGCATCGCCGCACAGGATCACCTCGGCATAATCGGCCCAGGCCGCGCGGGCGCTGGACCGGTTCGGCTCCGGCAGCGCCTCGATCAGATCCGGCACGCGTGCCATCACCGCCTGCGCCAGCGCGACGGAGGTAGTCGCCAGCCATACCGGCGAGTTGTAGCCGTGCTCGGCCTGGCCGATCAGGTCGTTGGCGATGAATTCGGCATCCGCCGTGGCGTCGGCAAGGATCATGCTGTCGGTCGGCCCGGCGAACATGTCGATGCCCACGCGCCCGTAAAGGATGCGCTTGGCCTCGGCCACATACTGGTTGCCCGGCCCGGCGAGCACATCCGCCTTCGGCAGGCCGAACAGCCCGTTGGCCATTGCCGCCACGCCCTGCACGCCGCCGAGATTGAGGATGACGTCCGCCCCGCACAGATCCATGGCGAAGACGATCTCGGGCGGAATGCCGAGCCCCGGCCGGGGCGGCGAGCAGGCCACGACATGGCGCACGCCGGCCACCCGCGCGGTGGTGATGGTCATGATCGCGCTGGCGATATGGGCATAGCGTCCGCCGGGCACGTAGCAGCCCGCCGCCTCGACGGGAATCTGCTTCTGCCCGGCCATCAGGCCGGGGATCACCTCGACGCTGCAATCGAGCACCGTCGCCTTCTGCGCCTGCGCAAAGCGGGCGATGTTGGCATGGGCGAAGCGGATGTCGTCCTGGGTCTTCTCGGGCACGCGGGCGATGGCCGCCTGCCGCGCGGCGTCCGAGAGGACGATCTCGCCCTCCCATTTGTCGAACTCCCTGGCGAAGCGGCGCACCGCCTCCTCGCCTTCCGCATCGACGGTGGCGAGCATGGCGGCCACCGTGTCGCGCACGTCGCCCGCGTCGGAATGGGCGGTACGCACGGCCTTCTTGAGATAGGTCACGGTCATGGCAGGGCTCACATCTTGCCCTTCCAGGGCACAATCCGGCGCTCGATCAGGCGCATCAGCATGTCGAAGAGGTAGGCGATGGCGGCGATCACCACGATGCCCATGATCACGGTGGAGGTCTGCAGGAACTGGCTGGCGGACAGCACCATGTAGCCGAGCCCCTCGGTTGCGGCGATCATCTCGGCCGCCACCAGGGTGGTCCAGCCGAAGCCAATGCCGATCCGCATCGCGGTGAGGATTTCCGGCAGCGAGGCCGGCAGGATGACATAGCGCAGCACCTTCCAGCGCGAGGCGCCGAAGGAATAGGCGGCGTGAATCTGCTCGATCGCCGCCGATTTCACCCCCGCCCGCGCCCCCAGCGCCACGGGCGCGAAGACGCTGAGGAAGATCAGCAGCACCTTGGACAATTCGCCGATGCCGAACCAGATGATCATCAGCGGCAGATAGGCCAGCGGCGGGATCGGCCGGTAGAACTCGATGGGCGGGTCGAGAATGCCGCGCATCGCCGGGCTCATGCCCATGGCGAGCCCGAGCGGAATGCCGACCGCGCAGGCGAGCAGGAAGGCGCCGAACACCCGGGCGGCGGAAATCGCGATGTGCTGCCAGAATGGCGTGTTGGTGAAGCCGTCGCGGGCGACATCGAGGAATTTCTGCGCCACCGCGCCAGGCGAGGGTAGGAACAGCGGCTTGACCCAGCCGAGCGCGGTGACCAGCCACCAGATGAACAGCAGTACCATGATGGAGAGCAGCGACAGCCACAGCGTGTCGCCCTCGCCCGGCACGCCATAGGCCTGCCCCGGCTTGACCGAACGGCCGCGGGCGAGCGCCTTGAGCCGCGAGGGCAGCCCGGCGCGGCGAGTGTGTTCCACGCGGCTCATGCGGCGGCTTCCTCGTCGGCGAAGATGATGCCCAGCACCTCTTCGCGCAGGGCGATGAAATCGGGCGACGCCTTGACCTCCCGCGCCGAGGCGCCGTCGAGGAAGCGGCGGGAGAACGGCAGGTCGAAGCGGTGGGCGATGCGCCCCGGGCGCGGCGACATGACGATGAGCCGCGTGCCCATGAACAGCGCCTCCTCGACATCGTGGGTGATGAAGAACACCGCCTTTCCGGTGCTGTTCCACACCCGCAGGATGAGTTGCTGCGCCTTCTCCCGGGTCAGCGCGTCCAGCGCGCCGAGCGGCTCGTCCATCAGCAGCACGCGGGGGTCGCAGGTCAGCGCCCGGGCGATGCCGACGCGCTGCTGCATGCCGCCGGAGAGCTGGTAGACCGGCGATTCCTGAAAGCCGTCCAGCCCCAGCAGGGCGATGTACTTCTCGGCCGTGGCGTGGCGCTCGCGCCGCGGCACGTCCTGCATCTGCAGGCCGAACGCCACATTGTCGCGTACGTTCAGCCAGGGCATCAGCGCGTGCTTCTGGAACACCACCGAACGGTCGGCGCCCGGCCCGGTGACGGCGGCGCCGTCGAGCCGGATGGAGCCGGAGCTGGGCGAGAGAAATCCCGCCAGCAGGTTGAGCAGCGTGGATTTTCCGCAGCCCGACGCGCCGAGGGCAACGACGAAATCGTTGCGATCCATCGTCAGGTCGATCTTGCGCAGCGCCTCGACCGGCGGTCGGCCATTGGCGGCGGGATAGACGACCGAGACGTCGTCGACGATCAGCACCATTTCATGTCCTCCAGCACGCCGGGCGGGCCGCGTGAACGCCCACCCGGCACCGCGATGCAGGCCTTATTTGGCCGTGGCGGCCTTGGCGATGGAGGTATTCACGAAGGGCGCATAGCTGTCAGCCACCTTCTCGATGCGGCCGGCGCTCTTGAGGAACTCCGCCGTCGCCTTCAGCGTCGCCGGGGCGCTGCCGAGCCACTTGTCGCTCAGTTGCTCGGCCAGCGGCACGAAAGTGTAGCCCATCAGCGATTCCGGAATTTCCTCGGGCGCCGCGCCGGTCATCTTGGCGATGGTCAGCACCTGGGGGCTGGTCGCCGTCCAGGCGGCGGGGTTGGCGAGATAGGCCGCATTGGCCTCGTCCGCCACCTTGGCGAAGGCCGCCATCTCCTTGGGCCTGGAGGCGGCGAAATCCTTGTTCACCACCCAGCCGTCAAAGGTCGGGAAGCCCCAGCTTGCGGTGGTGTCGGCGCCGAGGAGGCGCTTGCCGGTCTTCAGGATGCGGCTTTGTGCCGGCTCCCAGATGAAGGCGGCGTCGATGGCGCCCTGTTCCCAGGCGGCCGCGATCTGGTCCGGCGGCATGCCCATGATCCTGACCTCGTTCACCGGCACCTTCTCATGCTGGAGCGCGCCCATCAGCGAGAAATGGGCGGTGGAGCCGATCGGCACGGCCACGCGCTTGCCCTTGAGGTCGGCGACGCTGGCGATGCCGGTGCCGTCGCGGGCGATCAGGCTCTCGGCCTTGCCGATGACGATGGCGAGCATGAACATCTGGATGTCCACGCCCTGGCTCATGGCGATGGTCATCGGCGAGGAGCCGAGCTCCGACACCTTCACGTCGCCGGAGGCCATGGCGGCGATGATCTCGGCGCCGGAGGCGAATTTGCGCCATTCGATCTCCCAGCCCGTGGCCTTCTCGAACAGCCCCTCGGCCCGTGCCACCTGCATCGGGGTGGGGTTGCCGAAATGGCCGATGACGATCTTCTCCGCAAAGGCGGAGCCGGTGGAAAGAACGAGGGCGACGGCTCCCGCCATCAGACCCCGCATGGTCGTGCTCATGTCCCTTAACTCCTCTGTCAGGTCGGTCGTGGTTGCCGGGCCTTCTGTGAGCCCGTGATTGTCAGTTTTTCCGCGTGAGCGAGAAATCGACGATGGCGCCCACCAGCACGTCCAGCGTGTCGAAGGCGTGGGCGCCCTCGGCCGCACCGTCGGCGACGAGCGAGAATTCGGTGCAGGCGATCATCTGCGTCGTCACGCCCGCCGCCGCGAGGTGCGCCGAGGCGCGGCGGAAGGCCTCGCGGGAGACAGCGTCGGCGCCCACCGCCTTGATGCGGCGGATGGCGGTGAGCAGCGCCTCCTCGTCCTCGGGATAGACTGGCGTCAGCCCGGCCTGCGCCAGCTTGCCGTCGAACAGACCGATGCGGCGGAGGGCGGGCGAGGCGAGCACGCCGATCCGCCCGTCGGGGCCGGCGAGGCGCGCGGCATGGGTCACCGACAGCGCCACCATGTCGAGAAAGGGAATGCCGACCGCCGCCGCGATGGCCGGGGCGAAATGGTGCGCGGTGTTGCAGGGCATGGCCAGCGCCTCGGCGCCCGCCGCCTCCAGCCGCCGCGCCATCGCGACCAGCACCGGCGCCGGGTCCTCGCCCGTACCCTCGATCAGCCGGGCGATGCGCGAGGGCACCTGCGGGTTCTGGTCGACGCTCAGCGGAACATGGTCGCGGTCGTCCGCCGCCGGCACCGCCGCGATGACCTTGCTCATCAGCAGCACCGTCGCCTGCGGCCCCATGCCGCCCAGTATTCCGACCCGGCGCGGCATCAGCGGGCGCCCTCCGCCAGGGTCCCGTCGAGCGCGCCGAGAATATGGGTGGCGATGAGGCCGCAATCGGCGAGCGAGAAGGTCAGCGGGATGCGCATGTCGAACAGCGTGGCGAGCACGCGCTCGGACTGCGGAAGATCCTGCCGCGCGATGTAGCGCCACGAGGCATGGGCCGAGGTGAAGCCGGCCGGCTCGGCCGCGCCGAACCATTTCAGCTCCACGCCCCGCTCCGCTGCCGCCGCGAGGAAGGCCGTGCACGCGCCGGAAGAGAAGGACGGGACGCGGAACTGGATCGAGGAGCCGACATAGCTCTCCTGCGGCGAGCGCACCGGCATCCGCACCGCCGGATGCGCGGCAAGGCACGCGGCGAGGCGGTCGTGGCGTTCGTTCCAGCCGGCAAGATTGGCCTCGATCCGCGCCAGCTGCGGCCGCAGCAGGGCGGCGCGCAGATTGTCGAGGCGCGCCGACATGTTGGGCGTGTCGAGCCGCACCTCGGCAAAGGCCTCGGCCGGGGGCGCCGCGCCGTGCCGCTCATAGAGCATGTAGGAGCCGGAGAGCATCACCGCCCGCGCCATGAGATCGGCGTCGTCGGTGGTCAACAGCCCGCCTTCGCCGGAATTCAGATGCTTGTAGGTCTGGGTGCTGAAGCAGGCCGCGAGGCCGAAGGAGCCGGATCTCCGCCCGTTCCAGCGCGCGCCCATGGTGTGGGCGCAGTCCTCGATGACGCGCAGGCCGCGTTCGCGCGCCAGCGCGTCCAGCCGGTCCATGTCGCAGATATGCCCGCGCATATGCGAGAGCAGCAGCACGCCGGCCCCGCAGGACCGCGCCTTGGCGGCGAGGTCGTCGAGATCGATGACGAGATCGTCCGTCGTCTCCACCAGCACCGGCACCGCGCCGATGCCGGCGATCGCCCCCGGCACCGGCGCGAGGGTGAAGGCGTTGGTGAGCACCCGCTCGCCGGGCCGCACCCCGGCCGCCCGCAGCGCGATCTGCATCGCCTGCCCGCCGGAGGCGACGGCGAGGCAATAGCGCGCGCCCTGCCACCGCGCGAACTCCTCCTCCAGCCGGGCCGCCTCCGACACTTCGCCGGGAGCGACGTTGTAGCGATGCAGCCGGCCCGAGCGCATCACCGCCTCGGCGGCGGCGATGGCGTCCTCCGGTATGGGCGGTTGCTGCGTGAAGCTGCCGGTGAAGCGGGGCGGTCGCATGGGTCAAGCCATCGCGCGCGCGGACTGGTCGTCGCTGAAGCAGGCGTCATAGCCGAACAGCGCCGCCGAGCCGCCGGTGTGGAGGAACACGATGCGCTCGCCCTTCTTGAAGATGCCCTTGCGGACATAGTCGACGAGGCCGGCCGCGCCCTTGCCGGAATAGACCGGGTCGAGGAGGATTCCCTCCAGCTCCGCAAACAGGCGGATGGCTTCCAGCGTGTCGGCGCCGGGAATGCCGTAGCCGCGACCGACATAGTTGCAATCGGCCACCACGTCCTCGCGCGCCACGACGCCGGGGCAGCCGAGTTTCTCGGCGGTGCGCTGGGCGAGGACGAACACGTTCTCCTCCTGCTTCGGCTTGGGCACCCGCACCCCGATGCCGAGCAGCGGCACGCGGGCATTGAGCGCCTTGAGGCCGACGACGAGGCCCGCCTGCGTGCCGGCGCTGCCGGTGGCGGTGACGATGTGGTCGATGGCAAGGCCGATCTCGTTGGCCTGGCCGATCAGTTCCAGCGCGCAATTGGCATAGCCGAGCGCGCCCGTGGGGTTCGAGCCGCCGCCGGGGATCGTATAGACCTTGCGGCCCTCGCCGCGCAGGCGCGCGGCCACCGCCTCCATCTCGGCGTTCATGTCGAGGCCGCCCGGGCGGGTCTCGGTCGTCGCCCCGTGCAGATGGTCGAGCAGCACATTGCCGTTGGTCTTGTAGTTGCGGTCGTTGGAGCCCGTCCGGTCCTCCAGCAGCAGGTGGCAGGCAAGGCCGAGCCGTGCGGCGGAGGCCGCGGTCTGGCGCGCATGGTTGGACTGGGTCGCGCCCTGCGTCATCACCATGTCGGCGCCCTGCGCGAGCGCTTCGGCCATGAGGAATTCCAGCTTGCGGGTCTTGTTGCCGCCGGTGGAAAGCCCCGTGCAGTCGTCGCGCTTGATCCAGATTTCCGGCCCTCCCAGTTCGCGGCTCAATCGGTCGAGCCGCTCCAGCGGGGTCGGCAGATGCGCGAGACGGATGCGAGGGAAGCGGGCGAAATGCATGGGACGATCCTCAACTTGCGTATTTCGATGTTTGCAGATCGCCATCGGCACTTCAAATGCGAAATTATTCAAATAATATGCAACTATTGCATATTAGGAGACTCCGATGCGGTTGGAATGGCTGGAGGATATCCTCGCGGTCGCGGAGACGGGCTCTTTCAGCGAGGCGGCGGAGCGGCGACGCCTCACGCAGTCGGCCTTTTCGCGGCGGGTGCAGCACATCGAGGACCATGTCGGGGTGGCGCTGTTCGACCGCTCGCGCAAGCCGGTCCAGCTGCGCCCGACCACGGCGGAGCAGCGCGACCAGATCGCCCGGCTCGCCCGCACGCTGCGCCAGCTGACCGACGATCTCCGCCGGGGCGACCGCACCGCCGGCAACCGGATCATGCTCGCCAGCCAGCACGCCCTCACCGCGTCCTGGGCACCGCGCTTCATCGAGACCATCCGCTCGGAGAACGCCGACATCTTCCTGAAGCTGAAATCGGCCAATCTCGACGAGTGCTTCGCCTTCCTGCTGTCGCGGCAGGCCGACATCGCGGTGGTGTACCGGCGCGTCGGCGACGAACACCCTATTGCGGCCAACTACATCGAGACCACGATCATCGGGCGCGACCGGCTGATCCCGGTCTTCGCCCGCGCCCATGGCTCGCGCCTCAACGCGCGCTTCGCCCATGGCGAGGTACCCTTCATCGCCTACCCCCCGGAGGTCTTCCTCGGCGAGGTGATGGACCGCATCGTGCTGCCTGCCATTCGCGGAGCCAGCCATATGGCGCCGGCGGTCGAGACCGAGCTGACGCTCGCGGCACTGGAACTCGCGGCCAATGGCATCGGCGTGGCATGGGTGCCCGCCACCCTCGCCCGCGCGCGCATCGAGGCCGGCGACCTCGCCGACCTGTCGCCGACCCTCCCCTGGTGTCCTCTCGAGGTCACCGCGGTGCGGCTGGCCGGCCAGGCGACGCCGGTGGAAGCTACGGTGTGGGAGCAGCTCTCCCGCATGGACGCGCGCTCCGACGCCGACGAGCCCGCGCCCGAGGCTGGCGAGCGCTGAAGCCCGGCGGCACGTCTCACCGCAGGACGGCCCGCCCTGCCTCGCCCCGGCTCTTGTCGCCGCGCAGCCGCGCACGCCAGGTGCCGGCCTCGACCAGACCGGCGATCACGTCGGCCATCACCTTGGCCACTGCGTCGCTGCCGCGCGGGTTCATGGTGCGCGGCGACACCACCACCGACAGGCGCCAGGAGGGCGTCGGGTCGAGTATGGGAACGGCGACCATCTCGCCGCGCCGCATCTCGTCGACAAAGGCGAAATGCGGCATCACCGCCAGCGCCCGACCCTGCTGCACCAGCTGGGCGATGGCCGGCAGGCTGTCGCAATCCA
>JAEYTJ010000259.1 GCA_023434095.1 Pseudomonadota bacterium | reverse complement strand
AGATCCGGACCTCATCACGCTGAAAGCGGTGCGGGCGCTGGGGACGGCGGATGTGGTGGCCTATTTCGCCAAGTTGGGCAATGGCAGCCATGCCCGCGCCATCGCCCATCCGCATTTCCGCGCCGGCGCACTGGAACTGCCGCTCGGCTACCCCGTGACCACGGAAATGCCGAAGGACGAGGCGCCCTATCGCACGGCGATCACGGGCTTCTACGAGGCGGCGGCGGAGGCGGTGGCGGCGCATCTCGACGCCGGGCGCACCGTGGCCGTGCTCTCGGAAGGCGACCCGCTGTTCTACGGCTCCTACATGCATCTGCATGTGCGGCTGGCGCATCGCTTCCCCACGGACGTCATCGCCGGCGTCACCGGCATGTCCGGCTGCTGGTCGCAGGCCGGCACCCCCATCGCGCAGGGCGACGACGTGCTGAGCGTGCTGCCGGGCACGCTGCCCGAGGCCGAGCTGGCGCGCCGGCTCGCGGGCACCGATGCGGCGGTCATCATGAAGGTGGGGCGCAATTTGCCGAAGATCCGCCGGGCGCTGGCAATTGCCGGACGGCTGGAGCGCGCGCTCTATGTCGAGCGCGGCACCATGGCGGGCAGCCTGTGCGAAAGGCTGGAGACGCGGGCGGACCTTCCCGCGCCCTATTTCGCCATCGTGCTGGTGCCGGGATGGGAGACGCGGGCATGACCAAGGGCAAGCTGTTCATCGTCGGCCTCGGGCCGGGCGAGGCGCGCTTCCTCACCCCGGAGGCGAGCGCGGCGCTCGCCGCTGCCGATGCGCTCTATGGCTACCAGCCCTATCTGGAGCGGGTGCCGGTGCGCGAGGGGCAGGCGCGCCACCCTTCCGACAATCGCGAGGAACTGGTGCGCGCCGGGACGGCGCTGGCCCATGCGGCCGCGGGCGCGCAGGTGGCGATGGTCTCGGGCGGCGATCCCGGCGTGTTCGCCATGGCGGCGGCGGTGATCGAGGCGGTCGAGGCCGGCCCCGCGGAATGGCGGGCGCTCGATCTCGTCGTCGTGCCGGGCATCACCGCCATGCTGGCGGTGGCGGCGAAATGCGGCGCGCCGTTGGGGCATGATTTCTGCGCCATCTCGCTCTCCGACAATCTGAAACCCTGGGAGGTGATCGAGAAGCGGCTGCGCCTCGCCGCGCAGGCGGGCTTCGCCATGGCATTCTACAACCCGGTCTCGAAGGCCCGCCCGCACCAGCTCGACACGGCGTTCGAGATTTTGCGCAGCGAGCTCCCGGCGGGCGTGCCGGTGATTTTCGGCCGGGCGGTGGGGCGGCCCGACGAGCGGATGCGGGTGGTGCCGCTCGGCCATGCGCGCGGGCACATGGCCGACATGGCGACCTGCATCATCGTCGGCTCGCCGGAGACGCGGCTGGTGGAGCGCCCCGGCCTGCCGGCGCTGGTCTACACGCCGCGCCGCGCCGGGGATGCGTGATGGAGGCGGCGCTCCAGCCAGCCGAGCACCTGCGCGACGCTTTCCACCGTCTCCACCGGCGGGCGCGGCGGGCGGGCGACCATGATCACCTCGATGCCGAGCGCGCGGGCGGCTTTGATCTTGCCATAGGTCGCGTCCCCGCCGCTGTTCTTGGACAGGATGGCGTCGATGCGGTGGGCGGTGAGCAGCGCGCGTTCGTCCTCTTCCGCGAAGGGGCCGCGCGCCTCGATATAGCGGGCGTGCGGCACGTTCAGCGGCGGTTCGACGGGGTCGATGCTGCGCACGAGATAGGCGTGCTGCGGGGCGGCTTCCAAGGCGCGCACCTCGTTGCGGCCGAGCGCCGCCAGCACCCGGCGCGGGGCGGGGCCGAGCTTTTCCACCGCCTCGGGGATATCGGCGGCCGCGGTCCAGAGATCGCCCGGCTGGCGTTGCCACGCGGGGCGCACGAGCGCGAGCAGCGGCACGCCGGCGCGGCGCGCGGCCTCAGAGGCGTGGTGCGACATGGTGACCGCGAAGGGGTGGGTGGCGTCGACCAGCGCGTCGATGCGCTCGGCCCGCAGATGCGCGTCGAGCCCTTCCACGCCGCCGAAGCCGCCCGAGCGGGTGGGGGCCTCCACGGGCAGCGGGTTGCGCGTGCGTCCGGCAAGGGACAGGCTGAGCGCAAATCCCCCGCGCGCGGCGAGTGCGGCCGCAAGGTCGCGGGCCTCGGCGGTGCCGCCGAGGATGAGCAGGCGCGGGGCGTCGGCCTCCCGGCCGTTTTCGGACGCGTTCATGCCCGGCAGTGAAACCATCGTTTCGACCGCGTCAACCGGTGAAAGCCGCTGGCTCACCCTCGTCGGCATCGGCGAGGACGGGCTGGACGGGCTCGGCTCGGCCGCGCGGGCGGCGGTGGAGGCCGCGGAGATCGTGTTCGGCGGGGCGCGGCATCTTGCGCTGGCCGGCGCGGCGGTCAAGGGCGCGGGGCGGGCGTGGCCGAGCCCCTTCGCGCGCGGCATCGAGGAGGTGCTGGCGGCGCGCGGGCGGAATGTGTGCGTGCTCGCCTCGGGCGATCCGTTTCTTCACGGCGTCGGCGCGACGCTGGCGCGGCACGTGCCGGCGGAGGAGATGCGGGTGCTTCCTGCCCCATCCGCCTTCAGCCTCGCGGCGGCCCGGCTCGGCTGGCCGCTGGCGGAGACGGGATGCCTCACCGTGCACGGCCGCTCGCTCGATCTGGTGCGGGCGCATCTGCACCCCGGCCGCCATCTGCTGGTGCTCACCTCCGACGCCGCCGGGCCGGGAGAGATCGCCAGCCTGCTGGCGGAAAGCGGCTTTGGCGGCTCCGGGCTCACCGTGCTGGAAGCGCTGGGCGGGCCGCGCGAGCGTGTGCGCCGGGCGCGGGCCGAGGGCTTCGCGCTTGCCGAGATCGACCCGCTGAACGTACTCGCCATCGAGGTCGCGGCGGGCGAGGGGGCGCGGATCCTGCCGCGCGCGCCGGGCCTGCCGGACGCTCTTTTCGAGCATGACGGCCAGCTGACCAAGCGCGAGATCCGCGCGGTGACGCTTTCCGCTCTCGCGCCCCGCCGGGGCGAGCTTCTGTGGGACATCGGCGCCGGGGCGGGCTCGATCGGTATCGAATGGATGCTGGCCGACCCCTCGCTCGCGGCCATCGGCATCGAGGAGAACCCGGAGCGCGCGGCGCGGGTGCGGCGCAATGCGGCGGCGCTCGGCGTGCCGGGGATCGAGATCGTCGAGGGGCATGCGCCGGAGGCGCTGGCGGGACTTCCGGCGCCGGACGCGATCTTCCTCGGCGGCGGGGCGGGAGATGCCGGCGTGATGGACGCCGCCTGCGCCGCTTTGAAATCCGGCGGCCGGCTGGTCGCCAATGCGGTGACGCTGGAGACCGAGGCGCTGCTGATCGCCCGCCATGCGGCGCTGGGCGGGGAGCTGGTGCGGCTCGCCGTCGCCCGCGCCGTGCCGGTGGGCGGGCTCACCGGCTGGCGGCCGGCCATGCCGGTGACGCAGTGGAGCTGGACCAAGAAGGAGAGCGGCGCGTGATCGTCGCGGGCGTCGGCAGCCGCCGCGGCGTCACCTCGGAGGAGGTGTGCGCCGCCGTGCGCGGGGCGATGGAGCGGCACGGCGTGAAGCTGTGCGACATCTCGCTGATGGCGACCCCGGCCGCCAAGGGCAGCGAGGCCGGCATCATCAAGGCGGCGCTCGATCTCGGCCTGCTGCTGGTCATGGTGCCGCAGCGCCAGCTGGAAGCGGCGGGCACGCGGGCGATGACCCATTCCGAGCGGGTGGTGGCGCTGATGGGCGTGCCCTCGGTGGCGGAGGCCTCGGCGCTGGCCGTGGCGGGCCGTCGCTCGGCGCTGATCGGGCCGCGCTTCGTGCTGGGGCCGGTGACCTGCGCCTTCGCGCGCGAGGCGGAGAAGGGGCCGGAGACGCCATGACCGTGCATTTCATCGGCGCCGGACCCGGCGCGGCGGACCTCATGACCCTGCGCGGGCGCGATCTCATCGCCCGCTGCCCGGTGTGCCTCTATGCCGGCTCGATCGTGCCGCCGGAGGTGCTGGCCTGGTGCCCGCCCGGCGCGCGGATCGTCGACACCGCGCCGCTGTCACTCGATGACATCGAGGCGGAATTCGTGGCGGCGCAGGCGGCGGGGCAGGATGTGGCGCGGCTGCAGTCGGGCGACCTCTCGATCTATTCCGCCGTGGCCGAGCAGATCCGCCGGCTGGAAAAGCACGGCATCGCCTATACGCTGACCCCCGGCGTGCCCGCCTTTGCGGCGGCCAGCGCGGTGCTGGGGCGCGAGTTCACCGTGCCGGGGCTGGCACAGAGCCTCGTCATCACCCGCCTCTCCGGCCGCGCCTCGGCGATGCCGGCGGGCGAAACGCTGGCGGCGTTCGGGGCGACGGGGGCGACGCTGGCCATCCATCTCGCCATCCACGCGCTGGGGCAGGTGGTGGCGGAACTGGCGCCGCTCTATGGGCCGGACTGCCCGGTGGCGGTGGTGGTGGAGGCGAGCCGGCCGAGCGAGCGGGTGATTTCCGGCACGCTCAGTGACATCGTGGCGAAGGTCGCGGCCGCGCCGGTGGAGCGCACCGCGCTCATTCTGGTCGGGCGCGCGCTGGCGCCGGAAGATTTTCGCGAGAGCGCGCTCTACGACGCCGGCTATCAGCGGCGCTTCCGGGGGCGGGAATGAGGGAGCGGCAGGCGAGCATCCTTCGAGGCTCGGGCATAGCCCGAGCACCTCAGGATGACGTAGCTCTTTCAGATCGCCGTCATCC
>JAEYTJ010000234.1 GCA_023434095.1 Pseudomonadota bacterium | reverse complement strand
TCGCCGGTGATGCCGGCGATGGAGTGCTGCAGCGTGGTGAACGAGCCGTTGGCCTCGGTCAGCTGATGCAGGAAGATGATGTTGAGCACGATCCAGCCGATCGGCATCAGCCCGTAGGCGGCACCGTAGCCGGCGGCGAGGCCGGCCTTCTCGGCCGGCATGCCGAACATGAACACGGCGATGACGAAGGCGGCGACGAGGCCTGCGAAGGCGGCGACATGCGCCTTCATGTGCAGGAAGCCGAGACCGACGAGCATGACGACGATCGGCACGGCGGCGAGCAGCGTCGACAGCGCCATGCTGCCGAACGGGTCGTAGACTTGGTTCCAGGTCACTGGGGCATCCTCCAAGGGGGCATCGGGGCGGGGTTGATCCCCGCTTCGGCCGGATTGGGAGCGGCCGTTGCCGCACCAGCCCTCCTTTTGGTAAGGAGGTTCCAAGAAAGTGATTTCTGGTAAGTTTACTTTACCAGTCGAGTCAATTGGGCAAGCTATGCCCCTTTGGTCGGATGACGTATGGTAATGTATTGAAATCGCTGGCGTCGGATGGAGGGAATGCTTTGGAACGGCTGCGCACACCGAAGCTGGCGGAGGCGATTGCCGAGCATATCGAGCGGCTCATCCTCGAAGGCGTCCTGCGCCCGGGCGAGAAGCTTGCCAGCGAGCGGGACCTCGCCGACCGGCTCGACGTCTCGCGTCCCTCGCTGCGCGACGCGCTGGCGCTTCTGGAACAGCGCGGCCTGCTGGCGACCAGCCGGGAGGGCACGCGCGTGACCGAGTTTCTTGCCGGGCTAACCGATCCGCTCGCCGGTTTGCTGCAGTCCAACGAGCAGGTGACGGCCGATTACTTCGAGTACCGCACGGCGGTGGAGCGCACGGCGGCCGGGCTGGCGGCGGTGCGCGCCACCGCGCCGGAGCGGCAGGCGATCCGCGACTGCCTCGCCGAGATGCAGGCGGCCCATGAGGCGGGCGATCCCGACCGCGAGGCGGAGGCGGACATCGTGCTGCACCGGCTGATCTACGCCGCCTCGCACAACCTCGTCATCCTGCATGTGATGCGGGCTTTCTCCGAGATGCTGCGCCGGGACATCTTCTTCAACCGCACCAGCCTGTTCACGGAGGCCACCTTCCGCGAGGCGCTGCTCGCCCAGCACAAGGCGATCGGCGAGGCGGTGGTGGCGGCGGACGCGCCGGCGGCGGAGACGGCGATCTACGATCATCTCAAATTCACCGGCGATGCGGTGGAGCGCAGCCGCCGCGACGCCGCCAGGGTCGATGTCGCGGTACGCCGGCTCAACCGCTCGACGCTGCTGTCGGGTTGACGGCCGGCCAAAGGGCGGGGACGCACGGAACAGCCAAGCTGCCGTAACGTTAGCTCCTCAGGACGGAGCGACCGGGCGGCGGGCTGCTTTCTACCTGGCGGCCAGCAATTGCCTGTCGCGGCCGCGTGCGGCCCGGCGCTCCCTTGTCGCAATTCCGACAGAGGAGATGGACATGCGCCGCTCTACCCTCGCCTTGGCCGCGTTCTGCGCCGCCGCGACCCCGGCTCTCGCGCAGAGCTCCGGCGCCGAGGTGCCGCCGGAGAACACGGCTTCCGCCAGCTTCATCGACCCCAAGGGCGAACAGCTTGGCAACGCCACGCTCCGGCAGACGCCGCACGGCGTGCTGATCTCGGTGGAGCTCGAGGGCATCCCTCCCGGGCCGCACGGCTTCCACATCCATGAGACCGGCCGCTGCGACCCGGCGGACGGCTTCGAATCCGCCGGCGGGCACTACGCCCCGCGCGACAAGCGCCACGGCCTGCTCGACCATGACGGCCCGCATGCCGGCGACATGCCCAATCAGTTCGTCGGGCCGGACGGCACGCTGAGCGTGCAGGTGCTCAACACCTTCGTCACGCTGGAGCCGGGGACCGGCACGCTGTTCGACGAGGACGGCTCGGCGCTGATGATCCATTCCGGCCCGGACGACTATGCCAGCCAGCCCGGCGGCAAGGCGGGGGGGCGCATCGCCTGCGCGGTGATCGAGCGGCCGTAGGCGCGGGGGCGCGGTCGGCTTCAGGCGCCGGGATGTTCGACCACCGCCTCGGCGCGGCCGAGGCGGATGACGCCGAGCACCAGCGCGCAGCCCATTGCGATGACCACGCCGCCGGCGATCTGCGGCAAGGAGAGCGGTTCGTCGAGCAGCAGCGTGCCGATGGTGACGGCAACGCCGGTGACGCCGAATTCGACGCTGATGGCGCGGGTGGGGCCGATGGAGGCAATCAGCCGGTAGAAGATCACATAGGTGATGGCGCTCATCAGCACGCCGGCGATCAGCAGCGTGCCGACGTCCACAAGCCGCGGCACGCCCGGCAGCGGCACGAAGACGATGAGGGGAAGGCTCAGCAGCCCGCCGAAGAAGAAGGCGCCGACGGTGATTTCCCACGACCCGACCTTGGACAGCCGCCGCCCGGCATAGACGCTGCCGAAGGCGGCGGAGAGCGTGGAGCCGAGGGTCGCGGCGCAGCCGATGAGGAACCCGCTCGTCACCGGCTGGGCCGGAAAGCCCACCAGCAGCAGGATCCCGGCCGCGCCGAGCAGGATGCCGACCAGCCCGCCGAGCCGGAACCGCTCCACGCCCCACAGCGCGGCGATCAGCATGGTGAAGAGCGGGATGGTGGCGACGAGAATGGCGGACATGGCGGTGCCGATCGCGGGCAGGCCGTAGGAGAGCAGGCCGAGCTGGAGGGAGACCGTGGTCAGTCCGACCAGGAACAGCGGAAACGCGCCGCAGGAGAAGTCCAGCTTGCGGCCCATGGCGCGGGCGGCGAGATAGAGGGTGCCCGAGGCCAGGAAGGAGCGGAACGCCACCGAGCCGGCCCATCCGAAGGCGTGGATATTGTGGTCCATCACCACGAAGGACGACCCCCAGACCAGCGCCAGGAACAGATAGGAGACCACGTCTCTGGGAGTCATCACGCGCACACCGCCCGCCACGCGAGGCGGCTCACGCGGCCGGATCGCGCGCGAAAACTAGTTGGTCGCAGGCGGCTGTCAATCGGCGCGAAAAAGAGATAAGGGAAGCATCATGAAATCAGTCGATTCCTTCAAAGACCGCCAGAAGAATGCCGCCGAAGCCCGTGCCCGGCTGGTGTCCCGCCTTGCCGACCGCCCGAGCGCCGATGACCCGGCGGTGATCGCCCGCGCCGCCGAGCGCAAGGCCGCCGCCGAGGCCCGTCAGGCGGCGCAGGCCGCCAAGGCGGCCGAGAAGGCTGCGCGCAAGGAGGC
>JAEYTJ010000214.1 GCA_023434095.1 Pseudomonadota bacterium | reverse complement strand
AGGCCCCGCGCCAGTCGCTGGCCCAGCTCGGCGCGGCGGTGTCGGCCTATGACGATGCCGGCATCCGCGCCACCGTCTCCGGCCATGTGATGGACCGTGACTTTCTCGATTCCATCCCCTTCTCGCGCGAGCATGTCTCGGCCGAGCTACAGGCGGAAGTTGCCAAGCTCACCCCGCCGACAACGGATGAATATCTCGCCTTCGCCAAGGAGGCTTACGCGCAGTTCCATGGCCGCTCGGGCCGCATCCGCTTCATGCTCGCCCCCTCCGCCCCGCAGCGCTGCACGCCGGAGCTGATGCAGGCGGTGAACGCGCTGGCGCTGGAATGGCAGGTGCCGTTCCACACCCATATCGTCGAGACCAAGGTGCAGGGCGTCACCGGCCCGGTGATGTATCGCAAGTCGCTGATGCGCTACATGGCCGATCTCGGCCTGATGCACCCCGGCACCACCATCGCACACTCGATCTGGGTGAGCCCGGATGACATCGCGCTGATGGGCGAGGCCGGCGTCTCGGTGGTGCACAACACCATTTCCAACCAGAAGCTCGGCGCCGGCGTCGCCCCGGTGCGGCAGTTGCTCAGCGCCGGGGTCAACGTCGCGCTCGGCTCGGACGGCATTTCCACCAACGACACGCCGCGCATGTTCGACGTGATGCATGCCTGCGGTCTGATCCACAAGGTGACGACGCCCGACTACACCCAGTGGCTCAGCTCCGCCGAGGTGCTGCACGCCTGCACGCTGGCGGGGGCAAAGAGCGCGCTCATCGGCCATGAGACCGGCTCGCTGGAAGCGGGCAAGAAGGCCGACCTGCTGGTCATCAACCTCGACACGGTGTGCTTCACCCCGCGCCACGACATCCTCAACCACCTCGTCTACAGCGAGAACGGCTCCTCCATCGAGAAGGTGATGGTGAATGGCGAGGTCGTCGTCGAGGACGGCCGGCTGACCCGGATCGACGAGAAGGCGCTGCTGGCCGAGCTGCGGTCGCTGATGCCGGCCTTCAACGACTATCATTCCGGCGTCGAGGCGGCGAACCGCGCCTTCGCCCCGGCCTTCGACGCCATCCACCGCCGCTGCAACCAGGTCGATCTTGGCATTCATCGCCTGGTCGGTACCAGCGACATGTGGCCGGCATGATTTCCGACGGAGCCCCCGAGATGAGCAATCCCACCATCCGTATCGCCGACATGACCTGGTACGAATTCGCCGACCGGGTGAAGGAGGACCCCATCGTCTTCCTGCCCACCGGCTCGGTCGAGCAGCACGGTCCGCATCTGCCACTGCTGACCGACGTGATCCTCCCCGTCACAGTGGCCGAGGCGGTGGCGGCCGAGGTCGGGGGCATGGTCGCTCCCGCGGTGAGCTATGGCTACAAGTCACAGCCGAAATCCGGCGGCGGCAACCATTTTCCCGGAACGCTGAGCCTCGATGCCGGGGTCTTCATCGCGCTCGTGCGCAACATCATCAACGAGCTCGTCCGCCACGGCGCGCGCAAGATCGTGCTGTTCGACGGGCATATGGAGAATGCGTGGTTCCTGGTCGAAGCCGCCGATCTCGCGCTCCGCGACCAGGCAATGCTCGGCCGCACCGACGTGAAGATCGTCAAGCTCGGCTATTGGGACTTCATCAACAAGGCGACCGAGGCCGTGCTGTTTCCCGATGGCTTCCCCAGTTGGGAACTCGAACACGCCGCCGTCATGGAAACCTCGATCATGCTGCATGTGCGGCCCGATCTGGTGCGCGACGACAAGATCCCCGACGACCCCGCCGCCGACTTTCCGCCTTACGACGTGTATCCCTTCGACACCCGTCCGATCCCGCCCACCGGCGTCCTGTCCTCCGCCAAATCCTCTTCGGCGGAAAAGGGTGCGACCGTGCTGGCGCAGGTGGTGCCGGACATCGCGGCGAGCCTGCGCACGGTGTTCGGGCCGGAGTGAGCGGCGCGCCGGCGGCCCGGCTCAGGGCCGCCACACCTCGTCCGCGCCCATCTGCCGGGACAGAAGGCGCGCCTGCTCCAGCAGCGTCGCACCGATACGGGCGAGCGTCTCCCTGTCGTCGAGCCGCGTGCGCGGGCCCGAAACGGTGAGCGCGCCGGCGAGTTCGATGCCGCCCGCGCCGCGCCGATAGGTCGGCACCGCGACGGCCGCGACCTCGGCGCTGCGCTCGCCGATGCTGACGATGGGCAGCAGCGCCAGCCGGCTGCGAAACGTCTCTGCCGTCATCGTCCGGCTGTCATAGCCGACGAGGACATGGCCTGCCGCGCCCCGGTCGAGCGTGAGCGTCGCGCCCTCCATCACATGGTCGCGCACGGCGTGCTGGGATTCCTCGCGGAACAGGCAGAGCCGCACATCGCCCTGCCGCACGAAGAACGACGCGCTCTCTCCCGTGGTCTCGACGAGGCGGCGCAGGATGGGGCGCACCATGTCCTCGATCTTAAACGAGCGCTGGTAGAGCAGCCCGAGCCGGAACAGTTGGGGGCCGAGCCGGTACAGCTTGTTCTCCTGCCGCGACAGGAAGCCCCCGCGCTCCAGCGAGGCGGCGATGCGCAGCACGGTGCTCTTGTAGAGACCGGTCTGTTCGGAAATCTGCGCCAGCGACATCTGGCCGTCATGGGCGGCGAAAGCCGAAAGGATGGCGAGCGCCCGGTCCACGGCCTCGACGCCTGCCGCCTTGGGCACGCCCCCCTCTTCCGACGCCTTCGTGATGGGCATGCGTCCTCCTCCGGCAGGTTCTTGCTTGACCTCGCCACGCTTCACATGTTCTAACAGATGCAATGACGTTCTGCTAGACAGAACTTAAGAGAAATGCACCGGCTCGATCCGGTGTGCGAGGAGCGCCAATGACATTGCCTTCCGCGCCCCTATCGGGCGTTCGCGTCCTGGATTTCGGCCACACCGTCATGGGCCCGTCCTGCGGGCTGATCCTCGCCGACATGGGCGCCGAGGTGATCAAGGTCGAGCCGGCGCCGAAGGGCGATCCCACCCGCGACCTGCGCGGATTCGGCATGGGCTATTTCGGCTATCTCAACCGCAACAAGCGCTCCATCGCCGTCGATGCCAAGTCGAAGGAAGGGCGCGAGATCATCCTGCGCCTGTGCGACAGCGCGGATGTGCTGATCGAGAATTTCGGGCCGGGCACGATGGATCGCCTCGGCCTCGGCTTCGAGGCTCTGCACGCCCGCAACCCGCGGCTCATCTATGCCAGCCTCAAGGGCTTCCTCGACGGCCCCTACAGCCAGCGCCTCGCGCTCGACGAGGTGGTGCAGATGATGAGCGGCCTCGCCTTCATGACCGGCCCCACGGGCCGGCCGCTGCGTGCCGGCACCTCGGTGGTCGATATCACCGGCGGCCTTTTCGGGGTGATCGGCATCCTGCTCGCCCTGCGCCGGCGCGACGAGACCGGCGAGGGCGAGGAGGTGCGCACCGCGCTGTTCGAAACCGCCGTGTTCCTCATGGGCCAGCACCTCTGCTACGCCGCCCGCACCGGCGTCGCCATCCCGCCCATGCCCGAGCGCGTGTCCGCCTGGGCGGTGTATGACGTGTTCCAGCTGCGGGACGGCAAGCAGCTCTTCGTCGGCATCACCAGCGACAATCACTGGCAGCGCTTCTGCCGCGCCATGGGACGGCCGGAACTGCTGGACGATCCCGATTTCCAGACCAACAATCAGCGCATCGCCGCGCGCCCGCGCCTGATGGCGCTGCTGGTGGAGATGTTCGCCAATCTCGACCTCGCGGCCGCGACCGCCCTGTGCGAGAGCGCCCACATTCCCTTCTCGCCCATTGCGCGGCCCGAGGACCTGTTCACCGATCCGCATCTCGCGGCGACGGGCGGGCTGATGGCGACCGAGCTGCCGGACGGCACCCGCACCGCGCTGCCGCGCACCCCGATCCAGATGCAGGGCATGCCGGAGCGCGTGCTGTCCGATCCGCCGCTGGTCGGCGAGGACGCTCGCACCGTGCTGGCGGCCATCGGCTATGGCGCGCACGAGATCGACTCGCTGATCGGCGCCGGCATCGTGCGCGCCGATGCCCGGCCGCCGCAGGACGACGGCCTTCCGGCCCGCAGCGGGGCCGCCTGAAGCGGCGCCGCCGCCTTCCACAAGCAGACGCACCGGCCAACGGCGCGACATTCAGCCAAACAGGTTCCTGGGAGGGAAATGATGAAAAGGCGTCATCTGCTCGCCGCCACGCTGGCCCTCGGTTTCGGCCTTGCCGGCCCGGCACTGGCCCAATCAGCCAAGCCTCAGCTCGAAAAGCCCAACGTGACCATCGCCGTGGGCGGAAAGCTGGCGCTGTACTACCTTCCGCTCAACATCGCGGACCTCAAGGGCTTCTTCAAGGAGGAAGGCCTCAACGTCACCATCGCCGACTTCCAGGGCGGGTCGAAATCGGTGCAGGCCGTCGTCGGCGGCAGTGCCGACATCCTGTCCTCGGCCTATGAGCACATGATCAATCTGCAGGTGCTCGACCAGCCCCTGAAGAGCTTCGTGCTGCAGGGCCGCTATCCCGGCTTCGTGCTCAGCGTCACGCCGGAGCTGGCGAAGGAATGGAAGGGCGTCCAGTCGCTGGTCGGCAAGAATGTCGGCGTCACCGCCCCCGGCTCCAGCACCAACAAGATGATCGACCTGCTGATGATCCGCGCCGGCCTGAAGCCGAGCGACGTGTCGATCATCGGCGTCGGCGCCGGCCCGAGCGTTCTCGCGGCCTTCCGCAACGGCCAGATCCAGGCCACCGTGCAGGCCGACCCCGCCAGCACGCTGCTCGCCAGCGAAGGCCTAGCCGAGCCGAAGGTAGACACCCGCACCCTCGAAGGCACCGAGCAGGTCTATGGCGGCCCGATGCCCGCCGCCTCGCTCTCGGCCACGGACGCCTTCATCGCCGCCAACCCGAACACCGTGCAGGCGCTCACCAACGCGATGGTGAAGGCCCTCCACTTCATCCAGACCGCCTCGAACGAGGAAATCCTCGACGTGCTGCCGGCCGACATGATGGTGGGCGGGGACCGCGCGCTCTACGGCCAGATGCTGGACCGCGTCCGCCCCGCCTTCTCGCCCGACGGGCGGCTGTCGAAGGAGGCGGTCGAGACGACCTATGAGGCGCTGAAGATCTACAACCCCAAGGTCCGCGACGCCAAGAACGTCGACCTCGACGCCACCTACACCAACGCCTTCGTCGACAAGGCCGGGACGGGGGGCTGACCGGATGAGCGCCGCAGCCCTTCGTGTGGATGATCGGAAGGACCGGACGATGCCCGGCAAGGATACGGCCGTTCCGGCCCTCGCGCTTCGCGACATCGCCTGCCACTTTCCCGCGCGCGGCAATCCCGGCGGCACCTATACCGCCGTCCGGGATTCGACCATCACCATCGCGCCCGGCGAATTCGTCTCGATCGTCGGCCCCACGGGCTGCGGCAAGTCGACCTTGCTCAACGTCGCCTCCGGCCTGCTCAAACCGAGCCAGGGCACCGTCGAGGTGTTCGGCACGCCGCTGAGCGGCATCAATCGGCAGGCCGGCTACATGTTTCAGGCCGACGCGCTGATGCCATGGCGGACGGCGCTGGAAAACGTGGTGGTCGGCCCCGAATTCGCCGGCATGGACCACGCCGAGGCCGATCGGCTCGGGCGAGACTGGATGGCCCGGGTCGGCCTCGCCGGCTTCGAGAAGGCCTATCCGCACCACCTCTCCGGCGGCATGCGCAAGCGCGTAGCGCTGGCGCAGATGCTCATCATGGATCCGAAGGTGATCCTGATGGACGAGCCGTTCAGCGCGCTCGACGTCCAGACCCGGCAGCTCATGGAGAACGAGCTGCTGGATCTGTGGCAGGCCGACCGCAAGTCGGTGATGTTCATCACCCACGATCTCGAAGAGGCCATCGCCCTGTCCGACCGGGTGATCGCCCTCGCCGCCGGCCCGGGCACCCACCCCATCGGCGAGTTCAAGATCGATCTTCCGCGCCCGCGCGACGTCGCCGAAATCCGGCACCTGGAGGAGTTCAGCCGCCTGCATGCGGAAATCTGGGAGGCCCTCAAGGAAGAGGTCCTCAAGGGTTACGCACAGGGTAAGCGCTAGAGGAGAACCACGGGATGTTCCGCCCCCGCAATCCGAGGATCTTCCTCGCCCAAGTCCTGATCTTCATCCTCTTCATCGCCGGCTGGAAGGGGCTGACGACCTTCGGCATCATGTCGAAGTTCTTCGTCGGCGACCCGTTCATCGTCGCCGGCCGCCTCTATGAGTGGTTCGCCACCGGGATGATCTTCAAGCATCTCGGCGTCACGCTCTATGAGACCGTCGTCGCCTTCATTCTCGGCTCGGTGCTCGGCCTTCTCGTCGGCCTGTGGCTGGCGCTCAGCCCCACCGCCTCGCAGCTCGCCTCGCCCTATCTGAAGGGCTTCAACGCCATGCCGCGAGTCATCCTGGCGCCGATCTTCGCGGTGTGGTTCGGGCTCGGCGTCACCTCGAAGATCGCGCTCGGCATCACGCTCGTCTTCTTCGTGGTGTTCTTCAACGTCTATCAGGGCGTGCGCGAGGTCAGCCCGGTGACGCTGGCCAATGCGCGCATGCTCGGCGCGTCCCGCACGCAGCTTCTGCGCAGCGTCTACATCCCCTCCGCCACCAGCTGGGTGTTTTCCAGCCTGCATGCGGCGGTCGGCATGGCCTTCGTCGGCGCGGTGATCGGCGAGTATATGGGCTCCGCCGCGGGCGTCGGCTACCTGATCCTCGAGGCGGAAGGCCTGTTCGACATCAACGGCGTCTTTGCCGGCGTCATCCTGCTCACCTTCTTCGCCCTGATCCTCGACGCCATCGTCGGCGTGGTCGAGGCCCGCCTGCTGCACTGGCAGCCGCGCGAGGCCACCACCGTAGGAGCCCCGGCATGAGCCGCCCCCAGAGCAACCGCATCATCACCTTCGCCCGCCGGCCCGAAGGGCTGCCCGACGCCGCCTGCTTCGCGCTGGAGACCCGGCCGCTGCCGGCGCCGGCCGAAGGGCAGGTGCTGGTCGAGAACCACTACCTTTCCCTCGACCCCTATATCCGCATGCGGATGGAGGCGAGGGACTCCTATGCGCCCGTCATGGCGCTCGGCGAGACCATGGTCGGCCGCACGGCGGGGCGGGTGATCGAGAGCCGCGACGCCGCGATCCCCGAGGGGTCGTGGGTGGTGGGACGCCTCGGCTGGCAGGACTATTCGGTGGGCACGAAGGCAGATGTGCAGGTTATCCATCCCGACCGCGCGCCGATCTCCGCCTATCTCGGCTCGCTCGGCTCCACCGGCATCACCGCCTGGATCGGCCTCGTGCATATTGCCGGGGTGAAGGAAGGCGAAAGCGTCCTCGTCTCCGCCGCCTCCGGCGCGGTCGGCAGCGTGGTCGGGCAACTCGCAAAGGCCCGCGGCTGCCGCGTCGTCGGCATTGCCGGGGGCGCGCGCAAATGCGCTGTCGTGCGCGAGCGCTTCGGCTTCGACGACTGCGTCGACTACAAGGCCCCCGATTTCGCCGAGCGCCTGGCACAGGCCGCCGGCGCGGGCTTCGACGTCTATTTCGACAATGTCGGCGGGCCGATCTTCGATGCAACCCTGCCGCTGATGCGCCTGTTCGGCCGCATCCCGCTCTGCGGCCTCGTCTCGCAGTACAATGCATCTGAGCCCTATGGCGTGCGCAACCTGCGCGAAGTGTTCAACAAGCGGCTGACGATCCGCGGCTTCGTGCTCTCCGACCATCGCGATGTCTGGGACGCCGCCACGCAGGAACTCGAACGCGCTTATGCCGAGGGCCGGCTGGTCTATGAGGAGACCGTCACCGACGGGCTCGAAAACGCCCCGCAGGCCTTCATCGGCATGCTGCAGGGCGGGAACATCGGCAAGCAGCTCGTGCGCATCAAGACCGCCTGAGCCCACGACACGCGGCCCGCGAGGATCAACCCACCATGCATGCAAGCCTCTATGTGGGCGGCGAATGGCGTCCCACATCCGTCGCCAAGCCCGTCATCAACCCCGCAACGGGGGAAAGCGTCGGCACCGTCGCGGGCGCCGGGCCGGCCGATCTCGACGACGCTCTGGCCGCCGCTGCCTCCGGGTTCCGCCTGTGGAGCCAAACGCTCGCCCATGAACGCGGCCGCCGCCTCATCGACGGCTGCCGGCTGATCCGCGAGCGCATCGACGCCATCGCCCGGGTGATGACGCTGGAACAGGGCAAACCGCTGGCGGAAGCCAAGGGCGAGATCGCCACCTCGGTCGACAATCTCGAATGGATGGCGGAGGAGGCGACGCGCGCCTATGGCCGCATCCTGGTGCCGCGCACGCCGTGCATCCAGCAATTCGTCCACCGCGAGCCCATCGGCCCGGTAGCAGCGTTCACGCCGTGGAACTTCCCGGCGCTGACCCCGCTGCGCAAGATCGGCGGCGCGCTTGCGGCCGGCTGCTCGCTGATCCTGAAGCCGTCCGAAGAGACGCCGCTCACCGCCTTCGAGCTGGTCCGCGCCTTCCACGATGCCGGCCTCCCGCCGGGCGTGCTGAATCTGGTCTTCGGCCGGTCGGCGGAGATTTCCGCCCATCTCATCGCTTCGCCGGTGATCCGAAAGGTCACCTTCACCGGCTCCACCCCCGTCGGCAAGCACCTGCTGGGCCTTGCGGCGCAGGGCGCGAAGCCGGCGACGATGGAACTCGGGGGCCATGCGCCGGTCATCGTCTGCGACGATGTCGACGTGCCCTCCGCCGCCGCGCTGGCGGTCAAGGCCAAGTTCCGCAATGCCGGGCAGGTCTGCACCTGCCCCACCCGCTTCTTCGTGCAGGCCGGCGTCTACGAGGCCTTTGTCGACGCCTTCAACGAAGCGACGCGCAAAATCGTGATCGGCAACGGCCTGGAGGCCGGCGTCGAGATGGGCCCGCTCGCCAATGCGCGCCAGCTCGCCAGCATAGAAGGGCTGGTCCGCGACGCGGTCGATCGGGGCGCGCGCCTCACCGCCGGCGGCCACCGCATCGGCAATGACGGCCTGTTCTACGCGCCGACGGTGCTGGCCGACGTGCCGGACGCGGCACGGATGATGTCCGAGGAGCCCTTCGGCCCCGTGGCGCCGATCCAGAAGGTCGCGAGCCTCGACGAGGCGGTGGCGAAGGCCAACGCCCTGCCCTTCGGCCTCGCCTCCTATGTGATGACGCGGTCGCTGTCCCGGGCCGACCGGCTCTCGCGCGCCATCGAGGCCGGCATGGTGGTGGTAAACCACTTCGCCGTTTCGACGCCCACCTCGCCCTTCGGCGGGGTCAAAGAGAGCGGCTACGGTTCGGAAGGCGGCATTGAGGGGCTCGGCGCCTATCTCGTCACCAAATCCGTCACCATGCGTCTCGCCGGCGAGGATCTCCAGCCATGAGCCGCCCTGCCCTGCCCGATCTCACCACCATCACCGTGCTGCAGTTCAACACCCAGGTGCATTTCGGCTGCGGCGCCCGGACACGCCTGCCCGATCTCGTGGGCCGCGCCGGCATGCAGCGCCCGCTCATCATCTCCGACGCAGGCGTGGCAGCGGCCGGGGTGCTCGACATGGCGCTGGCGGCGGCACCCGTGGCGGCGCAGGCGCCCCGCTTCCTCGACACCCCGCCCAACCCGACCGAGGCGGCCTCGCGCGACGGCGCCGCCTTGTACCGGCGCGAGGGCTGCGACGGCATCGTGGGCATCGGCGGCGGCGCGGCGCTGGATCTCGCCAAGGCCATCGCCATTCTCGCCACCGACGACGCGCCGCTCTGGGATTTCTGCAACCGGCACGCCCGTCCGCGGCCCATCACCGGCCCCGCGCCGCTGATCCTGATGCCGACCACCTCCGGCTCGGGCAGCGAGGTCGGGCGTTCGGCGGTCATCGTCTTCGACAACGGCATCAAGGCCGGCGTCGGCTGCCCCACCATCGTCACCGCCGCCATCGACGACCCGGAACTCACCGCCGGCCTCCCCGCCCGGATCACCGCCGTCACCGGCCTCGACGCACTCTCGCACTGTGTCGAGACCTTCTGCTCGCCGACCGTCAATCCGCCGGCCGACGCCATCGCGCTCGACGGGCTGGGCCGGGCCTTCGGCACGCTGGAGGCAGCGACCACGAACGGCACGGACATGGGCGCGCGCTGGCAGATGATGATGGCCTCGCTCGAAGGCGCCGTCTGCTTCCAGAAGGGCATGGGCGCGGTGCACGCCCTCTCCCATCCCATCGGGGCGCTGGGCCATCACCATGGCACGTTGAACGGTATTTTCCTGCCCGTGGTGCTGCACCACAACGCGTCCGCCCTCGGCCCCAAGCTCGACGCCATGCGCGCCGCGATGGGGCTGGCGCCGGGCGCCGACGTGGCGGAGGCGCTCGACGCGCTCAACGCCCGCCTCGGCGTCCCGCGGCGCCTTTCCGAACTGGGCCTGACGCGGGACGATCTCGCTGCGATCCCGGAAAAGGCGCTTCAGGACAATGCGCACAAGACCAATCCGCGCCCGCTGGACGCCGCCGATTACCGCCTCCTGCTGGACCAGGCGTTTTGAGCCGAGGACACGAGCCCATGACCGCTGCGACCACCGCTGCGACCACCGCTTCGCCCGAAGACCGCATCAAGGACTGGTGGTCGACCTCCATCGTCGACATCGAGCCCGGCAAGATCGCCTTCCGCGGTTATCCCATCGAAGAGCTGATCGGCCGCATCGGCTTCGCCGAGATGGTCTGGCTGATGGCGCGCGGTGAGCTTCCCGGCCCGGCGCGGGCCGCGCTGCTGGAGGCGTGCCTCGTCGCCGGAGTCGATCACGGCCCGCAGGCGCCCTCCATCGCCATCGCCCGCATGTCGATGACCTGCGGCATCGACATCAACAATGCCATGGCCTCCGCCACCAACGTGCTCGGCGACGTGCATGGCGGCGCCGGGCAGGCGGCGCTGGAGTTCTATCTCTCCATCGATGCGCACCAGCGCGCCGGCGTGCCCCTCGCCGAAGCGCTGGAGGCGGTGCTGCGTCCGCTGATCGACGCGCGCCAGCCGCTTCCCGGCTTCGGGCACCGCTTCCACCCCGTGGATCCCCGCGCCCCCCGGCTCATCGCACTGGCCCGCGAGGCGGTCGCGGCAGGCACCATCGGGGGCGATTTCGTCACCATCGGCCTCGGCGTCGAGGACTGGCTCGCGGCGGCGAAGGGCAAGCGCCTGACCATGAACATCGACGGCGTGACCGCCGTCATCTTCGCCGAGCTCGGCTTCTCTCCGATGCTGGCGCGCGGGCTCTTCATCCTGTCGCGCTCGGTCGGAATCATGGCGCATGCGCACGAACAGGCGCAGCAGGGCGGGCGCATCAAGGGACCGACCCCTCCCTCCTTCGGCTATCGCTATGTCGGCCCCGGGCGCCGTACCCTCGCCGAACCGGGCTGACGGACGGAGCGCGGGGATGCTGGACAGCTTCGGGACGCTCGCCACTTTCGAGGGCCGTCGCATCGTCGATCTCGGGGCGATGGCGCGCCGCTTTCCCCGCGTGGCAACACTTCCCATCGCCACCCGCATCCTGCTGGAAAACCTGCTGCGCCACGAGAACGGCACCAGCGTCACGAGCGCCGATATCGAAGCCGTCGCGCATGGCGGAACGGGCGGCGCGGGTGCCGATGTCGAGATCGCCTTCCACCCCGGGCGCGTGGTGATGCAGGATTATGCCGGGCTTCCGGTCCTGCTCGACCTTGCCGGCCTGCGCGACGCCGCCGCCGCGCGCGGCCTCGACCCGGCCCGCCTGCATCCGGCCGTCCCCTCCGCGCTGGTGGTGGACCATTCGCTGATCGCCGAGGCCGCCGGCCGGTCCGACGCCGCCGCGCTGAATCTCGCGCGGGAGTTCGAGGCCAATGCGGAGCGCTTCGCCTTCCTCAAATGGTCGCAGCGCGCGTTTGACGGCCTGCGCGTCGTGCCCCCCGGCAAGGGCATCGTGCATCAGGTCCATATCGAGCATCTGGCGGAAGTGGTCAGCGATCGCCGGCGATCCGACGGGGCGTGGCTTCACCCGGACACGGTGATCGGAACCGACAGCCACACGCCCATGGTCAACGGCCTCGGCGTCGTCGGCTGGGGCGTCGGCGGCATCGAGGCCGAAGCGGTGCTGCTGGGCGAGGCGATGTCGATGCAGCTGCCGCCGACCCTCGGCATCCGGCTGGAAGGCGACGTCCCCGCCGGCCTCCTCGCCACCGATGTCGTCCTCGCCCTCGCCGAGCGCCTGCGCCGCCACGGCGTGGTCGGCGCCATGCTGGAATTCTACGGACCCGGCGTCGGTGCCCTCGCGGTCGCCGACCGGGCGACCATCGCCAATATGACGCCGGAGTTCGGCGCCACCTGCTCCTTCTTTCCCACCGACGGGCGCACGCTCGACTATCTGCGCCTCACCGGGCGCGGCGAGGCGCAGATCGGCCTCGTCGAAGCCTATCTGCGCCGCAATCGGCTGTGGTTCGAGCCCGACTTCGTGCCGGATGCGGATGACCACCTCACCTTCCGCCTCGACGGGCTGCGGCGGGTGGTCTCCGGTCCCAGCCGCCCGGAGCAGGCCCGCGACCTCGCCGACATCCCCGCCATTGTCGAAGCCGCCATCGGGGCGCAGCGCACCGCCTCGCCTGTGCTGAGGGACGGCGACATCGCCATCGCCGCCATTACCAGTTGCACCAACACCTCGAACCCGGCCGCCATCCTCGCCGCCGGCCTGCTGGCGCGCCGCGCCCATGCACGCGGCCTCGCCGTCCCGGCGCATGTAAAGACCTCGTTCGCGCCGGGATCGCAGGTTGTGACCGACTATCTCGACGCCGCGGGCTGCCTCGATGCGCTTGCCGCGCTCGGCTTCGACGTGGTGGGCTATGCCTGTGCCACCTGCGTCGGCAATGGCGGCAACCTGAAGCCGGAGGTGGAAGCCGCCTGTGACGCGGCGCCGGCCCATCTCGTTTCCGTGCTCTCCGGCAACCGCAATTTCGAGGGACGCATCCACGCCAAGGTGCGCTCGAATTTTCTCGCCTCCCCGCCGCTGGTGGTCGCCTATGCGCTGGCCGGCTCAGCGCTCCTCGACCTCACCCGCGACCCCGTGGGGCATGACCGGGAGGGCCGTCCCGTCTTCCTCGACGATCTCTGGCCGAGCCCGGAGGAGATCGACGCCGCCCTCGCCGAGCATGTCACCCGAGCGCCCTTCCTCCGCCGCTACAGCCGCGTCGACGAGGGCACGCCGGACTGGCAGCGCCTCGCGGCGACAGACGATGCCTGCTTCCCCTGGGATGACGACAGCAGCTTTCTTCGCTCCCCGCCCTTCTTCGATCTGCCGCCGATGTTTGCGCCGGGCCAACCCGTCCTCAGCGCGGCACGTCCGCTTCTCGTCCTTGGCGACATGGTGACGACCGATCATATCTCCCCGGTCGGGCAGATCGCCGCCGGCAGCCCGGCCGCTGCCTATCTCGGCGCGCTCGGCATCGCGCCCGCCGCCTTCAACGCCTATGGCGCGCGCCGCGGGGCGCACGAGGTGATGGTGCGCGGCACCTTCGCCGGCACAAGGCTGCGCAACGAACTGGCCGACCGGCCCGGCGGCATCACCCGCCTGCTACCGGAGGACCGGACGCTGGACGTCTACGCCGCGAGCCGGGACTGCCTGGCGCGGAACGAGGACATGATCGTCGTCGCCGGCAAGATGTACGGTGCCGGCTCGGCGCGCGACTGGGCCTCGAAGGGCACCCGCCTGCTCGGCATCAAGGCGGTGCTGGCAGAGAGTTTCGAGCGCATCCACCGGGCCAATCTGGTCCGCATGGGCGTGCTGCCGCTGGAATTCGCGGACGGCGCGGACCGGCTCGCCCTCGGCATTGGCGGGGCGGACCGCCTGTCCCTCGCGCTCCCGCCCGGCGCTCTCGCGCCGCGCCAGGAGGTGCCGATGCTGCTGCACCGCGCCGACGGCACGACAGCCGGCTTTTGCGCCCGGCTGCGCGTGGATACCTCGGTCGAAATGGACTATCTGCGGGCGGGCGGCATCCTGCCCTATGTCGCGCAACGCCTGTGGGCGAGGGCCGAAAGCGCCGCCTGACGACGCGCCGGGCGCCACTATCAGGCGCCGCTTCTTTCCAGCGGCACGCTCTTGGTCACCACATAGCTGAAATAGCGCGCGATCCCGACCTCCTGCTCCAGCAGGCGGTCGATCAGGCGCTGATAGCTGTCGATGTCGGGGACCGTCACCCGCAGGATGTAGTCGATGCCGCCGCCCGTGGCGTCGCAGGCGACGATGGCGGGCTCGCGGGCCACTGCTTCCTCGAACCGGCGGAAGTCCGCCTGCTGATGGCCCTGCAGGCTGATCTCGACGATGACCGTGGTGCGCGGCTCGTCGGCCCCGAGGTCGATGATGGCCGTGTACCCCCTGATGACGCCGCCGGTCTCCAGCCGGCGCAGCCGCTCCCAGCAGGCGGCCGGAGAGAGGTGCACCTCCTCCGCCAGCTTCAGCTTGGTGATGCGCCCGTCGCGGCGCAGCGCCGCGAGAATTCGGTGATCGGTGGCATCGAGCTTCATCTTTCGCGACCGGGCGTGCATAATGTCATGAACAGCTTCCCTTAAGAACGAGACAATTCGATGCTTCGTCAAGTCCACCCTCCAGCCGCGGCACCCGCCGGCGCGGCGATGGGCAAGAGCGTGGACTGGCGGCCGGAGCTGACCAAGACCAAGGGCCAGACCAAGCACGCGGCCCTGACCGAGCGCATCATCGCCGACATCGATTCCGGCGTGCTGAAGCCGATGGACCGGATGCCGACGCATCGCGACCTCGCACGCGAGCTCGGCCTGTCGGTGCAGACGGTGAGCCTCAGCTACCGGGAGGCGGAGCGGCTCGGCTACCTCTCCGGCGAGATCGGCCGCGGCACCTTCGTCAAGGCGCGTGTCACCGAACGCGCCGGCCGGCTCATGCTCGACCGCAATCCCGACGAGACGGTGGACCTTTCCATCGTCCGCGGCGTCTACACGAAGGCGCATGAGGAAGCCTCGCGCGCCGTCCTGGCTGCGCTGGCGAGCGCCGATAACGACGCCTTCCTGAGCAGCTGCCGGCCCATCGCCGGCCTCGATCCGCACCGCGAGGCGGCGCGGGCGTGGCTGGCACCGCTGGGCATCGAGGCCGGCATCGAGCGCATCCTCATCACCAACGGCGCTGCCCACGGCCTCTTCCTGGCGCTGAGCTGCGTCGTGCGCGCCGGCGACGTGGTGCTGACCGAAAACCTCACCGACCATGGCGTCATCGGCCTCGCCAATGTGCTGGGCTTCAGCCTGAAGGGGCTTGCGACCGACGAAGAGGGCGTGCTGCCCGAGGCATTCGAGGCCGCGTGCCTTGCCGGCAGCCCCCGCGCCCTGGTGCTCATCCCGACGCTCAACAACCCGACCAGCCATGTCGCCGGCCCCGCGCGCCGCGAGGCCATCGCCGCAATCGCCCGCCGCCACGGCGTTTTCGTTATCGAGGACGAGGTCTACAAGCCGCTGATCGACACGCCCCTGCCGTCGATCAGCCAGATGGTGCCCGACCTCGGCTTCTTCGTCACCAGCTTCACCAAGACCGTGCTGGCCGGGCTGAGGGTGGGCTATCTCGTCGTGCCGCCGCATTATTCCATCCGGGCGGCGTCGATCTTGCGCGTCACCAGCTGGAGCGGAGCCTATTTGCTCGCCGAGATCGCCGCGCGCTGGATCGAGGACGGCACCGCGCAGCGGCTGCTAGCGGTGCAGCGCGAGGAGGCACAGGCGCGGCAGGCGCTGGTGGCGCGGGTGCTCGGTCCCCATGTCGCCTCCACCCATCCCCTCTCGCTCTGCGCCTGGCTGAACGTCCCGCCGCACTGGACGGAAGACGGGCTGGTGCGCTCGCTGGCGGAGCGACGGGTGGCGGTGACGCCGTCCGATCCGTTCATCGCCGGCAGCAACCATGGCGGGGGCATCCGCATCTGCCTCGGCGGCCACTTCTCCCCCGCCACGCTGACGCAGGCGCTGACCACGGTGCGGCAGACCTTCGAGCAGCTTCCCCCGGTCTTCGACATCGGCGCCATCGGCTGACCCGCGTGGCCGCGTGCAGAGGACTTCCCGACGCACGTCATTGGATCATTACAATATAATAATTGACATGATTTTTGATGCCTCTCACCATCACAAGTGAGAGGGAACTTCAGCTCATGTCACCGTCCACCGCACATGCTCCCGTTGGTTCCGCCGCGCCCGGCCTGCCGGTTGCGTTCGCGGCGGTCGAAGCGGCGGCCGGGCGCATCTCCGGCCGGGTGGCGCGCACGCCGCTGGTCGCCTCGCCGTCGCTGACGCGGCTCTGCGGACATCCGGTCCATCTCAAGCTCGAGACCCGCCAGCCGGTCGGCGCCTTCAAGCTGCGCGGGGCGATGAACGCGCTGCTGGCGCTCGACGAGGCGGCGCGCCGGCGCGGGCTGGTGACGGCCTCCACCGGCAATCACGGGCGCGCCGTCGCCTATGCCGCCCGCGAGGCCGGCGTGCCGGCGGTCGTGTGCATGTCGGCGCTGGTGCCGGCCAACAAGGTCGACGCGGTCCGCGCGCTCGGTGCCGAGGTGCGGATCGTCGGCCGCTCGCAGGACGATGCGCAGGCCGAGGTGGAGCGCCTTGTGAGCGAACGCGGCCTCGCCGCCCTCCCGCCCTTCGACCATCCCGAGGTGATCGCGGGACAGGGCACGATCGGCCTCGAACTCGTCGCCGACCTTCCCGACCTCACGACCGTTCTGGTGCCGCTCTCGGGCGGTGGCCTCGCCGCCGGCATTGCGCTGGCGGTCAAGACGCTGCGCCCGCAGGCCCGGATCGTCGGCATCTCCATGGAGAAGGGCGCCGCCATGGCCGCCTCGCTGAAGGCCGGCCATCCCGTCGATGTGGTGGAGGAGGAGACTCTGGCGGATTCGCTGGGCGGCGGCATCGGGCTCGCCAACCGCTACAGCTTCCCGCTCTGCCGCGCCTTGCTGGATGAGGTGATCCTGCTCACCGAGGACGAGATCGCCGCCGGTATCCGCCATGCCGCGCGAACCGAAGGCGAGACGGTCGAGGGCGCGGGCGCGGTCGGCATTGCCGCCCTGCTCGCCGGCAAGGTCCACCGGGAAGGCCCCACCGCCCTCATCCTCTCCGGCGGCAACATCGACCCCGCCCTGCACCGCCGCCTCGTCAACGGAGCGCCCGCATGAGCCGCATGCTCGTCCTCACCGAGACCGATCTGCGCCCGATCGTCCGGCTCGACACCAGCGCCGTCGACAGTATCGAGTCCGCCTTCGCCGCGCTGGCGAACCGGCCGGTCGCGATGCCGCCGATCCTCCGGCTCGACATCCCCGAGCATCGCGGCGAGGTGGACGTGAAAACCGCCTATGTCCCCGGCCTCGACGGTTTCGCCATCAAGGTCAGCCCCGGCTTCTTCGACAACCCTCTGCTGGGCCTGCCGAGCCTCAACGGCCTGATGATCTTGCTGAGCACCCGCACCGGCCTCGTCGACGCGCTGTTGCTCGACAATGGCTATCTCACCGATGTCCGCACCGCCGCCGCTGGCGCGGTCGCCGCCCGGCACCTGTCGCGCCCCGACTCCGCCGTTGCCGCGATCCTCGGCGCCGGCATGCAGGCGCGGCTGCAACTGGAAGCGCTGACGCTGGTGCGCCCCATCCGCGAGGCGCGCATCTGGGCCCGCGACCCGGCCAAGGCCGCCGCGACAGCGGGCGATCTCTCGACCCATCTCGGCTTCCCCGTCGTCGCCATGGCCAGCCCCGAGCAGGCCGTGCGCGGCGCCGACATCGTCGTCACCACCACGCCCGCCGAGCGCCCGATCCTGAAGGCGGCGTGGCTGGAGCCCGGCCAGCACGTCACCGCCATGGGCGCGGACAGCGAGCACAAGAACGAGATCGACCCGGAGGCCTTCGCCCGCGTCATCTACATCGCGGACCGATTGAGCCAGACGCGCCGCCTCGGCGAACTCCACCATGCCATCGCCGCCGGCCTCGTCGCCGCCGAGGCCCCCTTCGCCGAGCTGGGCGAGGTCATCGCAGGCGCCGCACCGGGCCGCCGCCGCGCGGAGGACATCACGCTGGCCGACCTCACCGGCACCGGCGTGCAGGACACCGCCATCGCCAATCTCGCCCTTGCCCGAGCGCGCGACGCCCGCGCGGGGCGCCCCATCGACACCAAGGCCGCAGCCGGAGACATCGCGTGACCGTCACCCTCAACTTCTCCCGCGAGGAATATGCCGAGCGCCTCGCCAAGACCCGCGCGGCGATGGACAAGGCCGGCATCGACCTTCTGGTCGTCACCGACCCCTCCAACATGCACTGGCTCACCGGCTATGACGGCTGGTCCTTCTATGTCCACCAGTGCGTGCTGGTACCGCCGATGGGCGAGCCGATCTGGTACGGGCGCAAGCAGGACGCCAACGGCGCCAAGCGCACCGCCTATCTCGCCCATGACAACATCATCGGCTACCCCGACCATTACGTGCAGTCGGCCGAGCGCCACCCGATGGACCTGCTCTCGCAGATCATCGCCGAGCGCGGCTGGGACAAGGGTTCCATCGCCGTCGAGATGGACAATTACTACTTCTCCGCCGCCGCCTTCGCTTCGCTGCAGAAGCACCTGCCCAATGCCCGCTTCGCCGATGCCGGCGGGCTGGTGAACTGGCAGCGGGCGGTCAAGAGCCCGACCGAGCTCGACTACATGCGCAAGGCCGGCCGCATCGTCGAGCTGATGCACAAGCGCATCGTCGAGGTGGTCGAGCCCGGCATGCGCAAATGCGATCTGGTCGCCGAAATCTACGATGCGGGCATTCGCGGCACGGCCGAGTTCGGCGGCGACTATCCCGCCATCGTGCCGCTGCTGCCCTCGGGCGCGGACGCCTCCGCCCCGCATTTGACCTGGGACGACAAGCCGATGCGTTCGGGAGAAGGCACCTTCTTCGAGATCGCCGGTGCCTACAGGCGCTACCATTGCCCTCTCTCGCGCACCGTCGTCCTCGGCACGCCGACGCAGGCCTTCCTCGACGCCGAGAAGGCGACGCTGGAAGGCATGGAGGCCGGTCTCGCCGCCGCCAGGCCCGGCAATACCTGCGAAGACATCGCCAATGCCTTCTTCGCGGTGCTGAAGAAGTACGGGATCATCAAGGACAACCGCACCGGCTACCCGATCGGGCTGAGCTATCCCCCGGATTGGGGCGAGCGCACGATGAGCCTGCGCACCGGCGACCGCACCGAACTGAAGCCCGGCATGACCTTCCACTTCATGACCGGCCTGTGGCTGGACGACATGGGGCTGGAGATCACCGAGAGCATCGCCATCACGGCCACCGGACATGAATGCCTGTCCAACGTGCCCCGCCAGCTCTTCGTGAAGGGGTGACGGGCATGCTGTCGCTCACGCCCCGCCCCTCCCCGGTCGCGCCGACGGTGGATTTCGCCGCGAAGGGCGTCCAGCACGGCCATCTGCGCCTGCCCTACAGCCGCGACGACAGCGCCTGGGGCTCGGTGATGATCCCGGTCTGCGTCATTGCCAATGGGGAGGGGCCGACCGCCCTGCTCACCGGCGCCAATCATGGCGACGAGTATGAGGGCCCGGCCGCCCTGTTCGAGCTGGCGCGGACCTTGAAGCCGGAAGAGGTGCAGGGCCGCGTCATCATCGTGCCGGCGCTCAACTACCCCGCCTTCCGCGCCGGCACCCGCACCTCGCCCATCGACCGCGGCAATCTCAACCGCAGCTTTCCCGGCCGGCCGGACGGCACGGTGACGGAGAAGATCGCCGACTACGTCACCCGCCATCTCGTGCCGCTGGCCGATGTGGTGCTGGACTTCCATTCCGGCGGCAAGACGCTGGACTTCCTGCCCTACGCCGCCGCGCACGAGCTGGCCGACAAGGCGCAGGAAGAGCGCTGCTTCGCCGCCGTTGCCGCCTTCTCCGCTCCCTATTCCATGAAGATGCTGGAGATCGACGCGGTCGGCATGCTCGACACGACAGTCGAGGCCATGGGCAAGGTGTTCGTCACCACCGAGCTGGGCGGGGCCGGCACGGCCAGCGCCACCAGCATCGCCATCGCCCGGCACGGCGTCGCCAACCTGTTGCGGCATGCCGGCATCGCGCGGGGCGTGCCGGAAATCGCCCCGACCCGCTGGCTCGACATGCCGTCTTCCGACTGCTTCGCCTTCGCGCAGGACGACGGGCTGATCGCCTTCGCCGTCGATCTCGGCGCCCCGGTGCGCAAGGGCGATCTCATCGCCCACGTCTATCCCGTCGGCCGCACCGGGGAGGCGCCCGCCGAGTACCGCGCCGCCATGGATGGCGTGCTCGCCGCCCGCCACGTCCCCGGCCTCATCAAGGCCGGCGACTGCCTCTCCGTCCTCGCCGTGGTGACGGAGGCCTGATCGACCCGGTCCTACGGCCCACCAGCACGCCGGATCACGGCGCACCGACTTTCGCTCCATACCGACCAGAGGAGAAAAACATGTTGTATCTCAAGATTGCCGGGCTTTCCGCCCTCGCCTTCGCCGGCGGCCTTTCCATCGCTGGCGCCACCACGCTGAAGGATGTGAAGGACCAGGGCTATATCCGCGCCGCTACCGCCAACGAGGTGCCCTATTCCTACATGAAGGACGACGGCACCTCGGCCGGCATCGGCCCTGACGTCGCCAACGCCGTGCTCAAGAAGATGGGCATCACCGATGTGACCTGGACGGTGACGCCCTTCGGCACGCTGATCCCCGGCCTGAAGGCCAAGCGTTTCGACTTCGTCGCCGCCGAGCAGAACATCTCGCCCGAGCGCTGCAAGCAGGTCGCCTTCACCGAGCCGAACTCCTCCTATGGCGAGGGGCTTCTGGTGAAGAAGGGCAACCCGAAGAAGCTCACCA
>JAEYTJ010000208.1 GCA_023434095.1 Pseudomonadota bacterium | reverse complement strand
CGACGTCCACCTGGCCGCCGAGCGGCCGCGTTGCGAACCGATAGCCGAACGCGTCCGGATCATCGGCCTCCTGGCCGGCAACGCTCGTGATGAGATCGCCGACACGCAGCCCGCCGCGCTCGGCCGGACTGCCCGCGGTCACGCTCTGCACAAGTGAACCGACCGGACGGGCGATACCAAGGCCCTCGGCAATATCGGGCGTCACACGCTGCAGGCGCGCGCCCAGCCAAGGCCGCTTCACCGAGCGCCCGCCTTCCATTGCCGACTGAAGCACAACCCGAACCATGTCGGCAGGGATGGCGAACCCGATACCCTGCGAGCCGCCGGAGCGCGAGAATATCGCGGTATTGATGCCGATCACCCGCCCCGCGACATCTACCAGCGCGCCTCCAGAATTGCCGGGATTAATGGCTGCATCCGTCTGGATGAAGAACTGGTAGTCCGTGATGCCGATCTGGGTGCGCGCCAGAGCCGAGACGATGCCCTGCGTCACCGTCTGCCCGACGCCGAACGGATTGCCGATGGCGAGCACGATGTCGCCGACCTGCAGATCGTCCGACGAGCCGAGCGTCGCCGAGGGGAAATCCGCCTTGCCGCCCTTGATCTGCAGAATGGCGATGTCGGTGCGCGGGTCGCGCAGCATCACCTCAGCGTCGAATTCGCGCTTGTCCGCCAAAGCGAGGCGGATCTCGTCGGCGCCGTCAATGACGTGATTGTTGGTGACGACGATTCCGGAGCGATCGACCAGCACGCCCGAACCCAGCGAGCGCTCGACCCGCTCCCGTCGTGTGTCGAAGCCCGGAATGTCCGGCGCCCCCCGGTCCCCGAAGAACCGCCGGAAAAAAGGGTCGTCGAGCAGTGGATTGTTCCGCTGGGCGGTCTTCAATGCATAGACATTGACGATGGCCGGAGCGGTGCGCGCCACCACGGGCGCGAAGCTGAGGCCGATTTCGGCGCGCGACGCCGGCACCCGTGGCCCGCCCGTGGCGGGAGCCTGCGCGAGCGCGGGGACGGCGACGAGAATGGAAGCGGCGATGAGAGCGAAGCGTTTCATGGCGCCAGATATAATCCCCGCCCTGCGGCGGAGAAAGGGCAGCGGCGCGCTCCCTGCTTTACGTACCGCATAAAAGAAAAGGGGCGGTCGAACCGCCCCTTCCCGAAATCTCTCAGCTCTCGGCTGCGCTCACGCGGCAGCGGCTTCCTCGGCCTTCGCCGCCTCGTGGCGGGCCAGGTCCGCGGCGCCCTTCGCCGACTCGTCACGATCGACGAGTTCGATCACGGCGATGGCAGCCGAATCACCATGGCGGAAGCCCGCCTTGATGATGCGGGTGTAGCCGCCGTTCCGCTCCTTGTAGCGCGGGCCGATCACGTCGAAGAGCTTGCGCACGACGGCGACGTCACGCACCTCGGCGATCGCCTGACGGCGGGCGTGCAGGCCGCCGCGCTTGCCGAGGGTGATCAGCTTTTCCACCACGGGACGAAGATCCTTCGCCTTCGGCAGGGTGGTCATGATCTGCTCATGCGTGATCAGCGCCTGAGCCATATTGGCGAACATCGCCTTGCGGTGCTCGGCGGTCCGGTTGAACTTGCGATACGTCTTGCCGTGGTTCATGGCAAAATTCCTAAATGCGGCGGCTTTCGAGCCGGGAGATACGGGTGACGGCTCGAACGCCGCGCTCAATGCTCAATAATGATCTTCGAACCGCTTGGCGAGATCCTCGATGTTCTCCGGAGGCCAGCCCGGCACTTCCATGCCGAGGTGCAGGCCCATGCTGGCGAGAACTTCCTTGATCTCGTTCAGCGACTTGCGGCCGAAGTTCGGGGTACGGAGCATCTCCGCCTCGGTCTTCTGGATCAGGTCGCCGATATAGACGATGTTGTCGTTCTTCAGGCAGTTCGCCGAACGGACCGAAAGTTCGAGCTCGTCCACCTTCTTGAGGAGCGCCGGGTTGAAGGGCAGCTCCTGCATGACAGGGCTTTCCGTCTCGCGCTTGGGCTCTTCGAAGTTGACGAAGATCTCGAGCTGGTCCTGAAGGATGCGCGCGGCATAGGCGAGCGCGTCCTCGGGACCGACCGAACCGTTGGTCTCGATGGTGAGGGTCAGCTTGTCATAGTCGAGAATCTGGCCCTCACGGGTGTTCTCGACCTTATAGGAGACCTTCTTGACCGGCGAATAGAGGCTGTCGACCGGGATGAGGCCGATCGGCGCGTCCTCGGGACGGTTGCGGTCGGCCGCGACGTAACCCTTGCCGGTATCGACGGTGAATTCCATGCGGATTTCAGCACCGTCGTCGAGCGTGCACAGCACGAGCTCGGGGTTCAGCACCTGCACGTCACCCACGGTCTGGATGTCGCCGGCGGTGACGACGCCCGGACCCTGCTTCTTCACGACCATGCGCTTCGGGCCATCGCCGGCCATTTTGATGGCGATGTCCTTGATGTTGAGGACGATGTCGGTCACATCCTCGCGCACGCCCGGGATCGACGAGAACTCGTGCAGCACCCCGTCGATATGCACGGACGTCACCGCCGCGCCCTGGAGCGACG
>JAEYTJ010000196.1 GCA_023434095.1 Pseudomonadota bacterium | reverse complement strand
GCCCAAGGCCGGGCATGACGGAGGCGGGCGAGAGCGGAACCGAACGCCGGTTGCGGCATGTTCGCGAAGCGGGCCTATCCCGCCACCCGCGCCGGGCGTGTCACCAGCCAGATGCCGAGCGCGATGGGCACGATGCCGAGGAAGTCGAGCGGCGGCACCGCTTCGCCCAGCAGCAGCCAGCCGAAGAAAAGGCCGAGCGGCGGCATGAGGAAATGCAGGCTGGACGCTGCGGTCGCCGAGGCGCGGGTGAGCAGGTAGAACCACAGGCCATAGCCGCCTATGGAGACGCCGATCACCAGAAAGGCGAGCCCGCCGATGAGGTTGGCGGTGAGGCGGATGTCGCCCGTGCTCTCCGTGGCCAGCGCGACCGGGATGAGTGCGAGTCCGCCCGCCAGGCACTGCACGGCATTGCCGCTCCACACCCCGCCGCGCGGGGCGAGATATTTAAACGCCAGCGTGCCGGCGGCGAGCGCGGTGACCCCGCCTGCGATGAGCAGCGTGCCGGCCAGCGTCTCATGTGCGCCGGCGAGCCGTGAGCGCAGCACGATGACGACGCCGATAAGCCCCAGCGCGATGCCCGCCCATTTCGCCGGGCTCATCTTCTCGCCCAGCAGCGGTCCGGCGCCGAGCGCCACCAGCAGCGGCAGGCAACTCGTCAGCACGGCGGTGTAGGCCGAGGAGGTGAAGGTCAGCGCCGTCCAGTTGAGGCCGAGATAGACCGCATTATTGAGCACGCCGATGCCGATCAGCGCGACGATGTCCCGCCGGCGGATCGGCGGCTGGCCGCGGCGCCGGGCGCCATTGTCCCACAGGGGCGCCAGCGCCAGCATGATCGAGCCGGCGAGCAGCAGCCGCACGGACAGCAGGATCACGGGCGGGCAGTCGGCGAGTGCCAGCTTGGCGCCGGCAAAGGCCGAGGACCACAGCACGCAGAACAGCGCCACCAGGAGTGGCAGCGGCAGAAAGGTCGCCGGCGCTGCGGCCGTCACGGCGGCAGGGTTCCCCTTCGATGCGGCGGGCATCGTTCGTCTCCACTTTGCGTTGCACAGAGACTAGGCAAAGCGGACTGGATCGGAAAACGAGATGTTCTCATGGGAGGCATGAGAAAATCCGATCGGACTGGCGGCGCTCACGCCCGCCAGTCGTAGATCCAGCGGTAGCGTTCCAGAACCGCGCTTTCCGGCTGGAGGCGCATGACGAGATCGCGGGCGATCCGCGCCGGGCCGGCAAGATGATAGATGCGGTCCATGCCGCGCGCGGCACGCTGCACGCGGGCGGTGCGCGGCCGGCGCGCGGCCTCGTAACGGCGCAGCGCGGCGGGAATGTCGGGTGCGCCGGCAAGTTCACGGGCGAGGATGACGGCATCCTCGATCGCCTGCGCCGCGCCCTGGGCGAGGAACGGCGGCATGGCGTGCGCGGCGTCGCCGAGCAGGGTCACCGGACCCGCGCTCCAGCGGGGCAGCGGATCGAGATCGAACAGCGCCCAGCGCAGCCAGCGCTCCGGCGCGTCGAGCAATGCGCGAACTTCGTCGCACCAGCCGCGATAATGCGCCAGAAGCTCGTCGCGCGCGGCGGCCTCGCTCCAGCCATGCGCCTCGCGCCCGTCCGGTGTGACGGCAACCAGATTGATCGCCCGGCCGGCTTTCACGGGATAGGTCACGAGATGGGCGCCCGGGCCGATCCACAGCCGCGTCACCGGATCGGTGAGCGCGGCGGGCAGGGCCTCGACCGGTACCGTCGCGCGCCAGGCAGCGCGGTGGCGGAAGGAGGGGCGGGCGCCGTGCTGAAGTGCGCCGCGGACCACGGAGCGCAGCCCGTCGGCGCCGATGAGCGCCTCGGCGGTGAGCGCGGCGTCGCCGCCCTCGTGGCGCAGATGCAGCGTGACGCCGCCGTCCGTGGTGTCGAAGCTCTCCAGCGCGTGGCCGAGCCTCAGATCGATGCCGGGTTCCTCGCGCACGGCGGCGAGCAGGGCGGCTTGCAGATCGGCGCGATGGATGACGAGGAAGGGCCCGCCGAACCGCGCCTCGGCCTCCGTGCCCATCGGCCCGCCCGCCAGGCGGGTGCCGCGCCGCCCGTCCAGCACGGCGAAGGCGGTGGGGAACACGGCCTGCGCCGCCACGCGCTCATAGACGCCGAGCGCCTGAAGGCAGCGTGTCGCGTTGGCGGCGAGCTGCACGCCGGCGCCCGCCTCTTCCAGTACCGGCGCGCGCTCCACCAGGGTGACGGCAAAGCCGGCCTTCGCCAGAGCAAGGGCGGCGGTGAGGCCGCCGATGCCGGCGCCGGCTATGGCGAGGGTGCGGGCGGGCAAGGGGGCCGCTCAGGCGGCGGCCGGAATCTCGAACAGCGCGCCCGGCGGGGTCGATTCGGTGCCGTGCAGGTGGGAATCGAAGGTGTAGAGGGTCGAGCAATAGGGGCAGATGATCTCGTCATCCGAACCCATGTCGAGAAACACATGGGGATGGTCGTAGGGCGGAAGAGCGCCCACGCACATGAATTCCCTGGCGCCGATGGCGATCTTCGCCACGCCGGCCGAATTGTGGAAATGGGGAACGACGTGGCCCGCCATGATGTCCGCCTGTCCGCGCTCGCGTTGAAATCGGCGCGACCATAGCCGCTGGCGCGCCGCGGTCCAAGGGGCCGGATGCCGCGCCTGTGCACCGCACACCCATCGCTTCGCCATAATGGCGCGGCACATTGGCGGAAATCGCGCCGCGTGATCCCCATATCCCTGCCATGTACCGCTTCTTCGCCGCTTTCGGCTTTCTGCTCGCCTTTGCGGGTGCCGCCCATTGGGTGGTGCCGGCGGGACGGCATGCGTTTGCGCTGGTGAGCGCGCAGGACGATGCGGCGCGGCTCGCCGATCTTCAGCTGGCCGGCGTGCTGACCGAGGCGCGGGTGGCCGGCGAGATCGACGCGGCGCTGGCGGAAGGCGACGGCGAGCTAGCGGCGAGCTTTGTCGAGCTCGCGGACGAACGCGGCGTGCCTGTAGCGGCCGAACAGCGGAGCCGTGTCGCCCTCGCCAATGCGCCGGGAGCGGCTCTGGCGCGCGGGGCGGGAAGTTTCGGGCTCGGCTTCCTCACCGGGCAGGGTGAGGACATGCCCGGCTTGGCG
>JAEYTJ010000173.1 GCA_023434095.1 Pseudomonadota bacterium | reverse complement strand
GCCGGAGGCCGACCCCGCCCGCCGCGCCCGACGCGCCCGCGAAAGGCTGGCCCAAGCCAGCGCCCGGCTGGCGGCGCCGCCGGCGCCGCTCGGCGCCCCGGTCGAGGCGCGCGGCTGGCGGTCCAATTTCGACGCGGAAAGCTATCGCCGTGCCGTGGCGCGGGTCATCGACTACATCCGCGCCGGCGACATCTTCCAGGCCAATTTCACCCAGCGCTTCGAGGCGGAGGTCGGCGCCGTCGACCCGCTCGCGCTCTACGAGCAGCTCCGCCGCGCCAATCCGGCGACCTTCGCCGCGCTGATCGTCAACGAGGACCGCGTCATCGCCTCCTCCTCGCCCGAGCGCTTCGTGAAGCTGAACGGGGCGGCGGTGGAAACCCGCCCGATCAAGGGCACGGTGCCGCGCTCGGTGGAGCCGACGCTCGACGCCTTTCGCGGCCGCGCGCTGACCGACAGCGAGAAGGACCGCGCCGAGAACGTCATGATCGTCGATCTCCTGCGCAACGATCTCTCGCGCGTATGCCGGCCCGGCACGGTGAAGGTGCCGCGCCTGTGCGGGCTGGAGACCTATGCCAACGTCCACCACCTTGTTTCGGTGGTGACGGGGGAGCTGCAGGAGGGCCGCGACGGGCTGGACCTGATGGCAGCATCCTTCCCGGGCGGCTCGATCACCGGCGCACCGAAAATCCGCGCCATGGAGATCATCCACGAGCTGGAGGGCCGCCCCCGCGGGGTCTATTGCGGCTCCATCGGCTATATCGGCTTCGATGGCACGATGGATTTCAACATCGCCATCCGCACCGTTACGGTGGAAGGCGGGCGCGCCAGCTTCGGCGTCGGCGGCGGCATCACTACCCTCTCCGACCCCGCCGCCGAGCATGCGGAAAGCCTGACCAAGGCGGAACGGCTATTCCGCGCCTTCACCGAGGGGGCGGCGCCGTGATCCTGCTGATCGACAATTACGACAGCTTCGTCTTCAACGTGGCGCGCTATCTCACCGAACTCGGCGAAGAGGTGGAAGTCGCCCGCAACGACGCGCTGGACCTCGCGGCCATCGAGCGGCGCGCACCGGACGCGCTGGTGATTTCGCCCGGCCCGTGCTCGCCCAACGAGGCCGGAGTCTCGCTGGAAGCAGTGCGGGCATTGTCGGGAAGGCTGCCGATCCTCGGCATCTGCCTCGGCCATCAGTGTATCGGCCAGGCCTTCGGCGGACGCGTGGTGCGTGCAAAGGAGCCGATGCACGGGCGTACCTCGCGGATTCGCCATGCGGGAACGGACGTGTTCGCCGGCCTGCCGTCCCCTCTGCCGGCAGGGCGCTATCATTCGCTGGCGGTGGAACTGGACGAAGGGGCGCCGCTCATCGCCACCGCCTGGAGCGAGGACGGCGAGATCATGGGCCTCGCCCACCGCGCGCACCCCACTTTCGGCGTGCAGTTCCATCCGGAATCAGTGCTGACCCCGAACGGCTACGAGCTGATGGGCAATTTCCTGAAATTGGCGCGGGCACGGGAGAGCGCCGCGTGAGCGGGCTCGTCAGTATCGAGGATCGCGGTTTCACGCTCGGCGACGGTGTCTTCGACACCGCTCTGGCTCTGGAGGGCGCCGTCTTCGCCCGCGCGCGCCATGTCGCGCGGCTGGTGGCGGCGGCGCGGCAGATCGGCATTGCTGTGGACGCCTCCGCCATCGAGGCGGCGATGGATGCCGCGCTGACGCACGCGCCGACCATCCTGCGCACCACGGTAACCCGCGGCACAGCGGCGCGCGGCCTGTGGCCGGCGAGCGCCGGCGTCCCGACCGTGGTGGCGACGGCGGCGCCGTGGTCCCCTTCCCTGCTCGGGCAGCCGGCGCGGCTGATCACCGCCACCGGTCGGCGCAACGAATTCTCCCAGACGGCCAACCTGAAGACGCTCGGCTATCTCGACCATATCCTCGCCGCGCGCGAGGCGGCGGCGGCGGGGGTGGACGACGCGCTGATCCTCAACACGCGCGGGCGCGTCGCCTGCTCGACCATCGCCAACGTGTTCGCGCTGATCGCCGGGCGGCTGGTGACGCCTTCGCTCGCGGAGGGGTGCCTGCCCGGCATCCTGCGGGCGCTGGTGATCGAGGCCGCGCCGCGGCTCGACCTCGTGGTGGAACAGCGCCCGCTGGCGCCATCCGCGCTCGTCGGAGCGGACGCGGTGTTCCTCACCAATTCCGTGCGCTTTCTGCGGCCGGTGACGGCTCTGGATGGGGCTTCGCTTGGCGAGAGCGACGACATCGTGCGCAACTTGCAGGATATTGTGCGGCGCGGTAGGGACGACGGCAAATAACCGGCACACTCACCTTGCGATATCTGTCGGAGCAGAAAGATCGCGCGGGACATCATCGCATCACAATTTCGACGCTTTCTTTCAGCGCGCCATTTTAGGCATAGGGGCGACGCAGATTTTGCCATGAATATTTGAAACCTTCCGGCAGCAGCGGCGTTGACGGCCACCCTAATGCCGCCGGAGGTACCCATGCTTCGCCTGAAACGCCCCCTGCTCGTGGCCGGTCTCGGCGCGAGCCTTCTCGCCGGCGTCGCCACGCTCCCCGCCCTCGCCCAAGACGCGCCTCTGCGGCTGGCGCAGGCTGGCCCGCAGGGCGGGAACGGGGCGATGGACGTGAACGTGTTCTACGACCAGCTCGGCCGCTTCGGCACCTGGGTCGCGCATCCCGACTACGATTACGTCTTCATCCCCTCCGATGTCGGCCAGGGCTGGCGCCCCTATCAGGAAGGGCGCTGGGTGTGGACCGAGCAATATGGCTGGTACTGGGAATCCTACGAGCCCTTCGGCTGGGCGACCTATCATTACGGCCGCTGGGGCTACGACCCCTCCTATGGCTGGTTCTGGGTGCCCGGCGACACCTGGGCGCCGGCCTGGGTGACGTGGCGCCGCGGCGGCGGGCGCACCGGCTGGGCGCCGATCGCGCCGGACCGATCGGGCTTCGCCGTCGGCCGGCCTGCTCACTATGCGCCCCCGGTGGCGGAGAGCTGGGTGTTCGTCGAGGACCGCTACATGGCGGAAGAGGACATTGCCATCCATGTCGCGCCCATCCCGCAGATCAACATCTACCTGCAGGCGGCGCCGGACGTGTACGAGCCGAGCTGGGACGATGGCTATTACGTCAATCGCGGCTTCGGCTACTCCGTCTATGATGCGCCGATCCGCGAGCGGCTGGTGACGCGCGAGGTCTATTACGTCGACCGCCGCGACGACATTTTCTACGACGGGCGCGACGGGCGGCTCGGCATCTACGCGCCGCAGCTCAACTTCGGCGACCGCTTCGGCCCGCCTCCGCGCTATGTCCGCGAGATCGAGCCCGATCGCCGGCCGCTGATCCGGCAATATGTGCGCGAGGACCGCGACGGGCCGGGCTGGCTCGCCCCCTCGGCCGCGCTGCTCAATGTGCTCGACCCGGACCGGCGCCGCGACCTGCGCGAGCGCCGCTTCGAGGACCCGGACCGCTACCGCCGGCAAGTGCAGCAGCTGGAGCGCGAGCGGGCCGACCGCCTGCTCGAAGAGCGCCGGCAGGCCGACGCGCGCGCCGACGCTTTCCAGCGCCAGCAGCGCGAGGCGCTGGAAAAGCGCCGCGCCACCTATGAGAAGCTCCGCGCCGATCAGCGCGCCAAGGCGCAGAAGGTCGTCGACCGGGTGGAGAACCAGCCCGGCCCGCGTCCGGGCGGCCCCGGCGCGCCCGGCGCCAATCCGGCCCGGCCCGGCGGGCCGGGGGCGCCCGGCATGGTCCCGGGCCGTCCCGGCGGACCGAATAACGGCCCTGTTCCCGGCGGCAACCGGCCCGGCACGCCCGGTGCGGCGCAGGGCGGACCGGGTGCGCCCGGCCAGCCGCCGGGCCAGGCCCCGGGCAACGCGCGACCGGGAGAGGCAAGGCCGGGCCCCGGCGTGGATCCGCGGCCGCAGGGCAATGCCGACCGCCAGAAGCGGAACCAGGAGATGCTGGAGCGCCAGAAGCAGGAGCGCAGCCAGCAGCAGGACGCCGAGCACCAGCGCAAGCAGGAGGCGCAGCAGGAGCAGCAGCGCGCCAAACAGCAGCAGCAGGAACAGCGCCGGCAGCAGCGCGACGCCGAGCGCCAGCAGGACCAGCAGAAGCGCGACGCCCAGCAGGAGCAGCAGCGCGCCCGCCAGCAGGAGCGTCAGCAGAAGCAGGAGGCGCAGAAGCAGCAGCGTCAGGAACAGATGCAGCAGCGCCAGCAGAAGCAGGACGCGCAGCAGGAACAGCAGCGCGCCCGTCAGCAGCAGCGGCAGGAGGCGCAGCAGGAACGCCAGCAGCAGCGCCAACAGCAGCGGCAGGAACAGACGCAGCAGCGCCAGCAGAGGCCGCCGCAGGCTGCGCCTCAGCAGGCCCGGCCGATGCCGAACCAGCCGCAACGCCCGCCGCAGGGCCAGCCGCGTCCGCCCGGTGGCGGCGGGGGTGGTGGACAGGGCGGCCCCGGCGGCCCGGGGCAGCCGCCCGTCCCGCCCGGCGCACAGTAAGGCCTCGTCAGAGTCGCGCCCGGCCTTTCAGCCGGGCGCGATTTCAATGCAGGGTCGGCAGATTATAGGCCACCCAGTCCTCGCGCGGGATCGCCCCACCGACATGGAAGGCGAATCCCACGACCTTGCGCCGCGGCGCGTCCAGTTCGCACCGATAGGCGACCTCGTACCATTGGCGCCGGCTGCGGAAGGCGCCGCCCCTCGCGGTGAACACAGCTCCCTCCAGCGCCGTATCGCCCGAGGCGTAGTCGACCAGCCGGTCGGGCTGGAACTCCGGGCGCCAGGCGTGGATCTGCTCCATCGCCTCGAGATCGCAGAGCTGGGCGAGGCGATCCTCCTCGCCGAGCCGCGCCAGTTCGCGGCGCAGGTTCCGGCTGCGCGGAGCGTCCAACGCCTGTTCCGAGAGCATCCGCGACGGGCGCACCATCTCCGGCGCCGCGGCTGGCTTTGCGGGGAGAACACGCGACGGCGCCGAGGGCACTGCCTCGCCCCCGCGCGGCAGTGTCTCCGCCGATGGCAATGATGAGACTGGTGCCGGTGCGGCGCGCAGCGCCGCAAATTCCTGGGAACTGATGATTTCCGTTTCCAGTGCCGGCGCGTCCGCCGGCTCGGGAAAATCCCTCGCCCCCACCAGTACAAGCGCCGCCAGCACGCCGAGATGCAGCAGCGCGGAGGCGATGAGCCGCGCGGCCTCGGCGGCGGAGCGGGCCGGCGGCGGCTGGCGCTCTTCGGCTTCCAGCAGACCGTGGACGGCGCCCGGCAGGGACGAGACGGCGATCATGCAGGATGGGCCGGCACGGGGAGCCTCCGGTGATCCCGAAAGCCATCCCCTATGCGCCCGGCAGCATTATGGCCGCCAGCGGAAAGGGCCGCCACGACAGGCCACGCGCCGTTGAATCAAAAAAGAGCCCCGGCCATCGGCCGGGGCTCTCGTCGTTTCAGGGCGGTGCGCGTCGCGCGGAAAGAACTATTCCGCCGCCGGCTGCGCCTGCGCGTTCAGGCTGCCGCGCTTGGTCGCCAGCTTGTTGAGCGCGATGATGTAGGCCTGCGCCGAGGCGACCAGCGTGTCGGGATCGGAACCGCGCCCGGTCACCGCCTTGTCGCCATCCTCCAGCCGCACCGAGACTTCCGCCTGCGCGTCCGTGCCCTCGGTCACGGCGTGGACCTGATAGAGCGCCAGCTTCGCCTCGTGCGGGACGATGGCCTTGATGCAGTTGAACACCGCGTCGACCGGGCCATTGCCCTCGCATTCCTCGGTCACCAGCACGCCGTCCACCTTCATCTTCATGGTGGCGCGCTGCGGGCCGTGGCTGCCGGCGATGACGCTGAGCGAGACCAGCTTCATGCGGTCATGGGCGGCGGCGATCTCGTGATCGACCAGCGCCTCAATGTCCTCGTCATAGACCACCTTCTTGCGGTCGGCGAGTTCCTTGAAGCGGCTGAAGGCGTCGTTCAAGGCGTTCTCGCCCAGCTCGTAGCCCAGCGCCTTCAGCTTGTCGCGGAAGGCGGCACGGCCGGAATGCTTGCCCATCACCAGCGAGGTCTTGGACACGCCGACGCTGTCGGGGGTCATGATCTCGTAGGTGGTGTTGTTCTTCAGCATGCCGTCCTGGTGGATGCCGCTCTCATGGGCAAAGGCGTTCCGGCCGACGATCGCCTTGTTGTACTGCACCGGGAAGGAGGTGACGGCCGAGACCAGCTTGGAGGCGCGGGTCAGCATGGTCGCCTCGATGCCGGTGGCGAAGGGCAGCACGTCGCCGCGAGTGCGGATGGCCATCACCACCTCTTCCAGCGCCGCATTGCCGGCACGCTCGCCGAGGCCGTTGATAGTGCACTCGATCTGCCGCGCGCCGCCGGCCAGCGCCGCCAGAGAATTGGCCACGGCGAGGCCCAGATCGTCATGGCAATGGGCGGAGAAGATGATCTGCTCGCCATTGGGCACGCGGTCGAGGATGTAGGCGCGCACCTGACGGAACATCGCCTCATATTCCGACGGGGTGGCATAGCCCACCGTGTCCGGCAGGTTGATGGTGGTGGCGCCGGCCTTCACCGCCGTTTCCACGCAGCGCGAGAGATAGTCGATGGGCGTGCGGGTGGCGTCCATCGCCGACCACTCGATGTCGTCGATCAGGTTGCGCGCCTGCGTCACCGTCGCGGTGATGATGTCGATCACCTGATCCTGCGTCTTGCGCATCTGGTGTTCGAGATGGATCGGCGAGGTGGAGACGAAGGTGTGGATGCGCGGGCGCTGGGCGAACTTCACCGCCTCGCCGGCGCGGGCGATGTCGGCGGGGATGGCGCGGGCGAGGCCGGCAACCACCGCGCGCTTGGTGCGGCGAGCGATCTCGGCAACGCTCTCGAAATCACCGTTGGAGGCGATGGGAAAGCCGGCCTCGATCACATCGACGCCCATCGTGTCGAGGAGATCGGCGACTTCCAGCTTCTCTTCCAGCGTCATCGAGGCGCCGGGGCACTGCTCGCCGTCGCGCAAGGTGGTGTCGAAAATGACGACGCGGTCATGAGGAATGGACATGGGGGCTTCCTTCTCAGCTCCGGCACCGGGAGCGGCGGGGCTCGCTGGCCCTCGCGGCATCGTCCGGCGCACATCTGACGTTTCGGCGGGAGGCGTCATCCCCTGAGCGCCCAGGCGCGAAGCCCGGCCGGCCCTCAGGGGCGGCTAAGAAGAAGGAGCCCGGACGCAAGCAGAGCCTTCCCCGGAAACCGCAGCGCGGCCAGGGTCGCGGAAGAACGGCGGTCGGACGACATCGTCACGGCTCGGCTCTCGCGAGGTTGCTCTGAAGCACGCTCATAGCCGAGCGCGGGCAAAACGGCAAGGGCGGGGCGAGGCAGTGCCCTGCGAGCCTCCGTCCGGCGGGGCGAGGCAGTGAGGTCATGGCCGGGCCGAAACCGGCTCTGCGCGTTCGGGCGGGGGGGCGGCCTCCCGGACGGCGCAGCGCACGGGCGAGCCCGGCCATGACGTTCCCCCCGTCGCGCCCAAATGAGCCCGGCGCGACGGGGAAGCGAAAACTCAGTGTCCCCCCTCCACCTTGTGCGTCGGCCGGCGCAGCAGCGGGGCGGCGAAGAACAGGACGACGAACAGCACGGTGAGCACGAGGAATACGTCCGAGAACGCCATCACCTCGGCCTGTACCCGCACCTGCGCTGCCATCAGCCGGAGGGCGCCTGTGCCGGCATCCGAGCCCATGGCGGAAAGCGCGCGGGTCATGGAATCGAGCCGCTCCACCGCCGCCTCGTTCGCCCATTGCACGCTTTCGTGCAGGCGGGCGAGGTGCAGGTCCCAGCGCTCGTTGAGCACAGTGTTGATGAGGGCCAGCCCCACGGCACCGCCGAGATTTCGCATCAGGTTGAACAGGCCGGAGGCGTTCTTGAGCTGGTCCGGCGGCAGAGTGCCGAGCGAGATGTTGTTGATCGGAATCATTGCCATCATGATGCCGACACCGCGCAGGATCTGCGGCACCAGCAGTTCCCAGAAATCCCAGTCGGCTGTGAGGCCGGTCACCTGCCACGTCCCGACCGCGAAGGCGGCGAAGCCGAAGGCGATCATCGCGCGCGGATCGACCTTGCCCATCAGCCGGCCGGCGATGGGCGCGCACAGGAACATGGCGAGGCCGGAGACGAACATCGTCTCGCCGATCATCAGCGCCGAATAGCCGCGCACCCGGGCGAGATAGAGCGGGTAGAGATAGGTCAGCCCGTAGAGGCCGATGCCGACCACGAAGCTGAAGGCCGAGCCGACGGCGAAGTTGCGGTTGGCGAAGGCGCGCAGATCGACCACCGGCTCGCGGGCCATGAAGACGCGGGCGAAGAACGCCACCGCCGACACCGCGCCCAGCACGGTGAAGATGACGATCCACTCATCCGCGAACCAGTCATTGGTCGGCCCTTCCTCCAGCACGAATTCGAGGCTGCCGAGGAAGCCGGCCATGAAGAGGAGGCCCCACCAGTCGAAGCGGTCGAGCAGAGCGAGGTCGGGCTCGTCGAAATCCACCAGCGTCACCGTGGTGACGACGACGAAGATGCCGGGGATGATGTTGACCAGAAACAGCCAGTGCCAGGAGAACAGGTCGGTGAGATAGCCGCCGATGGTCGGGCCGATGGTCGGCGCCAGCGTTGCCACCAGGCCGATGAGCGGCGCGACGACGCCCTGCTTCTCGCGCGGGAAGACGGAATAGGCGGCGGCGAACACGGTCGGGATCATGCCGCCGCCGAGAAAGCCCTGCAGCGCGCGATAGACGATCATCTGGTCGATCGAGGTCGCGGTGGCGCACATGAAGCTCATCACCGTGAAGCCCACCGCCGAGGCGGCGAACAGCCAGCGCGTGGACAGCGCCCGCGACAGGAAGCCGGACAGCGGGATCATCACCACCTCGGCGATGAGGTAGCTGGTCTGCACCCAGGAAATTTCGTCCGAGGAGGCGGCGAGCCCGGCCTGGATCTCCGAGAGCGAGGCGGAGACGATCTGGATGTCCAGGATCGCCATGAACATGCCGAACACCATGCACAGGAAGGCGAACATGCGCCTTCCCTCGGTGGAGGTCGCGCGCGGCGCGGCTCCGGCTGGGGCTGTGGTGTCCGACATTTGCGCCTCCCGACGCTCAGCCGCGCGTGTCGACGGTAGCGACGACGGACATGCCCGGGCGCAGCTCCGCCTTGTCGCGGGCGGCGGCGTCGAGCTCTATCCGCACCGGAACGCGCTGGACGATCTTGGTGAAATTGCCGGTGGCGTTTTCCGGCGGCAGCAGGCTGAACACCGAACCCGACGCCGGCGCGACGCTGACCACGCGGCCATGGAAGGTCTCGTCGGGATAGGCATCGACCGCGACGTCGACCTCCTGCCCGGGATGCAACCGGCCGAGCTGGGTCTCCTTGAAATTGGCGTCGACATAGACCTGATCCATCGGCACCAGCGCCGCGATCCGCGTGCCGGCCTGCACGAGCTGGCCGACCTGCACCGCGCGGTTGCCGACGACGCCATCGAAGGGCGCCTTCACGACGGTGAAGTCGAGGTCGCGCTGGGCCTGGTCGCGGGCGGTGTTCAGCTCGTCCAGCGTGCGCACGGCTTCGGTGCGCTGGGCGTCGAGCACGGCGACATTGGCCTGCGCGGAGGCCACATTCGCCTTGCCGGCATCGACAGCGGCCTGCGCCTTGTCGCGATCGGCCTGCGCCTTCTCCAGCGTGGCGCGGCTGGAGAACTGGTCCTTCATCAGCTCGGTCTGGCGGGCCAGTTCGCGGCCGGCGCGCTCCAGCTCGGCATTCTCCGAGGTGAGCTCCGCCTGCGCCTGGTCGATCTCTGCCCGCGCCGCCGCCATCTGCTGACCATAACGGTCGATGGTCGCCTGCTGGGTGGCGATCTTGTCCTCCGCCGCCTTGAGCGCGAGCTGATAGTCGCCGTCGTCGATGCGGGCGATGACGTCACCGGCCTTCACGCTCTGGTTGGTCTCGACATCGAGCGCCACGACATGGCCCGCCACCTTCGCGGCGAGGATGGAGGTGTCGGCCCCGACATAGGCGTCGTCGGTGGAGACCATGAACCGGCCCACCTGCCACCAGCCCGCGCCGTAATAGCCCGCCCCCGCGAGGGCGGCGAGGAGGACGGCGGCGAACACCAGCTTCCGGCGCGAACCCTTCGGCGGCGGTGCCTCGGCGGCCGGGGCCGCGGGCACCGTCACGTCCGGCGCCGGCTTGCGCAAGGTGATCGGAATCGGCTCGCCGGCCGGTGCCCGCTCCGCCTCCCCGCTCGGCACTGCCCTGATCTCGGCTTGCGCCATGACCGCCCTCCGTAAGGTAACTAAACCGTTCAGTTCATCTACTTCTTTACATATCAAACTAAACAGTTTAGTCAAGAGCTTTGACAACAGCGCTCCGCCCGCCCTATCAGGAGGCTGGGGATAGCCATGAGCATGATCGACATCGATACGCCCGCCGCGCCTGCGCGCACCGAGCCTGAATCGTCCAAGCGCCGCGACATCATCGACGGTGCGCGGAAAGTGTTTTTCGAAAAGGGCTTCGACGCCGCCAGCATGGACGAGGTGGCCAAGGCCGCCAGCGTCTCCAAGGCGACGATCTACGTCTATTTCTCCAGCAAGGAAGAGCTGTTCGAGGCGCTGGTGCACAATGACCGCGCCCGCTCGGCCGAGCACCTGTTCGAGGTCGACCCGTCCGTCGACGACGTGGCGAGCCTGCTGCGCCGGATCGGCATCTCGTTCATGACCATGATGGTGCAGCCGGACCATATCCGGCTGGTGCGCATGGTGATTGCCGTGGCGGAGCGGTTTCCCCGGGTGGGCCGCACCTTCTTCGCCGCCGGCCCCTGCCATGGCGGCCAGCGCCTCGCCCAGCTGATGCGCCAGCAGGCCGATCTCGGCCGGCTCGCCATCGACGACGACCTCGCCGCGGCCTACGAGTTCTTCAATCTGTGCCAGAGCAACAGCGTGAAGGGTCTGCTGTTCGGCATCGAGGAGCAGCCGACGGCGGCGCAGATCGAGGCCACGGTGGAGCGCGCCGTGCGAATCTTCCTCTCCTATTACGGCACGCAGACGGTCGGGAAACCCTAGCCGCGCGCCGGCGCCTTTCCGCGGAAGCGCCGTGCCTCTAGGCGCCCTGCCGCTCCAGGATCTCGCGTAGCGCCTTGATCAGCGGCTCGCTCTCATAGGGCTTGGGTAGCACCGGCACGCCCTCGCAGCCGGCCGGGATCATCGAGCGGTCGCCATAGCCGGTGGCGAAGAGGAACGGCACGCCGAGCCGCTGAAGCTCCTGCGCCACGGGCGCGGAGGTACCCGCCCCGAGATTGACGTCGAGCACCGCCACATCGGGCGTGAAATCCTGCAGCCGCCGCAGCGCCTCGGCGGCGGAGGGCGCCGTCACCACATTCTCGATGCCGGCATCGTTCAGCATCATCTCCACATCCATGGCGATGAGCATCTGGTCCTCGACGAGCAGAACCCCGAGCTCCGACAATGAGGCGGCCTGCGCTTGCGCCGCACCGAGCCCGTCGCCCTCGGTCCCCTCGCCTTCCCGACCCGACGAGGTGGAGACATGGCGGGACGGCAGGCACAGATGCGCGACCAGCCCGCCGGGGGCGAATTCCAGACGGCTGCTGCCGCCGAGATCATAGGGCACGCTGCGCTCGATCAGGGCCATGCCGAAGCCGCGCCGGCCGGTGGCGACCACCTCCGGCCCTCCCTGCTCGCGCCACACCACTTCGCAATCGCCGTCCGCCAGCACCTGCCAGGTGACGTCCAGCCGCCCGCCGAGCCGCGAGAGCGCGCCGTACTTGGCCGCGTTGGTGGAAAGCTCGTGCAGTACCAGCGCCATGACCGAGAAGGCGCGCGCATCGAGCCAGACCGTGGGGCCGCTCAGGCTCAGGCGGGCGCCGTCGCCGCCATAGGGCGACAGCTCGGCGCGCAGAAGGTCGCCAAGCGAGCCGCCGCCCGCGCCGCGCACCACCTGGTCGTGGGCGATGGCGAGCGCCTGCACCCGGCCGCGCAGGCTCTCGACATAGTCCTGCGTGCTGCGGCCGTCGCGCAGGGAATGCTCCACCAGCGACTTGATGACCGCCAGGATGTTCTTCACCCGGTGGTTCAGCTCTTCGTTGAGCAGGCGCTGGCGGGTGTCGGCCTTGTCGCGCTCGTCCGCCATCAGCTCGTTGTGGCGCAGCACGATCTCGACCAGAGTCGAGCGCGCCGCCTCGGCGATTTCGCGGTCCGCATCAGTCCACGGGCTGGCCTTGCCGCGCACCGTCTCCTTCCAGATGGCGAAGCTCTTGCGCGGGGTCAGCCGGTCACCGAGCGGCCCGGTCTCATAGGTCTTCTCCGGCCGGCCGGCCCAGTCGAGCGTGTGGACGATTTCCTTGCGGAAGAAGAAAAGATAGTCGCGCGGCAGTTGCGACAGCGGCAGCGCCAGCACGCCGGAAGCCTCGGCGCAGAACTCCTCCGCGCGCGGCCAGACGGCCGAAAGCTCGTGGCTCGCCCACACCTTGCCCTCGGCCCGGTCGCCGATGAAATTGGCAAGGCCGGGAATGTCCGACGCCGGCGGCACGGCGCCTTCCGCGCTCCACTGGCCGCCGAGCCACAGACCGATGCCGTCGCAGGGCATCAGCTTGCCGAAGTCGGCCAGATTGGTACGCAGCAGTTCGCCGATATCCTCCTCCTGCGAGGCGAGGCGCAGCACGCGGTCGAGCGCCCGGCGCGCCATGGTCGCGACGTCGAGCGTGCGCTTCTGCTTCAGCGCCTGCAGATGCAGGGCGAAGAAGGCCCCGAACATCTCCGCCGCCACGCGCTCCGCCATCGGCAGCACGCGCGGCGCGTAGTGATGGCAGGCCACGAGGCCCCACAGCTGGCCGTCGACGATCACGGAAATCGACATGGAGGCGGCCACCCCCATATTGCGCAGATATTCCAGATGGATCGGCGAAACCGAGCGCAGATGGGCGAAGGACAGGTCCAGCGGATCGCCGAACGGATGCTCCTCCGGCACCAGCGGGCAGCGGTCGCCATTGGCGTCGCCGATGACGCGGACGATATTGCGCACATAGAGGGTCCGCGCCTGCTGGGGAATGTCGCTGGCGGGAAACCACTGGTGCAGGAAGCTCTCGAGATCCTCGCGCTTGTCCTCGCTGACCACCTGCCCCGCGCCGTCCTCCGCGAACTGGTAGATCATCACCCGGTCATAGCCGAGCAGGCTGCGGATCAGCCGGGAGGAGTGGTCGAGAAGCTTGTCGATCTCCTTCTCGCCCCGCACCCGCGCGAACATGGAGCGGGCGATGTCGAGCGCCGGCCCGTCCTCGGCCGAGGCGACCTCGAACTCGATCAGGCCGACGCCCTTGAAGACATGGGCGGAGACGTCGAAGCGCCCGCCCGAGGCGAGCTCGACATTGAAAAGCAGCGCCGGCGAGGAGGGATCCGACCCGCGCGCCAAGGCCTCGCGAATGCGTGCCCCCGCTGCCGGCCCGAGCAGTTCGGCGAGATCGCGGCCGATGAGTTCCGCCGGCAGGCCGAGCATTTCGGATGCGTTGCTGGAATGGCGCTGTACGACCCCGCCCTGCGGATCGCAGGCGATGAGGCAGCCATGGCATTGGACGCTGCCCGGAACGTGGATCGGCTCGCGGTCGCAATTGCTGAGGTCGACGCGTTCACCCACCGACATGACACGAACCGCCCTTCCTGCACGCGGACGCGCAAAAGAGGACGGAGGCGGCAATGGAGAGACCTGCCACAAGGGCCGGACAGGGGCGGCAAAGCCGCTGGCGAGGCGGCGGACGGCAGGGGGCGCAGGGCATGCAGAGTGAGCTTTTCGGCTTTCACTGACGGTCAGTAGCTACGGAGAACGCAATACCCCTCGCGCGGTTCCACGTCTTCTCGCTGCGGGGCACGCCGGGGCGCCGGCGATCATCAAATGGCTCAATTTTCCGTATGAGTCACCTCCACGAGGTGGTGACGGAGACGGCGATGAGATTCCCCGCGACCCGCCGCGGCGCAATCGCGCTGCTGGCGCTGCTGCCCGCTCTGGCGCTGCCCCCGCTGTCGCCGGGCCGCGCCGAGTCCCAGCCGCCCGCGGCCGGCACTCCGAGCTGGGCGGACATTCCCCGTTTCGAGATGAAGGGCGGACTGAGGGCGTTCTGGAACGTCATCAACGGCTCGGCGGAAAACAACCGGCAGGCCTATGCGCGGGGATTCGAACCGGTCACTCTGGTCAACACCTATGCCGACTATTGGGGCAGGCCGCGCCGCGACATCAGTCCCGCCAGGGACGGGCTGAGCGCCAATCCCTGGGACGTGCCGCCCAATTTCGAGCTCGTGGTCCGCCGCGCCATCGAGAACAGCGCGCCCAACGGCATCTACGTCCACGATATCGAGTTTCCCTTCGTCGAGAACATCGAGAACGCCCATGCGGACGGGGTGGCGCGCCGGGCCTCCGGCACCGCCTCGTTCGCCGCGTTCGAGGCCGCCTATTTCAAGAAATGGGCGGAATGGTTCTGGCTGCCGCTGCTCTGGACCAAGGAGCGCTATCCCGGCGTCGTGGTCGGGCTCTACGGGCCGCAGCCTTTCCGGCGCGACTATTGGGGAATCGCCGGCAAGGACGCCGCGCAGATCGACGGCTCCCACCGCACCGATGCGCAGCTCTGGGAGTATATCGACCCCCATGTCGATTTCTACATTTCCAGCATCTACCTTTTCTACGACAAGCCCGACTCGGTCTTCTACATGGCGGCCAATGTCGAGGAGAACTATCTGAGGTCCCGGCCGTTCGGCGACAAGCCGGTCTATGCCTATGAATGGCTGCGGTTCCACACCTCCAACGCCGCGCTCAGCGGGCAGGAAGTGCCCGGCTATCTCGCCGAGGCGATGGCCATCGTGCCCTATTTCAGCGGCGCCAAGGGCGTCGTGCTGTGGGGATGGGAGCCGGACCTGAAGACGGAGCGCCCGCCCTACAGGCAGTTCCAGCGCTATGCGGGCGCGCTCCGGCGCGTGGCGGCGCTGTCGGAGAAAATCGGGAGTGGCCGGCTGGTCATCGACACCCCGGCCCATGTCGCCTGGCGCGAACGCCAGCCGCTCATCCGCACGATCCAGCTCGACGACGGTTCCTGCGTGGTGATGGCGATCGACCCCTGGCAGGCGGAGGACGCCCGCAGCACGAAGCGGGTGCACTGCGGCGCGCTGGAAGCCGACATCGCACTCGAAGGCCGTGGCACCGCGCTCGCGGTGCTGAGCCGGGACGGGCTGAAGAGCTACTGAACCGGCGAGCTATGGACTGGCCGGGCCGCCAGCGCCCGCTCGCCGTCGACGATGAAGTCGCGAACGACCGGCACGTCGTCGCGCTCGTTCGACAGCAGTAGCTGGAACACCATGTTCGAGCCGTGAAGGAAGCCGAGTTCCACAGCGACGAGGTAGAACTCCCACATGCGGGCGAAACGCTCGCCCATCATCGCCACCACCTCGCCGCGCTTCGCCTCGAAGTTCAGGCGCCAGTGGCGGATGGTCCAGTAATAGTGCAGCCGCAGGATCTCGCAGTCGGCGGTCCACAGCCCGACCCGCTCCAGCGAGGTGAACACCTCGGACATGGCCGGCACATAGCCGCCGGGGAAAATGTATTTGCGGATGAAGGGCGCCGTGCTGCCGGGCGGCGACATGCGCCCGATAGCATGGATCATGGCGAAGCCGCCCGGCGCCAGCAGCCGCTTGATGGTATTAAAATACTCGTCGAAATGGTTGACGCCGACATGCTCCATCATGCCGACGGAGACGATGCGGTCGAAGCGGCCGGTGAGTTCGCGATAGTCGCGCTCGAAGAAAGTGATGCGGTCGGCGATGCCGGCCGCCTCGGCCCGCTTCTTCGATTCGGCCAGCTGTTCGGTGGCGACGTTGATCGCCGTGACGTGGACGCCGAGTTCGGCGAGATAGATGGCGAGCGCCCCCCAGCCGGAACCGATCTCCGCCACCTTCATCCCCGGCTCAAGCTTCAGCTTGGCGGCGATGTGGCGCAGCTTGGCCTCCTGCGCCTCCTCCAGCGAGGCCTCGGGCGTCGGGAAATAGGCGCAGGAATAGATCATGCGCGAGTCCAGCCACAGCCGGTAGAACTCCGGCGGGTGGTCGTAATGGCTCTGGGCATTGCTGGCCGAGCGCCCCAGCGGGTTGGACTGGTGCCAGCGCTTGAGCGTGCGCCAGGAGCGCCGCAGCGCCTGCTGCACCGGATGCGAGGCGAGACCGCGCCGGTTGACCGAGAACAGCATGAGGAAGTCGTAGACGGTGGAGCCTTCCTCGAAGGTGAGCCGGCCATCCATATAGGCCTCGGCCGAGACCAGTTCGGGGTTGAAGAACAGCTCGCGGTCGAGCTTCTCGTCCTTCAGCCGCATCACCACAGTCGGCCCGTCCTCGCCGCTGCCGAAGACGGTGCGCGTGCCGTTGGGCTCGATGACCGTCAGCCGGCCCTTGTGGACGAACCGCTTGAGGAGATGGGGAAGAAACCGCATGGAACGCTCCGCCTGCCCGGCGAGCCCCCGCCGGTCCGCCTGCGGGCATCGGGCATAAGGGCTGCCGCCCTGTCAAGCAGGCGGAGGCGCGCGGATCGCGGCTTCTAGCCCGTCACCTCGGGCAGCGCGGAGGCCTTCGCCCCCTGCTCCGCACGGGCCAGCCGGCGCACCTGCGCACTGGCGACGATCGTGCCGCGGTCGAAAAAGGCCTCGTGGTTCTTCTCGATATCCTCGGCGATGTAACGGTAGTTCACCATCAGCCCGAAGGCCTGTGCGATGCCGCGCGGGGAGAGGTCGCCGAACGGGTTGATCCGCTCCAGCCTTGCGCCATTGCCGAGATGGAAGCGGGCCACAGCGTCGAGCGGCTTGCCCTTCGGGGAGCGTGCGACCAGGAAATAATGCGCCGCCAGAGCTTCGATCACCGGGCGCAGGGCCTGCCGCGCCGCCTCGTCCGGCGCCGCGGCGCCGGCGAAGGCCGCGAGCGCGGCGCGGTCGTTGTCGGTGAGCGCGGCGGAGGCCGGATCGGCCATTTCCCCCTTCACCCAGGCGCGGAAGCCCGGTGTCGGGGAGAGTGTGACGAACTCCTTCAGATTAGGGAATTCGCGGGAGATTTCTGCCACCACCTGCTTGATGAGGAAATTGCCGAAGCTCACCCCGCCGAGTCCGGTTTGGCAGTTGGAAATCGAATAGAACACGGCGGTGCGCGCGCTCTCGGGCGCCAGGGGCGTGCGCGCGGTGTCGAGAAT
>JAEYTJ010000171.1 GCA_023434095.1 Pseudomonadota bacterium | reverse complement strand
CCCTTGACCTAGCGGATCTGGCGAGTGTGCGACGGGCGGCCGAACTGGCCGCCAAGGAGCCGCGTGTTGACGGGCTGATCAACAATGCCGGTGTGCAGGGGCCGACGCTGAAGCATACGGCGCAGGGCTTCGAGCAGACGTTCGGCGTCAATCACCTTGGCTGTTTCGCGTTCACCGCGCTACTGCTGCCCAAACTCATGGCCACGCCAGGCTCGCGCGTCGTCGTAACAAGCAGTGGGCTCCACAAGGGCGCGAAGATCGAATGGGAAGACCTCAACGCGCAGAGAGATTACAAATGGCTGCCGCGCTATAACGCCAGCAAGCTCGCGAACCTGCTGTTCGTCTTCGAACTGGATCGGCGGCTGAGGGCGGCAGGAGCACCGGTAACGGCGGTGGCCTGCCATCCGGGCCTTGTCGGCACAAACCTCGCCCGCGGCAGCTGGTGGGGCAACATAGCGATGTCCCTCATCGGCTTGCTATTCGCCACGCCGGCCATGGGCGCGTGGGGCGCGCTGCACGCAGCGACCGGTGAGATAAAGGCTGGCGGTTACTATGGCCCGATTGGGTTTTCCGGGCTGCGTGGCCCTTCCGGTGAAGGTGTTCCCTCCAAGGACGCGAGGAATTCGCAACTCGCCGAACGGCTATGGGATGTGTCCGTCAAGATGACCGGGATCGACCCTGGTTTACCTCCAGTCAAGCGCCCGTCCTGACTTACCAGAAAGCTCACATCATGCTGCAAATCGATCTTTACACCGAGATCACCTGTCCCTGGTGCATCATTGGGCATCACCGTCTCGACGAGGTGCTGGCGGAACGCTTCCCTGATCTGGATGTGGATATCCGTCAGCACCCGGTGCTTCTGCTCCCCGATGCGCCGGTGGAAGGCCTCTACATTCCCGATCTTCTCCGCGCGCGCTATGGCGTGACGGATCCAAAGGCGTCATTCGCTCGACCCGAGGCGGAAGCAAGGGCGTCCGGGCTTGAACTCGATCTTAGCCGCCAGCCCTGGGCTTACAGGACGCAGGCGGCGCACGGGCTCATCCTGGCGGCGCGAGCCCGAGGTACCCAGCACCAGCTCGCGGTCGCGATCACCCATGCCCATTTTCTCGAAGCAAGGAACATCTCGGACGCCGATGTCCTCGCGGATATCGCCGTAGCTCACGGGTTCGAACGCGAAAAAGCCCGCACGATTGCGCTCGATCCCGAGCAACACCGACGCGTCGAGCAGGAGGCCGCCCGATCGATGGCGGCCGGGGTGAGGTCCGTTCCGCACTTCGTCTTCGGCGGGCGAATCGCGCTCAACGGAGGGCGCAGCGAAGACGAGATCGCATCAGCGATCCGCCAGGCAGTCCGCGCCGCCGCGTCCGCCTGACAACGACGTGGGCAGGCGGCTCGCGGCGCACAAGGCCTGGGTCAATTACGCGCCGGCGGTGACCGCCGATCCGTTGCCGGCGCAGCTGGCGACCGGCGCATAGGGTGCCGATGGAAGGCCATGCCCCGATGTTGATCTGCTGGATCCTCCGGCCCTTTCCGGCACTACGGCAGGGTGTTCTTGTGGACCCGTCCGTCCTTCATCACCACGGAGAGGTTCCTGGCGGGGTCCTCCAGCAGACGAATGTCGGCGACTGGATCGCCGTTCACCACCAGGATGTCCGCCAGCGCTCCGGCCTCGATCACACCCAGCCTGCCGTCATAGGGAGAGCGCAGCCCGGAGAGCGCCAGCAGTTCTGCATTCACGGCCGTGGCGATGCGCAGTGCCTCCGCGTTCGAGTACCAGTTGGCGAGATGGGTCAACATCACGTTCTGCCGAGGTGCGAGCTCGGCGGAGAATAGCAGGTCCGAACCCCAGGCCGCCTTGATGCCGAAACGCCGGATGAAGTCGTAGACCTTCGGCGTGCCGGCGAAGAGCCGCTCGGCGCGCTCCGCCGCCGGGCCTGTCAGCACGCCAGTATCGGCCGGGGTGAGGAAGGGCTGCATGGAGAGCCAAATGCCCTTTCTGGCGATGGCCTGCGCCGTCGCCTCGTCCATCAGGTGCCCATGCTCGATGCAGGCGGCGCCTGCCCGTAGCGCCCGCTGGACGGTCTCGGGCGCATAGGCGTGCACGGCGACATAGGTGTTCCAATCGCGCGCCACCGCCACCGCGGCACGCAGCTCGTCCTCGCTGAAGGTGGAAGTGTCGAGCGGGCTGCGAGGCGAGGACACCCCACCGCCGCCCACCACCTTCACCTGCGAGGCGCCTTGCAGCAGTTGCTCCCTGATCCGCTGCTGCAGTCTACCGGCATCATCTGCGATCGCCGCAGCGCCCATGCGCTCGCTCAGGGAGAGCCGGTCGCCGTCGCGGGGGATCTCCGACGGCATACGCAAATCACCATGGCCGCCCGACGTCGTGATCATCGCGCCCGAGGGGAAGATGCGGGGGCCGGCGATGATCCCGCTGTCGATCGCCTGCCTGAAGGAAAAAATGGGCCCGCCCATATCGCGGACGGTGGTGAAGCCGCGCAGCAGTGTCCGTCCGGCCTCCGCCGTTGCGGACGCGAAGATGATGCCGGGGTCGCCGGCCAAAAGGACGTTCAGCGGGACGGAGGCGTAGACCGCATGCCAGTGCGCATCGATCAGGCCGGGCATCAGACCGCGGCCGTCGCAGTCGATCACCTGCGCGCCGTCCGGAGCCGGTTTCATGGCGGTGTCGACCGCCGCGATGCGATTGCCCTCCACCAGGACCTGGGCCGGCACGAGGCCCGTGCCTGAGCGTCCGTCGAATACCCTGGCGCCCCGTAACAGGATGCGACGCGGCGCCTGCGCCGAAGCCGCGCCACTGGCCAGGCCAGCAACGGCGGCTACGGCCCCAGCGAGGAAGTGCCGCCGCGAGAAGGCGTCGAGACGCAGCGTCCCTTGCCGAAGCGCAGGATCGCAGCAGCCGCACCCGTTCGAACCCGCGAGGTGGCTGTATCTCTTGCCCAGTCGCAGCATGACGCTTGCTCCTCGCCCGCGCAGGGTGGCAGCCATTCCGCCGGTATGCGGGCGCGAGAGTGGCCTCTTCGTAGGGCGCGAGCAACCGCCGCCCATTCCGCTCCGCTCGGGCCGCCCCTGAGAAGGAACAAGGCAGCATCGATATTCCGGACATTTCTCCAGCCTGAAAAATTTCCGACCCGGGAGCTTTTTGAGCTCAGTTGCGTGGGAGAGGCACGGCGCGTCGTTCGATCGCCAGTTTCCCCCTCTCTCGCTCTGGGCCGGCCGCCGCCGCGCTGGCC
>JAEYTJ010000163.1 GCA_023434095.1 Pseudomonadota bacterium | reverse complement strand
GTGCAGAGCGCGCCGAGCCCGGCGCCGGCCGCTCCGGCGGCGAGCGCTCCCGCGCCGGCGCCCGACAACAGCCAGAGCCAGTGGATCGGTGCCCCGGCGCCTTCCACGGGCGGCTTCTCGCAGTAGCGGCACACACCCGCGCCACGTCAAAAAGCCCCGGGAGACCGGGGCTTTTTCGTGGTCGACGGCCTATGGAGAGGCGGGGCGTCGGGGCACTAGCCCTTCTATTCGGCGTGGCCGCGGCGGATGCGGCGGACCACCGACCAGATGAGCAGCACCACGAGGGGCACGGCGAGGGCCGTGGCGGCGCCGACGTCGTAGTGCAGGCCGGCGGCTTCGGCGCGGGCGTGCAGCCCTTCCAGCGCGTAGTGCAGCAGGCTGACGACGTAATAGGAGATGGCGGCGACCGAGAGCCCTTCGACCGTCTGCTGCAGGCGCAGCTGCATGCGCGCGCGCTTGTTCATGCTCTGCAGCAGGTTTCGGTTCTGCTGCTCCAGTTCGACATCGACCCGTGTGCGCAGCAGATTGGCGGCGCTGGTCAGCTTGACCGAGAGATTGGCCTGGCGCTGCTCGATCGCCTGGCAGGTGCGCATGGCCGGCTGCAGCCGGCGCAGCAGGAATTGCTGCCAGGTCGGGTAGCCAGAAATCGGCCGCTCGCCGATGGTGCGCAGGCGCGAGGAGACGATCTCCTCATAGGCGCGGGTGGCGCCGAAGCGGAACAGCGAAGCAGCCGCATCCGCTTCCAGCTGGGCGGCGAGGCCGGTGAGCGCGTCCAGCAGCTTGTGATTGGCGGCGAGGCCCTCGCTCTGGCGCATCTGCTCGGTGAGCGCGGACAGCTCCTGCTCGCTATGCGCCACGGTGGGAGCGAGGCGCTGCGCTTCCGGCAGGCCCAGAAGGGCGAGGGTGCGGTAGGTCTCGATTTCCAGCACGCGCTGCACCAGCGCGCCGGCGGCGTCGTCGGTCATGCCGCGGTCGCGCACCAGTATGCGGACGAAGCCGGACGGGTCGGGCTGGAAATCGGTGGCGATCTCGGCGAAGCCGTCCTCGACATCGGAACGCGCGAGGCTGGTGCGGTCGAACAGCCGGTCGAGGGGCAGCGCGTCCGCCGTGTCGGTGACGAGGTGCAGGTCGACCGCCACCAGCAGCGGGCCGGGCTGCGGCAGCTGGGTGAGCACATCGGTGAGGCCGGCGGCGGAGGGCTGGAAGGGCAGGCCGCCTTCCGCCACGTCCTCGGCCGGAAGCTCCCAGGTATAGGTGGTGAATTCGGCGTGGCGCTCCCAGCGCACGACGAAGCGGCCGAAGGCGACGCGGTGCTGCTTGGCCTCGCGGTCCGGCGCCGGCTGGCCGCGCGCCATGCACAGGCTGGCGAAGGCCGCCCGGTCGGCCACCGCCTGGGCGCGGTCGACCAGGAAGGCGACATGGAGGATGCGCGCCGGCGTCGACACCGCCACGAAGGGGCGGGCGTGCAGTTCCGCCATGACCGGGGCGCGCAGCGGATGGTCGTAGAAGGCCTTGCCGGCAGTCCTGCCCGTCGCGTTCGTCGTCACCGAAGCTCGCTCCTTCACCTCCCCGGCGTCCTACCGTCGCGCCGGGGAACTCCGCGCGTCCCAGTGGGTTGCATGCTCACGGCGTGCTGGCAAGAGGTGCGCGGATGTGTGGGGCGAGGTGACACTGCGTCCATGTGACGGAGCGAAACTGTTGCGTCCGAGCATCAGAATGCCGGCAAAGCGGGCACTTTCTAGAATCTGTTTGCAAGGGTCAGGGCCCCAGAGCATGAAGACAAGCGGTCATTTCGGGATTTGTGACATGAAGTTCTCGCGGGTTTGGGCCGGTTGCCTCGCCATTGTCGCCGTGCTGGTCGTTGCGCTCGCCCCTGCGGCTCATGCGCAGTCCAAGCCGAACCCGAACCAGCCCCGGGTCTATCTGCTGCGCGGGCTCGCCAACATCTTCTCGCTCGGCATGGACGACCTCGCCGCCAAGCTGCGGGCGCGCGGCATCGATGCGAGCGTGCATTCCTATGTCGATCTGGAAACGCTGACCCGCTCGGCGGTCGAGCAGGCCAGCGCCGGCAAGCGCCGGCCCTCCCCGGTCATCATCATCGGCCATTCGCTGGGTGCGGATGCCGCCGTCACCATGGGCAACCGGGTGAGCGCCGCCGGCGTCCCGGTGCCGCTGGTGGTGACCTTCGATCCGGTGACGCCGATGACCGCCTCGGCGAAGATCGGCAAGGTGGTGAATTATTACCAGGCGGGTGGCTCCGGCAAGGCCGTCTCGGGCCCGCGGGTGGAGAATATCGACCTGACGGGCTCCGGCGCGCTGAGCCATTTCAACATCGACAAGGCGCCGGAGCTGCACAATCGGGTCATGGGCATGATCCAGCGCCCGGCCCGCCCGCGTGCCGTGGCGTCCACGCCCAAGCCGAGGCCGGTCGAGACGCCGGCCGATGCCGCCGCCGCGACGCCGGCGGTGACCCCTGCCGCGACGCCCGCCGCCGCTCCGGTTGCGATCCCGGCGGCTACGCCTGCCGTGGCGCCCGCCGATGTGCCCGCGCCGATCGCCCCCAGCCAGAGCGGCGCGGCCGCCCCTGTCGCCGGCACGGAAACCGCCTCCGCCCCGAGTGCGGTGCCGACCGCGCCGGCCGGGACCGGCACGTCCAACTGAAAGCGCCTGATTCGGTGAAAGCGGCGCGGGCCCGCAAGGGCGTCCGCGCCGTCGTCGTTTCAGCGTCGGCAGTCGCCGCCGCCCGCCGTCAGGCCGGGAGCACGGAGAACACGACGAAGGTGTGCATCTCGCCGTTCTCGTCGCGCACCGAGATGCAGGCGGATGCGGCTCAGCGTCCCGGCGGCTGTTTGCCCGGTGCGGGCGTTGGCCTCGTTCACGCGCGTCTCCTCTGTCCGACCGGGCGGCGATGCGCGGCCTCTGGGCACCGGCCTTGGAGGCTGGAGGTGCGGGCGGCCTTGATCGCGCGCAAGGGTGGGGCGTCGCGGCCTCCCGCTCCGGTGGCCTGCGAAGCCAAGGGCCAGACACGGGATATTCATCCTTGGTCTAGTTTTTTTACCATAGGAAGGCGCCGCGCTTTTCCCTAGAATGGCTCGAAAGCGGAGCCGCGCGCATGGGTTCGGAAGAGCCGTGCGCGCGCCTAGAAGACGTGCTCAGGGAGAAGTGCCATGTCCGGTCTCGTCATGCCGGCGCCGAAGGCGGATGTGCTGGCCCGCCGCGCCCGCATCGTCGCCGATCTGCGCGCCATCGTCCCCGGCGAGGGGGTGATCGACGCCGAGGCCGAGATGCGCCCCTTCGAGAGCGATGGCGTGACGGCCTACCGCCAGCTTCCCCTCGTGGTCGTGCTGCCCTCCACCACCGAACAGGTGTCGAAGGTGCTGGCCTATGCGAATGCCAACGGCATTCCCGTGGTGCCGCGCGGGGCGGGCACCTCGCTCTCCGGCGGCGCGCTGCCGCTGGAAGACGGCATCCTGCTCGGCATGGGCAAGTTCAACCGCATTCTCGATATCGACTTCGCCAACCGCACCGTGGTCGCCCAGCCGGGCGTGACCAATCTCGGCATCACCACGGCGGTGGCGCATGAGGGCTTCTATTACGCGCCCGACCCCTCCTCGCAGATCGCCTGCACCATCGGCGGCAATGTCGGCGAGAATTCGGGGGGCGTGCACTGCCTCAAATACGGCCTCACCACCAACAATGTGCTCGGGGTCGAGATGGTGCTGATCACCGGCGAGGTGGTCCGCATCGGCGGCAAGCACCTCGATTCCGGCGGACTCGACCTGCTCGGCCTCATCGTCGGTTCGGAGGGCCTGCTCGGCGTGGTGACCGAGGTCACGGTGCGCATCCTGAAGAAGCCGGAGACGGCCCGCGCCGTGCTGGTCGGCTTTCCGTCCTCGGAAGCGGCGGGCGCCTGCGTCGCCGCCATCATCGCCGCCGGCATCATCCCCGGCGGCATGGAGATGATGGACAAGATGATGGTCCACGCTGCCGAGGCCTTTCTCGGCGCCGGCTACCCGCTCGATGTCGAGGCGCTGCTGATCGTCGAGCTGGACGGGCCGGAGGCGGAGGTGAACCACCTCATCGAGCGCGTGGCGGAGATCGCCGGCACGCTCGGCTGCCTCACGCTGCGCGCCTCCACCAGCGAGGAGGAGCGCGTCGCCTTCTGGGCCGGGCGCAAGGCCGCCTTCCCCGCCGTGGGACGGATTTCGCCGGATTATCTCTGCATGGACGGCACCATTCCGCGCAAGGCGCTGCCGCTGGTGCTGAAGCGCATGGAGGAGATGTCGGAGAAATACGGGCTGCGCTGCGGCAATGTCTTCCATGCCGGCGACGGCAATCTCCACCCGCTGATCTGCTACGACGCCAACCAGCCCGGCCAGCTGGAAAAGGCGGAAGCCTTCGGCGCCGACATATTGCTGCTGTGTGTCGAGGTGGGCGGCGTGCTCACCGGCGAGCACGGTGTGGGGGTCGAGAAGCGCGACCTCATGGGCTCGATGTTCGACGAGACCGACCTCGCCCATCAGCAGCGGCTGAAGTGCGCCTTCGATCCCGAGGCGCTGCTCAACCCCGGCAAGGTGTTCCCGGTGCTGCACCGCTGCGCCGAGCTGGGCCGCATGCACGTGTCGGGCGGCAAGCTGCCCTTCCCCGAGCTGCCGCGCTTCTGATGGCCACCCTCCTCGTCCGCAACGCCACGGTGCTCGTCACCATGGACGGCGCCCGCCGCGAGATATCAGGCGGGGGCCTGTTCGCGCGCGACGGGATGATCGTCGAGGTGGGGCCGAGCCATAGCCTGCCGGCCGGCGCCGACGAGGTGCTGGACCTTGCCGGCCATGTGGTGTTCCCCGGGCTGGTGAATTGCCACCACCATCTCGACCAGACGCTGACCCGCGCCTTGCCGGCGGCGCAGAACGTCAACCTGTTCCGCTGGCTCACGGCGCATTACCGGCTGTGGGCGGCGCGCACGCCGGAGGCCTCGCGCACGGCGACGCTGGTCGGGCTGGCGGAGCTCGCTCTGTCCGGCTGCACCACCTGCTTCGACCATGCCTATGTCTTCCGCAATGGCTGCGCGGTGGACGACCAGATCGCCGCCGCCCGCGAGATCGGCCTGCGCTTCATGGTCTCGCGCGGCTCCATGTCGCTCGGCCAGTCCAAGGGCGGCCTGCCGCCGGACGACTGCGTGGAGGAGGAGGACGCGATCCTCGCCGACAGCGCCCGCGTTATTGACCGCTATCACGACGCTTCGCCCGGCTCCCTGCTGCAGATCGCGCTCGCCCCTTGCTCGCCCTTCTCGGTGACGCCGGAGCTGATGCGAGCGAGCGCGGCGCTGGCGCGGGAGAAGGGCGTGCGGCTGCACACGCATCTGGCGGAAACCATCGACGAGGAACGCTTCACGCTGGCGCGCTTCGGCAAGCGTCCGGTCGCCTATATAGACGAGCTGGGCTGGCTGGGGGACGATGTCTGGTTCGCCCATGCGGTGCATGTGAACGCGCATGAGATTTCCTGCTTTGCCGGCGCCGGGGTCGGCGTGTGCCATTGCCCCTCCTCCAATATGCGCCTCGCCTCCGGCATCGCCCCGGTGCGGGCCTATCGGGCGGCAGGGGTCAAGGTCGGGCTCGGCGTCGACGGCTCGGCCTCCAATGACGGCAACAATCTGCTCACCGAAGCGCGCCAGGCCATGCTGCTGGCGCGGCTGCAGATCTCCTTGCGCCCGCCCGAGGGGCCGGACACCACGCTCTCCACCGCCGACCCGTCGCGCGACCCTGAGTGGATGAGCGCGCGCGAGGCGCTGGAACTCGCCACGCTGGGCGGCGCCGCCGTGCTGGGGCGCAGCGATATCGGCGCGCTGGCGCCGGGCATGTGCGCGGATTTCTTCGCCCTGCGGCTCGACGATGT
>JAEYTJ010000112.1 GCA_023434095.1 Pseudomonadota bacterium | reverse complement strand
GTGTTCTCCTGCGAAACGGTGGCGGTGTCTTTCATCCGCGGTACCGCTTCACTAGCCCGGGCCGGCGACCAGCTGTTTGCGCGACAGCAAACTGCCGGCTGTTTGGCGAAGCCAACCCGTGCGGGATTTGCGGCGCGCGCGTCGAGATGGGCTCGCTTCGCTTGAAGGCCCCCATTCCAGAATCGCCGCGGGACATCGGCGGCGCGGACCATGCCCCACCGATGGCAGGCCCTGACCGGAGGCGGAAATGAGCAGAGGCACGGAGTAGCCGAGACCGGCGGCGGCAGGCTGCCTATGGCTGCCTCAGCAATTGTGCCGACGAAACGACTCGTCGTCGTGCAGGCCGTTGATCCGCACAACTGCATTCATCGACCTACCAAAGGAGATCGCCTCCACGTCGCGGTAAAGAGTTTGTTGCGCCGCAACCGCCGATCGGCATCGGGACGACGGCAACCGCCCAAGCGAGACGGCGTTCCGGGGCGATGTGGCCAAGCCGCTGCGTGAAAATGCAGGTTGAAATGAGGGGCGCCCAGTGAGCGCTAGCCTGAAAGCTATTTGAAATCAGTTGGTTGAGTGCATCAAATGGCGGAGGGAGCGGGATTCGAACCCGCGATACGGTTTCCCGTATACACACTTTCCAGGCGTGCGCCTTCAACCACTCGGCCACCCCTCCGTCGCCGGCCCGGGGCCGGATGCCTTCGAACCTTGCGTGAGCGTGCCCGCGAACCGGTCGAAGAGGCGCGGAATATAGCGAAGCGCGTTCGCGTGGCAAGCGCCGCGCGGAAGGAACATGCCGCAATCGCGACGGGCTGTTGAAAAACGGTGCGTTCACCGGCGCGGGGACGCGCCGATACGGGGCTGCGGAGGGCCGCGGATGGCGACGTGCGCGCGCGATGGCCCTGCCCGCGCCGGCGCCCGCCTCAGTCGAGCGGCTTGCCGAGCGAGGTCATCGCGCAGCTGGCGGCGTCGGCCTGCGGGCCCATCAGGTGCACCTGATCCTGGCCTTTCGCGCCGGCGACGATGTTGTAGATGGTGGTGCCGGCCGATCCCGCCGGCTTGCCCTTGGCGGTGAAGCTGCAGGTGACGCCGACCGAACCGACGGTGGCAGCGGTGTTATTGGTCACCGACACGCCGATCACCGTGCCCACATCATTGGTGAAGATGTCGCCCTGGGCGAGCGACAGCCCGGCAAAGCGGGCATCGCCCGCCTGGGCGAGGGCGCTGCCCGCGATTCCCGGCAGTACGGCCAGCGACAGGGCGGCGACAAGGACGGAACGACGGAAAACGGTGTGCGACATGACGAGCCTCGGGTCTGCCGCGGGGCTTCGACCGGACCTCGGCCTGCAGGCTCGCCGCGCCGCGGCAGCCTAGTCGATGCGCGGTAAAAGTCGAGCCGGCGCGGTTGGGGCGGCGCGCTTCGGGCATGGCCGCGGCGAGCGGGGCCTTACGTCATGTCGCGGGACGCGTGGTAGGCCGGGAGGCTTCGCGTCGAACGGGTGCCGGAATGCCGTCGGCGGCGCGGATAAGCCGAAATATAGCGGCGGCACACAAGGGACGAATAGGCCCTCGGGGTGGGATTCGGCGGCTTCGCACGTCGGTAGAATTGGAAGATGACATGGGTATATTTAGTGCGTTTCTATTTATTGAATGTCTCTTTTTATTAAATACGCGAAGATCGCCGTAACTAGACAAGGGTGCCGCCGACGGTATAGTCCGATGGCGGAATTGGCGCCACGGGAGAGTGGGATGGGTCCGAGCGTGAGTAAGGCCGGTCGGCGGCGCAGGGCGGCCGGCTGGCTCGGCGTCGGCATGGTGGCCGTGATGCTGGCGGCGTGCTCGGAAGAGAACAAATATGTCGCCCCGCCGCCGCCGCAGGTGACGGTCGCCGCGCCGGTGCAGCAGGCGGTGACGCAGTACCTCGAATTCACCGGCAACACCGCCTCGATCAACACGGTCGACCTCGTCGCCCGCGTCGAAGGCTTCCTGATGTCGATCGACTACAAGGACGGCGCGGTGATGAAGAAGGGCGACCGCCTCTTCCTCATCCAGCAGGACACCTATCAGGCCGATCTCGACCAGGCGAAGGCGCAGCTCGCCTCGGCGCAGGCCCAGCTGACCAACAACCAGGCGGAGTATCAGCGGCAGTCGACGCTCGGCCAGCAGGACTTCTCCTCGCAGGCGACGGTCGACAAGGCACGCGCGGCACGCGACGAGGCGGTCGCCTCGGTCGACGCGGCCAAGGCCAATATCGAGCTTGCCACCATCAATCTCGGCTACACCACGGTGACGGCGCCGTTCGACGGCATCGTCACCCGGCATCTCGCCGATGTCGGGCAGCTCGTCGGCCATACCCAGCCCACCAAGCTGGCGACGATCGTGCAGATGGACCCGATCTACGCCTATTTCAACATCGGTGAGAACCAGGTGCTGCGCATCAAGGAAGCGCTGGCGGCGCAGGGGCGCACCATCGAGGAGGTGAAGCAGATCGAGATCGACCTCGGCCTGCAGAACGAGGGCGACGACTACCCGCACAAGGGCCGGCTCGACTATGTGTCGCCGGAAGTCGACCCCGCCACCGGCACGCTGCTGGTGCGCGGCGTGTTCGACAACCCCAAGCTGGCGCTGCTGCCGGGCCTGTTCGTGCGGGTGCGCATTCCGGCCAAGCAGATTCCCAACGCCTTCCTCGTCGCCGATACCGCGATCGGCACCGCCCAGCAGGGCAAATATGTGCTGGTCGTCAACAAGGACGACGTCGTCGAGCAGAAGATCGTCACCGTCGGCCAGCAGATCGGCGAGTCCCGGGTGATCCAGTCCGGCCTCGCGGCGGACGACCGGGTGGTGGTGGGCGGCATCCAGCGGGCGACGCCGGGCTCGAAGGTCGCGCCGGTAGAGGCCAAGGCCGCGACGGGCGCCGCCGCGACCCCCGCCGCGACCAATACCGATGCCACGAAGACCGACGCGGCGCCGGCGGCCAAGCCGGCGAACTGACCGACGCGTGCGGCCGGCGGACCGCCGGCCCCCGACACGCCAAACGACCCCGACACGCCGAACGTCCGCCATCGACCCCGCGACTTCCGCTCCGGCCCGCTTGAACCGAAGGCCCGTCACATGATCTCCCGCTTCTTCATCGAACGGCCGGTCCTCGCCAACGTTCTCGCGCTGGTCTTCGTGCTGATCGGCGCCGTCGCGCTCTATTCGCTCCCGGTCGCGCAATATCCCAACGTCGTGCCGCCCACCATCCAGGTGACGACGCTCTATCCCGGCGCCAGCGCCCGCACGATGGTCGACACCGTCGCGCTGCCGATCGAGCAGCAGGTGAACGGCGTCGAGGACATGCTGTACATGCAGTCCACCAGCGCCAGCGACGGCTCCTATACGCTGACCGTGACCTTCGCCATCGGCACCGATCCCAACATGGCGCAGGTGCTGGTGCAGAACCGCGTCGCCATCGCGCTCGCCTCGCTGCCGCAGGCGGTGCAGGTGCAGGGCGTGACCACGCAGATCAAGTCGACGGCGATCCTGCAATTCGTCACGCTGTATTCGCCCGACGGGCGCTATGACAGCCTGTTCCTCGCCAATTACGGCGTCATCAACCTCCAGAACGAGATCGCCCGCCTCGACGGCGTCGGCAATGTGCTGGTGTTCGGCGCCGGCCAGTATGCGATGCGCGTCTGGTTGAACCCGGACGAATTGCAGGCCCGCCAGCTCACCCCGCAGGACGTGATCAGCGCCATCCAGCAGCAGAGCCAGGAGGTGGCGTCGGGCGTGGTCGGCATGCCGCCGGTGCCGAAGGGGCAGAACTTCCAGTTCTCGCTGGTGATGGACGGCCGGCTGAACGACGTCGCCGATTACGAGAACATCATCGTCAAGGTGTCGAATGCCGATGGCGGGCGCATCACCCGGCTGCGCGACGTGGCGCGGGTGGAGATCGGCGCCCAGACCTACAGCCAGATCTTCACCTTCAACGACAAGCCCGCCGCCGCGCTCGGCATCTACCAACTGCCCGAGGCCAACTCGCTGCAGGTGGCGTCCGAGGTCCGGGCCAAGATGGACACGCTCGCCAAGAGCTTCCCGCCCGGCCTCGCCTATGCCGTGCCGTTCGACACCACCGTGTTCGTCAACGCCTCGGTGACGGAGGTCTACAAGACCCTGTTCGAGGCCGGCATCCTCGTGCTCATCGTCATCCTCGTCTTCCTGCAGGACTGGCGGGCGACGCTGGTGCCCGCCACCACAGTGCCGGTGACGATCATCGGCACCTTCGCCGCCATGGCGGCGATGGGCTTCACGGTGAACCTCTCCACCCTCTTCGCCATCGTGCTGGCCATCGGCATCGTCGTCGACGACGCCATCGTCATCGTCGAGGGCGTGGCCCGCCACATCGAGCGCGGCCTGCCCGGGCGCGAGGCGGCCGAGAAGGCGATGGACGAATTGCTCGGGCCGATCATCGGCATCACCCTGGTGCTGATGGCGGTGTTCCTGCCGGCGGCCTTCATGCCCGGCCTCACCGGCCAGATGTACAAGCAGTTCGCCCTCGTCATCGCCGCCACGGCCTTCATCTCGGCCATCAACGCGATGACATTGAAGCCGACCCAGTGCGCGCTGTGGCTGCGCAAGCCGGTGCCCGAGGAGCAGCGCAACTTCTTCTACCGCGGCTTCAACGCCGTCTATAACCGGGCGGAGCACTGGTATGCCGGCCTGATCCATCACATGGTCAAGGCCAGCGCGGTGGTGGTGACGATCGGGTTGGTGCTGATCGGGCTCGCCATCTGGGGCATCACCCGGGTGCCGACCGGCTTCCTGCCCACCGAGGACCAGGGCTATGTGCTGATCGGCGCCCAGCTGCCCGACGCGGCCTCGCTCCAGCGCACCAACGAGGTGATGGACCAGATCTCCAAGATCGCCGGCAACACGCCGGGCGTGAAGGACGTCATCGCCATTTCCGGCGTCTCCGTGCTCGACAACAACGCCACCCTGCCCAATGGCGGCGTCGCCTATGTCATGCTCGACCCCTGGGACGAGCGCGACAAGGCCGGCCACGGGCTGCGCAACATCTACGACACGCTGAACAAGGAACTGCAGCAGGTCGAGCAGGCCTTCACCTTCGTGCTGGTACCGCCGGCGATCCAGGGCGTGGGCAACGCGTCCGGCTTCACCATGATGGTGCAGCAGAAGGACGGCAGCTTCGACTTCGCCGAGCTTCAGGCGGTGACCCAGCAGATACTGGGGAACGCCTCCACCCAGACGGCGCTGCAGCGCCTGTCCACCTCGTTCCGCGCCAACGTTCCCCAGCTCCTGCTCAAGATCAATCGCATCAAGGCCGAGACGCTGGGCGTGACGGTGGGCCAGGTGTTCTCGACCGTGCAGGGCTATGTCGGGTCGAGCTACGTCACCCAGTTCAACGAGTTCGGCCAGACCTTCCAGGCCTATATCCAGGCCGAGCCGGATTTCCGGCGCACGCCGGAGGAAATCCTCAACCTCAAGATCCGCACGCCCGACGGGACGATGGTGCCGCTCGGCACGCTGGCCGAGGTCGAGCAGGCCTTCGGCCCGCCGCTGATCACCCTGTACAATCTCTATCCCGCCACCACTGTCCAGGGCGGACCGGCGCCGGGCTTCTCGTCCGGGCAGGCGCTGCAGATCATGGATCAGATCGCCACCTCGACCCTGCCGCCCGGCATGGGCTTCGACTGGACCGCCATGTCCTACCAGGAAGTGGTGGTCGGCAACGAGGTGTACTTCGACTTCGGCCTTGCCATCCTGCTGGTCTATTTCGTGCTCGCGGGCCAGTATGAAAGCTGGGTGCTGCCCTTCGCGGTGCTGCTCGCCGTGCCGCTGGCGCTGCTCGGCACGGTCGGCGCGCTCACCGGGCTGGGCTTCGCCAACAATCTCTACACCCAGATCGGGCTGATCCTGCTGATCGCCCTTTCCGCCAAGAACGCCATCCTGATCGTGGAATTTGCGCGCGAGAAACGGGCGGAGGGGATGGAGATCGTCGAGGCCGCGACAGAGGCGGCGCGGCTGCGGTTCCGGCCGATCCTGATGACCTCCTTCGCCTTCATCCTCGGCGTGCTGCCATTGGTGCTCGCCACCGGCGCCGGCGCCGCCTCGCGCAAGTCGATCGGCATCGCGGTGTTCTCCGGCATGCTGGCCTCGACCTGCCTCGCCGTGCTGTTCGTGCCGTCCTTCTTCACGGTGCTGCAGCGCTTCGAGGAATGGCGCAGCAAGGGGAAGCCGGCCAAGTCGGCGCCGCCGTCACCGGAGCCGCAGGCACCGTGATCATTCTCGCTGTGTAGAGAAGCTTGGCCAACCTCAGAAGTGCCTTCGCGGATTCCGCGAGGGGAGGAAGCACATGGTCCCAGCCGCCTTGCCTTGCCCGAATTCTGTGCTAGGTGGCTGGCGTCCCAAGGGAGCGCCCTGCAACTGAAGAACTTCCTGCTGTTTCTCGCGTCGATCGTCGCAAGCATCCTCGTTGCCGAAGCAGCCGTCCGCTACATCGACGGCTATCCGATGTTCGCCACGCCGCTCGGCAGCCCGGAGGGCAGCGCGACCGTCGATCCCGCGGTGCTGGACAAATTTCCGCTCGCCGCCGGCGTCGACCGCAAATGGTTCTTCAGCGAGCCGCCGCCCCTGCCCAACCGGGGCAAGGTCGACCCCGAGTGGCAGAAGCTCTTTCACTACATCGAGGACAACAACGTGGGCGGCATGGAGTTCCGCCCGGCCGACCCGTTCAAGGCGTGGAACTCGGTCTTCGCCGGCGATCCCTGCAAGCACAAGTTCCTG
>JAEYTJ010000076.1 GCA_023434095.1 Pseudomonadota bacterium | reverse complement strand
GGCCCGTTTCTCCTTCGCCCCCCCGCCGGCCTCTGGGGGGGCGGCGACCCGCGCCATCTCCGGGTCGCCCATCAGCCCCCATATGTCGTTGACGATGCTCGCCCCCGCCTTCAGCGCCGCCTCGGCGACCGCCGCCTTCTGGGTATCGACGGAGAGCGGCACCGGCAGCCCGGCCAATGCCTCCACCGCCGGCAGCACGCGGCGCAGTTCCTCCTCGGCCGGCACCGGCGTGTGCCCGGGACGGGTGGATTCGCCGCCAATGTCGAGAATGTCCGCCCCTTCCGCCACCAGCCGGCGGGCATTGGCCACCGCGTCGTCGAGCGCCGCGCTGCGCCCGCCATCGGAGAAGGAATCGGGCGTCACGTTGAGAATGCCCATCACCAGCGTGCGGCCGGCATAGTCCAGCCGGCGGCCGCGCGCGTCGAGAAAGCGTTGGGTGGGCGGAGCGAGAGCGGCCATGGCGGTCCAGACGTTGGCGTTTCACGTTCACATCGCGCGACAGCGCGACGAAGGCAAGCGCCGACACCCGGATGTGCGTCCCCTGCGCGCCCCGACCTTCGCCCGGCTTGCCGAACCGCCCCTGCCTGCGCTCTAAAGGAGGAGACGCGAGCGTGCGCAGGAGGCAGCCATGTCCGGGGACACCGACGGCCAGATCTTCGTCGGGCGAAGCTCGACCACCGGGGGCGGCGCGGCGGGCGGCAAGCCCGAATATCTGTCGCTCCGGCTCGCCAACCGGCACGGCCTCGCCACCGGCGCCACCGGCACCGGAAAAACGGTGACATTGCAGACGCTGGCGGAGGGCTTCTCCCGCGCCGGCGTGCCGGTCTTCGCCGCCGACATCAAGGGCGACCTCTCCGGCATCGGCATGCCCGGCGAAGGGCAGGACTGGATCGTCAAGCGCTGCGCCGAGATCGGCATCGACTACGTGCCGGACGAATTCCCGGTGCTCTTCTGGGACCTCTTCGGCGAACAGGGCCACCCGGTGCGCGCCACCGTCTCGGAAATGGGCCCGCTGCTGCTGGCGCGGCTCCTGGACCTCAACGAGGTGCAGGAAGGCGTGCTGAACGTCGTCTTCCGCATCGCCGACGAGCAGGGCCTGCTGCTGCTCGACCTCAAGGACCTGCGCGCCATGCTGGCCTTCGTGGCGGAGAATGCGGGCAAGCTCACCACCACCTACGGCAATGTCTCGCCCGCCACCGTCGGCGCCATCCAGCGCGCGCTGCTGGTGCTGGAGAACCAGGGCGCCGACAAGTTCTTCGGCGAGCCGGCGCTGAAGATCGCCGATTTGATGCGGGTCGAGCCCCGCTCGGGCTACGGCACCATATCGCTGCTCGCCGCCGACAAGCTGATGGCCTCGCCCCGGCTTTACGCCTCCTTCCTGCTGTGGCTGCTCTCCGAGCTGTTCGAGGAGCTCCCGGAAGTCGGCGACCCCGACAAGCCGCGCGTGGTGTTCTTCTTCGACGAGGCGCATCTATTGTTCGAGGGAGCCCCGAAGGCGCTGCTGCAAAAGGTGGAGCAGGTGGTGCGGCTCATCCGCTCCAAGGGGGTCGGCGTCTATTTCGTCACCCAGAACCCGCTCGACATTCCCGACAGCGTGCTCGCCCAGCTGGGCAACCGCGTGCAGCACGCGCTGCGCGCCTTCACCCCGCGCGACCAGAAGGCGGTGAAGGCGGCGGCCGACACATTCCGCCCCAACCCGCAGCTGAACACCGCGCAGGTCATCACCGAACTCGCCAAGGGCGAGGCGCTGGTCTCGATGCTGGAAGGCAATGGCACGCCCTCCATGGTCGAGCGCACGCTCATCGCCCCGCCTGCCGCCCGCGTCGGCCCGATCACCCCGGAACTGCGCAAGGTCGCCATGGCGCAGAGCCCGGTGCGCCATGCCTATGACGAAACGCTCGACCGCGAATCCGCCTACGAGATCCTGGCAAAGCGTGCCGAGCAGGCCACGGCTCCCGAGCCGGCGCCCGCCGAGCCGGAGGCCCCACCGCCGACGGAGGCGCAGAGCGGCGGCGGCTGGATATCGGACGCCCTTGGCGGCATTTTCCGTCGCGGACCGCGAGGGGGAATGAGCGTCGGGGAGCGGATGGTCAACCAGGTGACGCGGCAGGTCACCAACGAGGTGACCAAGGCCATTTTGCGCAACGTGCTGGGCGGTGCCCGCCGGCGGTAGACACCCATCAGCCCCTCATGGCCGGGCCTGACCCGGCCACCCAGTCCTTGACGCAGGCGCAAGGTGTCTGGGTCCCCGGGGCAGCCCGGGGATAAGGCGGAAACGGCTTCTTTGAAACGACAAGGACTTCCGGCCATGGCCGCTCTCTCCAAGGCAGACCTCGACCGCGTGCTCGCCGCCGTCGACAGCGATCTCGACGCCTCCATTGAACGCCTGTTCGCCTTCCTGCGTATCCCGTCCATTTCCACCGACCGCGCCTATGCTGCCGAGTGCCGGCGCGCCGGCCAGTGGCTGGCGGACGATCTCGCCACGCTCGGCCTGACGGCCAAGCTGAACGACACGCCCGGTCACCCCATCGTCACCGGCCATTCCGCTGGCAAAGCGGCGCGGCGGGTGATGTTCTACGGCCATTACGACGTGCAGCCGGTCGATCCGCTCGAGCTGTGGGACAGCCCGCCCTTCGAACCGCGTATCGTCGAGAATGCGGAAGGCGTGAAGCGCATCGTCGCCCGTGGCTCGTCCGACGACAAAGGCCAGGTGATGACCTTCGTCGAGGCCTGCCGCGCCTATATCCGCACCACGGGAAGCCTGCCGGTCGATGTGGCGATCGTAGTCGAAGGCGAGGAGGAGAGCGGCTCGGCCAATATCGGCCCGTTCCTCGAAGCGCATAAGGACGAGCTGAAAGCCGATCTCGCCCTCGTCTGCGACACCGGGATGTGGGACGCGCAAACGCCTGCCATCATCCTCTCGCTGCGCGGGCTGATGCATGACGAGTTCGTCGTGCGCTGCGCCGACCGCGACCTGCATTCCGGCTATTACGGTGGCGCCGCCGCCAACCCGCTGCATGTCATCTCCAAGATCATCGGCGGCGTGCACGGCGAGGGCGGGCGCATCACCATTCCCGGCTTCTATGACGGCGTGGTCGAGCCTTCCGCGCACATGCGCGACTCCTGGTCGAAGCTCGACCTGACGCCGGAGAACTTCCTCGGCCCCATCGGCCTCTCCCACCCCATCGGCGAGAAGGACCGGCTGCTGATCGAGATGGTCTCCACCCGCCCGACCTTCGAGGTCAACGGAATGTGGGGCGGCTATATCGGCGAGGGTGCCAAGACGGTCATCCCCTCCATCGCCACCGCCAAGATCACCTGCCGCCTGGTGGCGGATCAGGACCCCGTCCATGTGCGCGACTGCGTGCGCGCCTATATCCGCTCCCAGCTGCCGCCCGACTGCACGGTCGAGTTCCTCGGCGGCGAGGGCAACCGCGCGGTGGCGGTGGCCCATGACAATCCGCTGCTCGCCAGGGCCGCGACCGCGCTCGGCGAGGAATGGGGCGCGCCGGCCGTCACCTATGGCGAGGGCGGCTCCATCCCCGTGGTCGGCCAGTTCAAGAAGGTGCTGGGGCAGGACACGCTGCTGGTCGGCTTCGCGCTGGACGATGACCGCATCCATTCGCCGAACGAGAAATACGACCTCACCTCCTTCCATAAGGGCATTCGCAGCTGGGTCCGCATCCTCGCGGCGCTGGCGGAGTAGCTGACATGTCGCATCACTGGACGCAGACTTGGACCTTCTTCGACGGCGCATGGCAGGAGGGGAACATCCCGATCATGGGCGTGCGGACCCACGCCGCGTGGCTCGGCACCTCGGTGTTCGACGGCGCCCGCGCCTTCGAGGGCGTGACGCCGGACCTTGCTCTGCACTGCGCGCGGGCCAACCGCTCGGCGCTGGCGATGGGACTGAAGCCGCTCGTCTCGGTGGAGAAATGGGTCGAGCTGACGCATGAGGGTATCAAGCGCTTTGCGCCCGGCGCCGCGCTCTACATCCGGCCGATGTACTGGGCGGAATATCCCGGCGCGCGCACGGTGGACGCCGACCCGGAATCGACCCGGTGGTGCCTGAGCCTCTACGAGGCCGGCATGCCGAGCCCCGACCACGGCACGGCCATCACCCTGTCGCGCTACCGCCGGCCGACCATCGAATGCGCCGTCACCGACGCCAAGGCCGGCTGCCTCTACCCCAATAACAGCCGGGCGCTGGTGGAGGCGCATGCGCGCGGCTTCGACAATGCGGTGCTGTGCGACATGCTGGGAAATGTCGCCGAACTCGCCACCGCCAATGTCTTTCTGGCGAAAGACGGTGTCGCCTTCACCCCGGCTCCGAACGGCACCTTCCTCGCCGGCATCACCCGCACCCGCACGGCGAACCTGCTGCGGGAGGCGGGGATCGAGGTGGTGGAGGGCGCGCTGACCTGGCGCGATTTCCTGGAAGCGGACGAGATCTTCTCCACGGGCAATTACTCCAAGGTGACACCGGTGACGCGGATCGAGGACCGCGACCTCCAGCCCGGCCCGGTGTATCGCCGCGCCCGCGAACTCTACTGGGAGTTCGCCCATTCCTGACGCGACGCACGCCGCCCCGCTTCCCGCTCTCGACATCTTGGTCGAGGGCGTCCGCGCCGGCCACCGGGCGACGCTGGCCCGCGCGATTACGCTGGTAGAATCGCGCAAGCCGGCGCACCGGGCGCTCGCGGCGGAGCTTCTGCAGGCGCTGCTCCCGCATACGGGTCACGCCATCCGCGTCGGCATCACAGGCGTGCCGGGGGTGGGCAAGTCGACCACCATCGACGCGCTCGGCAGCCATCTCGTCGCGCAGGGGCGCCGGGTGGCGGTGCTGGCGGTGGACCCCTCCTCCACCCGCACCGGCGGCTCGATCCTCGGCGACAAGACGCGCATGGCGCGGCTGTCGCTGGAGGAGCGCGCCTTCATCCGCCCCTCCCCCGCCGGCGGCACGCTGGGCGGTGTCGCGGCGCGCACCCGCGAGACCATGCTGCTGTGCGAGGCGGCGGGCCATGACGTGGTGCTGGTGGAGACGGTGGGCGTCGGCCAGTCGGAAACGGCGGTGGCGGACATGACCGACACCTTCCTCGTGCTCATGCTGCCCGGCGCGGGCGACGAATTGCAGGGCATCAAAAAGGGTATCGTCGAACTCGCCGACATCGTCGCGGTGAACAAGGCGGACGGCGCCAACCTCTCCCGCGCGAAAGCGGCGGCAGGTGAATACCGTGCGGCGCTGCATGTGCTGGGCGGGCGCGAACCCTTCTGGTCGACGCCGGTCCTCACCTATTCCGGCCTCACCGGCGAGGGGATCGCGGCTCTGTGGGCCGAGGTCCTCCGGCACCGCGATCTTGCCGGAGAGGCAGGCGTCCTCACCGCACGGCGCAGCGCCCAGCAGGTGAAATGGATGTGGACGCTGTTCGACGAACGCGTGCGCGAGAAGATGCGCGCCGATCCGTCGCTCCGCGCGAAACTGCCGGCGGTCGAGCGCGCCGTGGCGGCGGGAGAACTCTCGCCCACGCTCGGCGCCACGACGATCGCCGCCCTGGCCGGCTGGCCGGAACTTTGAGCGCCGACTCGCAAAAAAGCCGAAATGATCGAAGAATAGTTAATATAGCGACGGTCGCTGGTCGGCACCGAACGGGTAAGCTCGACCGGAAGGAGTTACACATAATCATGAAGGATCAGCCCCCGCTGTCGGGCCAGCGTGTCTTCGTGGTCGAGGACGAAACGCTCGTCGCGATGATGATCGAGGGCATGCTTGAGGAGCTTGGGGCCACCGTCGTCGGCAGTGAGTCGCGCTTCGACGATGCGCTGAACTTCGTCGCGGCGCGCCATGAGGAGATCGATGTCGCCATGCTCGACCTCAATCTCGGCACCCGCCACAGCTACGACATCGCCGAAGCGATCGCCCGCCACGGCATCCCGATCGTGTTCTCCACCGGCTACAACGATTCCGCCATTGACGCCGCCTGGCGCAAATGCCCGGTGCTGAACAAGCCGTTTCAGCTTACCGATCTGCAGGGGGCCCTGGCGCGGGCGCTGGAGGCGCGCGCCGCCTGATGGAGGCCGGGCGAATTCCGTGCCCGAAGCTGCCGCCTCCCGGCCCGCCGGATCATCCCGGCCCGCGCCTGCTGGTCACCGGCTTCGGCAGCTTCCCCGGCATGCCGGCCAACCCCTCCGCCCGCCTCGCCCGGCTTCTGGCGCGCGGCCCCGGTGCCCGCCGCGCGCGGACCGACCTGCTTCTCCTGGCGACCCGCTGGGACGCCGCTGCGGCCTTCCCGGCCGTTCTCGACCGCGCCGCGCCGGACATCGTGCTGATGCTCGGCGTCGCCGCCCGGCGCCGGCGCGTCTGCATCGAGAGCGTGGCGCGCAACGCCACCGGCGTGTTTCCCGATGCCGCCCGCCGCCGTCCCGCCTCGCGACCGCTCGAACCCGGCGCGCCGGCGCAGAGGCCGCTTGCCGCCAGCCCGGCCCCGCTGCTGGCCGCGCTGCGCAACGCCGGCGTGCCGGCCGACATCTCCCGCCATGCCGGCCGCTATGTCTGCAATGCCCTGGCGTTCCGTGCCTATGGCTGGGCGCGAGCGGGGCGCCGTGCCGATGGTGGCCCGCGCCTCGCCGTCTTCGTCCATGTGCCGCTGCCCCGCCCCGGCCGGCTGTCGATGGCTCACCTCGCCCGCGCACTGGAGGCGCTGCTCGCCGCGCTGCTGGCGCAGTACCGGCAGGGTCGGCTGCGGGGTTGAACCGGCGCGCCGAAGGGCGAGCGCCGCGCACGACGCCCGCCCTTGCCCTTTAAGGCGTTCAGCGTTCAGCGTTCCGGCACCTGCACCGTCACCTTCATCGAGGCGTACCACGCCGCGAGATCGGCGATATCGGCGTCGGTCAGGTCCTTGGAGACCACCGTCATCATCTCGTTGACGCGGCGGCCGGCGCGGAAGTCTTCCAGCGCCTTGGCCAGATACACCTCCTGCTGGCCCGCGAGATTGGCCGCGGTGGGCAGTTGGGCGATGCCGTCCGTCCCGTGGCAGACGGCGCATTGGGCCGAGGCCTTGGCGCGGCCGGCCTTGGCGTCCTGCGCCATGGCCGGAGCGACGCCCAGCGCCGCCGCCACGAGCAGCGGCACGCAGATCATTCGTTTCATCGATGGTTCCCGGCAAGAAGGAAGGGCCCCCGCGCCCGGACGGGGCGCAGGGGCGGTGAGGCGCGGTCGGCTCACTTCTCGTAGGAGATGCGGTAGATCGCGCCCGAGGTGTCGTCCGCCACCAGCAGCGAACCGTCGTTCAGCTGGGCGACGGAAGCCGGGCGGCCGAGATACTCGCCATTCACCAGCCAGCCCTCGGCGAAGGGCTCGGTCTTGGCGGCGGTGCCGTCCTCGTTCAGCGTGGTGAACATCACCCGCGCGCCGACCGGCGTGGTGCGGTTCCACGAGCCGTGCTGCACCGAGAAGATGCCGCCCTGGTACTTCGCCGGGAACTGCTTGCCGGTGTAGAAGGTCATGCCGAGATCGGCGGCATGCGCTTCCATTTCCACTTCCGGCGGCACCGAGTCGGCCGGCGGCGTCTGGTCCTTGTATTCGACGGTGCGCACATTGCCGCCGCCGAAATAGGGGAAGCCGAAGGTCTGGCCGGGCTTGGTGGCGCGGTTCAGTTCACCCGGCGGAATGGTGTCGCCCATGCCGTCGACCTGGTTGTCGGTGAACCAGAGGGTCTTGTCCTTCGGGTTGAAGTCCATGCCCACCGAGTTGCGGATACCCCACGCATAGACCTCGCGGTTCTTGCCGTCGCGGTCCATGCGCACGATGCCGCCGATTCCGGCCTTCTTGTAGAGGTCGTATTTCTCCGGCGCGAACACGTTGAAGGGCTGGCCGAGCGTGATGTAGAGCTTGTCGTCGGGCCCGATGCGGCAGACGCGGGCGGTGTGGTTGTAAGATTCCTCGGTCGTCGGGATGAGGTCGCCCTGCTTCACCACCTCGAAGGCGGCGACATCCGGCCCCTCATAGAAGAACTCGGCAGCGGGGAAGAGGAGAACGCGGTTCTGCTCGGCGACGAACAGGAAACCGTCCTTGGAGAAGCACACGCCGTTGGGCAACTTGAACTGGATCGAGGGCGCGAAGACCTTCACCTCGTCGGCGACCCGGTCCTTGTCGCGGTCGGTCACCGCCCATACTTTCGACTTGCGGGTGCCGACGAAGACGACGCCGGTGGTCGGCCCCACTGCCATCTCGCGCGCGTCGGGCACCACGGCGTAGAGCGCGATCTTGAAGCCGTCCGGCAGCTTGATGCCGGCGAGCGTGCGGTTGAAGGCGTCGACGCGCGGGCCGGTCTGCGGCACCGTCTCCATCTCCATGGAAGCGCCGGTCTGCTGGAAATTCGAGAGCTTCTGCATGTTGTCGGTCGACTGCGCGTGAGCCGAAGCCGAGAGCATGAGCGCGCCGGCGAACATGGTGGATGCGAGAAGCGCTGCGGTGCGCGAACCGCGCCGGAAACGAGACATGGGGTTCCTCCTAGAACATGCCGGACCTCGTTCGGGTCCGTTGCCGCGGCACGCTAGCACGCCCTCTCCGAACGTTAAGTCAGCAATGCTGGCGCTTCTGCCACTAATTACACTTGGCGGACAAAAAATATTACCACGCCGCCCGATGTGACATGCCACTACTACATCCGCGCCCGAGAACAACACAGACCTTATCTCTCATAATGTATTATAGACGAGCCGCCCCGCCCTCCGTCGGCACTCCCCTCCGTGAGGCGGGCGTTAAACCCTTCTTGGCCGAATCCTGCTATGGGCTGGAGACGCCCCGACGCTGCCGGACCTGCCCGTGACGATCTATCTGCCGATAGCGGAACTGCCGGTGAACATCTTCACGCTGCTCGCGCTCGGGATCGCGGTCGGCTTCATCTCGGGCATGTTCGGCGTCGGCGGCGGCTTCCTGATGACGCCGCTGCTGATCTTTCTCGGCGTCCCCCCGGCCGTGGCGGTGGCGAGCGTGTCCACCCACATGGCCGCCTCGTCCTTCTCCGGCACGCTCACCTATCTCCGTCGCGGGCTGGTCGACGTCCGGTTAGGACTTGTCCTGTTGTCCGGAGGCCTCACCGGCACGCTGGCCGGCGTGGTCACCTTCATGCTGCTGCGCCGGCTGGGACAGCTCGATCTCGTCATCGCCGTCACCTACATCCTCCTGCTCGGCACCATCGGCTCGCTCATGGTGGCGGAGAGCCTGCGCGCGCTGCTGCGCGAATGGCGGGGCGAGAAGGCGCAGGTGAAGCGGCCGGGGGCGCATCCCTGGTTCCTGCGCATGCCGTTCAAGATGCGCTTCCGCCAGTCGCGCATCTATGTCTCGATCGTGCCTGTGGTGGCGATCGGCTTCGCCATCGGCTTTCTCGGCGCGCTGATGGGCATTGGCGGCGGCTTCCTGCTGGTGCCGGCGCTGATCTATCTGCTGCGCGTGCCGACGCTAACCTCCATCGCCACCGCCCTGATGCTGACGCTGGTGACGATGAGCGCCGCCATCCTCATGCATGCCGTGCTCAACCAGACGGTGGATGCGGTGCTGGGGCTGGTGCTGATGGTCGGCGGCACCATAGGTGCGCAGTTCGGCGCCCGTGCCGGGCAGGCGATGCGGGCGGAGAAGCTGCGCCTGCTGCTCGGCCTGCTGGTGCTCGCCGTCGGCCTGCGGGTCGCGGTGGACCAGATCGTGACCCCGACCGATCTCTATGCCGTCTCCATCGACGAGGCGGCGCGATGAGGTGGCTCGCCGCATCGCTTCTGCTCCTGCTGCTCGCCGGCACGGATGCGCGCGCGGCGGAGCTGGTGCTGTCGCTCTCCAAGGCCCGCGTCACCATCACCTCGAACTTCACCGGCGACACGCTGGTGCTGTTCGGCGTCATCGACCCCGGCGAGGCGGCGGCCCCGGCGGTTCCGCAGGACGTCGTGGTCACCGTGCGCGGGCCGAGCGAGAGCTTCACCACCTGGCGCAAGGAGCGCCGTCTCGGCATCTGGGTGAATGTGGACAGCCGCAGCTTCCTTGCCGCCCCCTCCTATCTCGCGGTGCTTGCCAGTCGCCCGCCGGCCCTGATCGCCGACGCGCAGACGCTGCGGCACGAGCAGGCGGGGCTGGACAATAACCGCCTGCTGCAACGCATCGGCTCCGATTATGCCGATGTGGTGCCGCAGGATCCCTTCCGGCAGGCCTTCCTGCGGGTGAAGCAGGCGCAGGGACTGTATTTCGAGCGGCCGGCCGGGGTTGAGTTCATCGCCCCGAACGTGTTTCGGGCCACCATTCCCATCCCCGGCACCGCTCCCATCGGCGCGTATGAGGTGGTGGTGAAGACCTTCGCCGACGGCGCGCTGGTCAGCCGGGGTGCGCTGGCGCTGGAAGTGGCGAAGATCGATTTCGAACAGACCGTCGCCACCGCCGCGCAGAACCATCCCTGGATCTACGGCCTCGCCACCGCGCTGATGGCGCTCAGCGTCGGCTTCGTCGCCAATCTCGCCTTCCGCCGGGACTGAGCCTCACAGCACCGGCTCGGGGGCGAAGGCGACGCCCGCCCGCTCCAGCACCCGCGCCGCCTGCAGCACCCGGTCCTCGCGCCACGGGGCGGCGATGAGTTGCACGCCGATGGGCAGCCGCTCGCCCGTGGGGATCGGCGCGGCAGCCACCGGCAGGCCGATGAAAGAGATCGGCTGGGTGTAGATGCCGATATTGGGCCGCACCAGCATTTCCCGCCCGTCGAGCACGAAGGTCTTCTGCCCGCCGCGCGGCGCCGGCACCGGGGTCGCGGGCGCAATCAGCACGTCCCAGTCGGCAAACAGTTCCAGCGCCCGGTCGCGGAACCAGCGACGGAAGATCTGCGCGCGGGCGATCCACGTCGCCGGCAGCACCGCCCCGGCCAGCAGCCGCTCGCGCACCGCCGGGTCGAAAGCGTCGGGGCGCGCGCGCAGCCGCCCTTCGTGCAGCGCCGCGCCTTCCGCCATGGAGATGAGATAGGCCGCCGCCCGAGCCCGCTCGACCTCGGGAAGCTCGACGGTCGTCGTGGCGCTCAGCGCCTTCGCCGCGCGCGCCACCGCCTCATAGGCCTGCGGCGTGCCCTGCCGGGCGAACCAGCCACCCAGCACGGCGACCTTCAGGTCGCCGGGCGTATCGAGAGTGGAAAGCGTCGGCACGGCCGGCGTGTCGGCCAGCGCGGGGTCGTCGGCATCGGGGCCCTGCAGCGCGTCATAGGTGGCGGCGAGGTCGCCGACATGGCGGGCGAAGGGGCCGAGATGGTCGAGGCTGGCGACGAAGGGAAAGCTGCGCGCCCGCGACAGCCGCCCATAGGTCGGCTTCAGCCCGAAAATGCCGCAGAAGGACGACGGCACGCGGATCGAACCGTTGGTGTCGGAGCCGAGCGCCAGCGGCACCAGCTTGCCCCCCACCGCCGACCCCGAGCCGCCGGAGGAGCCGCCGGACATATGCGCCGGGTCGTGCGGGTTGGCCGAGCGCCCGTCATGCAGGTTCTCGCCGGTGAAGTCATAGGCATATTCGCCCATGTTGAGCCCGCCAAAGCACATCGCCCCGGCCGCGTTCATCCGCTCCACCAGCGTCGCGTCGCGCGGGGCGGGCGCACGGTCGCGGTTGATCTTCGAACCGGCCCGCGTCGGCAGGCCCTTGAGGTCGAACAGGTTCTTCGCCGCGAAGGGCACTCCCGCCAGAGGCCCCAGCGTCGCCCCGCCGGCACGGGCGGCATCGAGCGCCTCGGCCTCGACCAGCGCCCGCTCGCGGGTGACGTCGGTGAAGGCGTTCAGCACCGGGTCCACCGCCTCGATCCGCGCCAGCGCCGCCTCGGCGACGGCACGGGCGCTGACCCGCCCTTTCCGTACCGCATTGGCGAGGTCGGTGGCGGGGCCGGCGAGCAGCGTCGCGGCGTCGGCGTCCAGCGGCGCGCTCATGGCCGGTACACCGGGGCCGGCTCGGCCTCGTCCGGCAGGGGAAACGTCATGACCAGTGCCGCCATCGCCGCGGCGGTCTCCAGATGCATCAGCACGCGCGGGCGCAGTTCCGGCTCCAGCGGCAGCCCCGCCACGCTCAGCCCCGCATCGAGCAGCGCCGCGCAGGACGCCTTGCGCGTGTCATCGGTCTCTGTCTGCATTCCCTGCCTCCCGGCGTCACGCCCGTCCGCCGCTCTCGATACAGGAACCATGCCATCTGGAGCCTCCCCTCGCGAGGCGCGCCGCCCGGCCGCCGTGCGGGTTATCCATCTTGCGTGGGGAAGCCTGCGCGGCGGCCTTGCAAAGCGCCGGCCGCCAAAGTAGGTTCCGCGCCGTTCTGGCACGCAGCTGTAGCTCAGTTGGTTAGAGCG
>JAEYTJ010000056.1 GCA_023434095.1 Pseudomonadota bacterium | reverse complement strand
GCACGGCGGCGGCCTCGGTGACCGTGTCGGCGGTGGCGAGCGCGATGCTCTCCGCCGGCGCCGGCTCGGTGGTCGAGACGCCGTAGTCGCTGCCCGGCGGCTTCACCACCGGCGGCAGCGAGCCCGGCGCGGAAAGCTCGGGGTTTTCCAGCTTGGCGAGGAACACCTTGTGCATGCCGCCGTCCTTGCCGGTCTTGACCGGGGCGGCAGGCTGCAGCGTGCCGGCGCTGGCGATCTTGGTGCTGACATCCTTCTGGCGGCCGGCAAGCGCCTCCTCCAACCCTTCCGGCAGCGTGTAGTCCGGGCAGGGAGCGGAGGCCTGAAGCTTCTGGGTCGGGTCGACCGGCGTCGCGTTGAACACATAGCGCTTGCCGCAATAATCCACCTTCGGCGGCGCCTTGGTCAGCTCGAACACGTCGCTGCCTTCCTTCAGCATCTTCCAGAAGGCGAGGTGCGGGTTGTTGCGGTGGCGGACCAAGTTGTCGGCGGTCATCCGGAACGGATAGGCCTGCACCTGGAAGGAGCGCTGCCCACCGAAGAAGCTCTCGCGGCCGAGCGCGAAGATTTCCTGCACCTGCTCATCGGTCATGGCGTAGCAGCCGCGCGAGGAGCAGTCGCCGTGCACCATCAGATTGCTGCCGGAACGCCCCCAGGCCCGGTCATAGGCATTGGGAAAGCCGAGGTCGAAGGCGAGGTAGTAGCTGGAATTGGGATTCATCTGGCCGGGCGTGATGGTGTAGAAGCCTTCCGGCGCCTGCCGGTCGCCCTCCCGCACCTTCGGCCCCAATTCGCCGGACCAGCGGCAGATCGGGTAGGTCTTCAGCAGCGCGTACTCGCCGCTGGTGGTTTCCTTCCAGACTTCGAGTTCGGATTCTTCCTTGAATATCCGCACCACGATCGGGCTCGACTTCGTCATGCCCTTCTGGTCGATCAGCGCCAGCGTCTGCGGTGAAAGGCTCTTATTGGCCTTCGACATGGGCGAGGAGCTGTCGCCGGCATTGCAGCCGGCCAGCACCAAGGCGGCACAGCCCGCCAGCAGGGCGCCACGCCAGCGCGCGCGCAGTCCCCGGTCCGGCGCCTGATGCGAGAGGCTCGAAAAGCCTTTGAACCTCAACCCCGGTGTCTCCCCGAAAGCGCGGCGCGCACGGCGCCTGCGCAAAGCGTTATACCGCGGCCGGGGCCGGCGCAATCCCGCGCCGGATTACCTCCGATCACAGCCCGGCGAGGCGCCGGGAGAAGGCGCTCCGGACGGCCGCTGAGATGGCCTGCGCGTAGGGCTCAGAGGTTGCGGCCGATGGCCAGGAACTTCTCGCGGCGCGCCTTGCGCAGCGCGCCCGGCTCCATCCCGTCCAGTTCCCCGAGCGCCGCCTCGATGGCGTCGCCCGTCGCCCGCATTGCCGCCTCGGGGTCGCGATGGGCCCCGCCCGGCGGCTCGGCGATGACGGAATCGATGACATGGAAGCGCAGCAGGTCCTGCGCGGTGATCTTCATGTTCATCGCCGCCTCCTGCGCCTTGGCGGTGTCGCGCCAGAGGATCGAGGCCGCGCCTTCCGGCGAGATGACGCTGTAGATGGAATGCTCCAGCATCAGCACCCGGTTGGCGGTGGCGATGGCGATGGCGCCGCCCGAGCCGCCCTCGCCGATGATGACCGCGACATTGGGCACGCCGAGCGACAGGCAGGCATCGGTCGAGCGGGCGATGGCCTCGGCCTGCCCGCGCTCCTCGGCGTCGAGGCCGGGGAAGGCGCCCGCCGTGTCGACCAGCGAGATCACCGGCAGCGAGAAGCGGTCGGCGAGTTCCATCAGCCGCACCGCCTTGCGATAGCCCTCGGGCCGGGCCATGCCGAAATTGTGCTTGATGCGGGTTTCGGTGCTGGAGCCCTTCTCCTGCCCGATCAGGCAGACGGCCCGGCCGCGAAAGCGCGCCAGACCGCCGAGAATGGCGTGGTCGTCGCCGAACTTGCGGTCACCGGCCAGCGGATCGAATTCCTCGAACAGCGCCGAGGCGTAATCGGAGAAGTGCGGGCGCAGCGGATGGCGCGCCACCTGCGTCTTCTGCGAGGGCGAGAGATTCGCGTAGAGCTGCAGCAGCGCCTCGCGCGCCTTGCCTTCCAGCCGCGCGATATCGTCGCCGATGGCAACCGCGTCGCCTTGCGCCGCCATGGCGCGCAATTCTTCCAGCTTGGCCTCGAGTTCGGCCACGGGCTTCTCAAAATCGAGGTAGCTGCGCATTGGAAATGATTGAACCGGCTTACGGGAAAGGGGGGCTACCCGGAAAGGCAGCCCGCGAAATCGGGCGGAAGCTGCCCCGAGAGGGTGGCGACGTCAAGGCAGGCGCGCGTCTGCGCTCAATCGCCGCTGCCCTCGCTGAGCGGATGAAGGTCCCGCACCAGGCTTTTCAGCCGCTCGTCCAGCACATGGGTGTAGATCTGCGTCGTCGAAATATCGCTGTGGCCGAGCAGCGTCTGCACGATGCGCAGTTCCGCCCCATGCGCCAGAAGATGGCTGGCGAAGGCGTGGCGCAGCACGTGCGGCGACAGCCGTGCCGGGTCGATCCCGGCCGCCACAGCGAGGTCCTTCAGGTCCAGCGCCACCTGCTGGCGGGTGATATGCCCGCTCGCCGCGCCGGAGGGAAACAGCCATCGCCCGCGCTCCGGCGCCGCCCTGGCCCCGCTCTTCGCCGCCCGCTCCCGCGCCACGATCTCCAGCGCCGCCCGATAGGCGGACATCGCCGCGCGCGCCGGGGCGCCGAGCGGGACCAGGCGTTCCTTGTTGCCCTTGCCGCGCACGATGATGGCGTCGCCGCGCGCATTCGCCGCCGAGGCGGGCAGCGCCGCCAGCTCGGAAACGCGCAGGCCCGTGGCATAGAGCAGTTCGACGAAGCACGCCGTGCGGGCCCGCCGCGCACCCTCGATGAGGCTCGGCACAGCCTCGCCGGCGCGCGCATGCGCCGTATCGATGAGGCGGGTCACCTCGTCCTGCGACAGCACCTTGGGCAGCGGCCGGGTGCGGCGCGGACCTTCGAGAACGGCGGCGGGGTCGTCGCCGCGATGGCCCTCGGCATAGAGGAAGCGGTGGAACTGGCGCACGGCGGAGAGCTTGCGCGCGACGCTGGCGCTGGCGAGGCCGCGGGCGGAGAGCGCGGCGAGCCAGCCGCGCAGGTCGCCGGTCGTGGCGCGGGCCACCTCGGTGCCCTGCGTCGCCAGAAAGCCCTCATAGTCTTCCAGGTCGCGCTGATAGGCGCCGAGCGTGTTCGGGCCGGCACCGCGCTCGGCGGCCATCATGTCGAGAAAAAGCCGCGCCCCACCGGCGCTCATTTGGCGAACCGGTCCGGCGGCACCACGACACTCATCTCGCGCGTCTGCGGCTTCACCAGCGTGGCGAACGCCCACAGCGTGCCGTAGCCGATGCCGCCGAGGATGCCGAGAATGACGAGAAGGCGGATGAGGCTCGGCATGGATGAGCAGGCCCTGCACGATTCGAAGAAGGGGTTCCGCCGATCCTAAGGCCGGATGGCGCGGCGGCGGAAGCGGGCGGTATCCGTCTCACCCTGCCACCTCTGTCTGAACGGAGCGTTACACCGCCCCTCCACCCCGCCCGTGTCGGGCCGACATCGCATTGCGTCCCCTCCGCGCTGATGATAGTCCGCGCTTGAGCGAGCGGGCATGGGGCGATGACGGCGGAACCGGAACACGACGAGAAGGCGGAAAGGCTGCGCGAGCTTCTGGGCGCGCGCTCCGTCGTGCTCGTCGGCATGATGGGCGCCGGCAAGTCCTCGGTCGGCAAGCGCCTCGCCCGCCGTCTCGCCTTGCCCTTCGCCGACGCCGACACCGAGATCGAGCAGGCGGCGGGGATGACCATCCCGGAGATTTTCGCCCTGCGCGGCGAGCCCGCCTTCCGCGACGGCGAGAAGAAGGTGATCGCCCGCCTGCTGGAAGCCGGGCCGATGGTGCTCGCCACCGGCGGCGGCGCCTATATGAACGCGGACACCCGCGCCGCCATCGCCGCAAACGCCGTCTGCGTCTGGCTGAAGGCCGAGCTCGACGTGCTGCTGCGCCGGGTGCGCCGGCGCGACGACCGGCCGCTTTTGAAGAACGACCCGGAGGGCACGCTGGCCCGGCTGATCGACCAGCGCTACCCGGTCTATGCGGGCGCCGACGTGACCGTGGTGTCGCATGACGTGCCGCAGGAAGTGATGGTCGATACGGTGATCGCGGCGCTGACCGGCCATCTCGCCGCGCCGGGTTCGGGAGACGAGACGTGAACAAGCCAGCTTCCCCCTCGACAACCGACCGCACGCAGCTCAGCGTCGGGCTCGGCGAGCGCTCCTATGACATCGTCATTGGCCCGGGCCTGCTGGCCGAGGCGGGGCCGCGCGTCGCCGCGCTGCGGCCGGGTGCGCGGATCGGCATCGTCACCGATCGCAATGTCGCCGACCGCCATCTCGGCGCGGTCGAGGCCTCGCTGCGCGAGGCCGGCCTGACGCCGACCCCCGTCCTCGTCGAGCCGGGCGAGAAGTCCAAATGCTACGCCGTGTTCGAGCAGGTGGTGGACGAATTGCTCGCCGCCCGCATCGAACGGCGCGACCTCGTCTTGGCGCTGGGCGGCGGCGTCGTCGGCGATCTCGCCGGCTTCGCGGCCGCAGCGCTGCGGCGCGGCGTCGATTTCGTGCAGGCGCCGACCAGCCTGCTGGCGCAGGTCGATTCCTCGGTCGGCGGCAAGACCGGCATCAATTCGCGCCATGGCAAGAACCTCGTCGGCGCCTTCCACCAGCCGATCCTGGTGCTGGCCGACACCACCGCGCTCGACACGCTGCCGCTGCGCGAGTTCCGCTCCGGCTACGCCGAGGTCGCCAAATACGGGCTGATCGACAACGCGCCGTTCTTCGGCTGGCTGGAACGCCGGTGGGAGGCCGTGTTCCGCGGCGGGGCGGAGCGCATCGAGGCCATCGCCACCAGCTGCGCCTCCAAGGCCGCCGTGGTCAGCCGCGACGAGAAGGAGACGGGCGACCGCGCCCTGCTCAATCTCGGCCATACGTTCGGCCATGCGCTGGAAGCGGGCGCCGGCTTCTCGCAGCGCCTTCTGCACGGCGAGGCGGTGGCGGTGGGCATGGCGCAGGCCTTCCGCTTTTCCGCCGCGCAGGGCCTGTGCGCCCCGGCCGACGCCGAGCGGGTGGAGGCCCATCTGCGCACGGTTGGCCTGCCGACCCGCATCGCCGACATTCCCGGTGCCCTGCCCGATACGGATGGGCTGATGGACCTGATCGCGCAGGACAAGAAGGTCTCGCGCGGCGCGCTCACCTTCATCCTGGCGCGCGGCATCGGCCAGAGCTTCATTGCCCGCGATGTCGATCCCGCGCAGCTGCGCGCCTTCC
>JAEYTJ010000021.1 GCA_023434095.1 Pseudomonadota bacterium | reverse complement strand
TGCTGCTGTTCATCGGCGCCATGGGCAAGTCGGCGCAGCTCGGCCTGCACACCTGGCTGCCGGACGCGATGGAAGGCCCGACCCCGGTCTCGGCGCTGATCCACGCCGCCACCATGGTGACGGCCGGCGTGTTCATGGTCGCCCGGCTCTCGCCGCTGTTCGAGCTGGCGCAGACGGCGCTGAACGTGGTGCTGTTCGTCGGCGCCTCCACCGCCTTCTTCGCGGCGACGATCGGCTGCGTGCAGAACGACATCAAGCGGGTGATCGCTTATTCCACCTGCTCGCAGCTCGGCTACATGTTCGTCGCGCTGGGCACAGGCGCCTATTCGGTCGGCGTGTTCCACCTGCTCACGCACGGCTTCTTCAAGGCGCTGCTGTTCCTTGCCGCCGGCTCGGTCATCCACGCGATGCACCACGAGCAGGACATGCGGCACATGGGCGGCCTGTGGCGGAAGATCCCGTTCACCTATGCCACCATGATGATCGGCGGCCTGGCCCTGACCGGCTTCCCCTTCACCGCCGGCTATTTCTCAAAGGACGCGATCATCGAGACCGCCTTCGTCAGCCACAGCCCCTTCGCCACCTATGCCTGGGTGATGACGGTGGCGGCGGCGGCGCTCACCGCCTTCTACACCTGGCGGCAGATGTTCATGACCTTCCACGGCAAGACCCGCGCGGACCACCACACGTTCGACCACGCGCATGAATCGCCGCTGACCATGCTGATCCCGCTCGGCGTGCTCTCGCTCGGCGCGCTGTTTGCCGGCATGATCCTCTACCCGTACTTCGTCGGGCACGATGTCGATCACTTCTTCCGGGAGTCGATCTTCATGGGCACGGACAACAAGATCCTGGAAGAGATGCACCACATCCCGGCCTGGGCGAAGTGGGCCCCGACGGTGATGATGGCGCTCGGCTTCGTCTTCGCCTACTGGATGTACATCGCCAACACCGCCGTCCCGAAGGCGCTCGCCAAGCAGAACGACGTTCTGTACCGCTTCCTGCTCAACAAGTGGTACTTCGACGAGCTCTATGACTTCCTGTTCGTCCGCCCGACCATGTGGCTCGGCCGCTTCCTGTGGAAGCAGGGCGACATGCGGGTCATCGATGGCTACGGCCCGAACGGCGTCTCGGCGCGCGTCATCGACGTGACCAACCGGGTCGTGCGGCTGCAGACCGGCTACCTCTACCACTACGCCTTCGTGATGCTGGTGGGTGTCGCGGCCTTCATCACCTGGTTCATGTTCGGGGGCGCGCACTGATGTATGAGTGGCCCATTCTCTCCGTCGTCACCTTCCTGCCGCTCGTCGGCGCGCTGCTGATCGTCCTGATGATCCGCGGCGACGACGAGGTCGCCAAGCGCAACGCCCGCTGGGTGGCGCTGTGGGCGACGCTCGTCACCTTCGTCATCTCGCTGCTGCTGCTGGTGGGTTTCGACCCGTCGAACCCGGACTTCCAGTTCACGGAGTACCAGCCCTGGCTGGGTGACGTCGCCGCCTACCGGATGGGCGTCGACGGCATCTCGCTGCCCTTCATCGTGCTGACCACGCTGCTGATGCCCATGTGCATCCTGGCGAGCTGGGAATCGATCCAGCACCGCGTGAAGGAGTACATGATCTGCTTCCTGGTCCTCGAAACGCTGATGATCGGCACTTTCGCGGCGCTGGACCTGCTGCAGTTCTACTTCTTCTTCGAAGGCGGCCTGATCCCGATGTTCCTCATCATCGGCATCTGGGGTGGCAAGCGGCGCATCTACGCGACGTTCAAGTTCTTCCTCTACACGCTCGCCGGCTCGGTGCTGATGATGCTCGCCATCATGGCCATGTACTGGCAGGCCGGCACGACCGACATCACCCAGCTGCTCACCTTCAACTTCCCCTCGGGGATGCAGCACTGGCTGTGGCTGGCCTTCTTCGCCTCCTTCGCGGTGAAGATGCCGATGTGGCCGGTCCACACCTGGCTGCCCGACGCACATGTCGAGGCGCCGACCGCCGGCTCGGTCATTCTGGCGGGCATCCTGCTGAAGATGGGCGGCTACGGCCTGCTGCGCTTCTCGCTGCCCATGTTCCCGGAGGCGTCGGCCTATTTCGCCCCCTTCGTCTTCACGCTCTCGGTGATCGCGATCGTCTACACCTCGCTGGTCGCGCTGATGCAGGAGGACATGAAGAAGCTGATCGCCTACTCCTCCGTCGCCCATATGGGCTATGTGACGATGGGCATCTTCACCCTGACCCAGGAAGGCATCCAGGGCGCGGTGTTCCAGATGGTGAGCCACGGCTTCGTCTCGGGCGCGCTGTTCCTGTGCGTCGGCGTGGTCTATGACCGCATGCACACCCGTGAGATTTCCGCCTATGGCGGTCTCGTCTTCCGCATGCCGATCTACGCCACGCTGTTCATGGTGTTCACCATGGCCAATGTCGGCCTGCCGGGCACGTCGGGCTTCATCGGTGAGTTCCTCACCTTGCTCGCCACCTTCGGCCGCAACACCTGGGTCGCCTTCTTCGCCACAACAGGCGTGATCCTCTCGGCGGCCTATGCGCTCTGGCTCTACCGGCGGATCATTTTCGGTCCGCTGGAGAAGGACAGCCTGAAGGGCCTCGGCGACGTGAACGCGCGCGAGATGGCCTCGCTCGTGCCGCTGCTGTTCTTCACCATCCTGTTCGGCGTCTGGCCGCAGCCGATCCTCGACGCCTGCAATGTCGCAGTGAATGCGATCGTTGCCCGCGCCGACATCGCCGTCGGCGCCGTCAAGGCCGCCGCGCTGGTGCTGCCTTGATCCGACCCATGACCATCGCGGAGCCCGTCCAATGACCCTCTCCCTCGCCGCGCTCGGCCCCGCGCTGCCCGAACTCCTGCTGGCGCTGTCCGCGCTGGCGCTACTCATGATCGGCGCCTTTGCCGGGCCGAAGTCGACCGATACGGTGAACGGGCTGGCGCTCGCCGCTTTGTTCGGCGCGTTGGTGCTGGTGCTCATCGGTCCCGCCGATGCGACGCTGTTCAACGGCGCCTTCCAGGTCGACGCGTTCGGCCGCTTCATGAAGGTGCTGGCGCTCATCGGTGCCGGCGGCACGCTGGCCATGTCGGTGGACTGGCTGAAGATCGAGAAGCAGGATCGTTTCGAGTACCCGGTTCTGGTGCTGCTCTCGACCCTCGGCATGATGGTGCTGATCTCGGCCGGCGACCTCATCGCGCTCTATATGGGCCTCGAACTGATGAGCCTCGCGCTCTACGTGATCGCCGCCAATAACCGCGATTCCGTGCGCTCCACCGAGGCCGGCCTGAAGTATTTCGTGCTCGGCGCGCTCTCCTCCGGCATGCTGCTCTACGGTGCCTCGGTGATCTATGGCTTCACCGGCTCGGCTAACTTCGCCCAGATCGCGCAGGCGGCGCGCGAGCCCTCGCTCGGGCTGATCTTCGGCATCGTGTTCACCTTCGCCGGCCTGTGCTTCAAGGTCTCGGCCGTGCCGTTCCACATGTGGACGCCGGACGTGTATGAGGGCGCGCCGGCGCCCGTCACCGCCTTCTTCGCCTCGGCGCCGAAGGTGGCGGCCATGGCGGTGTTCGTGCGCTTCGCCATGGAGGCGCTGCCCAACGTCGTTCATCAGTGGCAGCAGATCATCGTTTTCGTCTCCATCGCCTCGATGGCGCTCGGCTCCTTCGCCGCCATCGGCCAGCGCAACTTCAAGCGCCTGATGGCCTATTCCTCCATCGGCCATATGGGCTTCGCCTTGGTCGGCCTCGCCGCCGGCACGG
>JAEYTJ010000013.1 GCA_023434095.1 Pseudomonadota bacterium | reverse complement strand
CGCTCGGCCAGATGCTGGTCGTCACCACCGGGCGCGGCAATATCGACCTGTCCATCGCCAGCGTGCTGACGCTGAGCGCCTATGCCGGCATCGTGGTGGCCGCCGGCTCGGATGCGCGCCTGCCGCTGGCGCTGGCGGCGGTGCTGGGCATCGGCCTCGTGGCGGGGCTCGCCAACGCGTTGCTCGTCGTGGTGCTGCGCATCCCCGCCATCATCGCCATCCTCGCCACCGCGACGCTCATCGCCAATCGCTGGGCCGCCGGCTTCTCCATGAGTCCTCTGCTCAAGACGCTGGCCGCCGGCCGGGTCGAGGGGGTGCCGCTCATGCTGCTGATCGCCCTGGCGGCGACCGTGCTTGTGGGGCTGCTGCTCCGGCACACGGTCTATGGACGCCGGCTCTGCGCGGTCGGACAGAACGAGCGTGCGGCGGCTCTCGCCGGCATCCGCACCGGCCGCGTCGTCACCGGCGCCTTCCTCGCCTCGGCGCTGCTGGCGGCGCTGACGGGCATGCTGCTCGGCGCCTATGTCGGGGGCGCCTTCCTGGAGATGGGCCAGCCCTACCTGCTGCAGTCGCTGGGTGCCGTGGTGCTCGGCGGCTCACTGATCTTCGGCGGCTCCTCCACCGCGCTCGGCACGTTGTGCGGCAGCTTCCTGCTGATCCTGATCGTGACGACGATGCAGGTCGCCGGCCTGCCGGCGGGGACGCAGGACATCGTCCAGGGGCTGGTGGTCATCGCCGTGCTGGCGCTGGCGGGCGGCCGGGCGGTGCGCCGCCGGCGTGCCGCTCCCCGGGCGCCGGAGGGCGTGGCGCCATGACCGCCACCGTCTCTCCCGAGGCGCGGCGGCTGGCGCTGTTCGGCACGCCCGAGCCGGAGGCGCCGGTCCGCCGGCTCGTCGCCGGTCCGCTGAGCGCCGAGCTGGTCGAGGGCAATCTGCGCAACATCCGCGTCCACGGCATCGAGGTGTTGCGGGCGATTTCCTTCGTGGTGCGCGACCGCGACTGGGGCACCTACGCGCCGACCCTCGGCGATATCGTCGTCGAAGAGGGGGAGGGGCGCTTCGAGGTCCGCTACCGCGCGCAGTGCGTCGCTTCCGGCGGCGAGCGGCTGGCCTATGAGGGCCGTATCACCGGCGCGCCGAACCGCCTCGTCTTCGAGGGCGAAGCGCTGCCGGAGGCTGATTTCCTCACCAATCGCTGCGGTTTCACCATCCTCCACCCCGTCGTCGGCCTCGCCGGCACCGAGGTTGAGGTGGAGCATGTCGACGCAAGCCGGGCGGCGGCGCGCCTGCCGGACCTCATCGACCCGGCGCAGCCCTTCAGGGACATGCGGGCCATCACCCACGCCGTGGCGCCCGGCATTCGCGCGACCTGCCGCATGGAGGGCGACGCCTTCGAGATGGAGGACCAGCGCAACTGGTCGGACGCCTCCTACAAGACCTATGTCCGTCCGCTGGCGCTGCCCTGGCCTTATGTGCTCCCGGCCGGCGTGCCGGTACGCCAGCGCGTGACGCTCGACATCGTGGCGGAGGGCGCCGCCCCGGTGTTCCGGCGCGACGACACGCCGGTGACGCTCACCCTCGGTGCGGCCCGAGGGCTGCTGCCGGCATTCGGGCTGGTGATCGCCCCTGAAGAGACGGCCGCGACGTATGACGCCCGCGACGAACTGGCCATCGTCGCGCCGCAGACCCTGCTGTTCCACTTCGACCCCACCGCCGGCCACGGTCCGGCCGAACTCGCGGCCTTCGCCGCCCTCGCCGCGACGCAGGCGAGCGGGCGCGTGCTGGAAGCCGTGGTGCCCTGTGCCCGCCCGCTCGACGACGAGTTTTCCGACCTCGCCCGGCAGGTGGCGGCGGCGGGGCTGCGGCTGGACGCGCTCGCCGTGAGCCCCGCGGTCGACCGGCGTTCCACACCGCCCGGCAGCGTCTGGCCGCCCTGTCCGCCGCTGGAAGAGATCTACGCCGCCGCGCGCCGCGCCTTTCCCGGGCTCACGCTCGGCGGCGGCATGTTCAGCTACTTCACCGAGCTGAACCGCAAGCGCCCGCCGGTGGCGCTGCTGGACTACGTCACCCACTGCACCTGCCCCATCGTTCACGATGCCGACGACCGCTCGGTCATGCAGTCGCTGGAGGCGCTGCCCTTCATCCTGCGCTCGGCGCGGGCCATCATCGGTGCCGGCACGCGCTACCGGATCGGTCCTTCCACCCTCGGCATGCGCCAGAATCCCTATGGATCGCGGGTGATGCCGAACCCGGAGCGCCGGCGCCTGCCGATGGCGGAGCAGGACCCCCGTCAGGATGGCCTGTTCGCCGCCGCGTGGATGGTCGGCTATGCCGCGCGCCTCGTCGAGGCGGGGGTGGAGAGCTTCATCGGCGCGGCGCTCACCGGCCCATTCGGGCTGCTGGCCGATGCGCGGCGCGACCGCCGCCGCCCCGTCTTCCATGCCGCGCGCTGGCTGGCGGAAGGCGGCGGCAGGCCGGCATTTTCCATGGTTTCGAGCGACCCGGCGCGCGTGCTGGCGCTGGCCGGCGCCACGCCCGGCGGCGACCGGGTGCTTCTGGCCGCAAACCTCACCCCGCACGAACAGACGCTGGCCCTGCCCTTTGCCGGACGGGCGCGGCTGCTGGACGAGGTCGCCGTGCTCGGCGGTAACGGGCCGCGCCCAGTGGAGGCCGGGAGCCCGCTCTTCACCCTGCCGCCCTATGCGGTGCTGCGTGTGGAAGGTTGAGCCTTACGCTGGCCGCGTGAACAGCGCGCTGGAACGGTCGAGATGCTTGACCATCAGCGCTTCCGCGCCGTCCGCGTCGTGGCGGGCGATGTGGTCGATGATCTCGTCATGCTCGACCAGGGTCACGTTCTCGCGGCCGGACCAAGTGAGCATTTCCGTGTAGTACTGGCGCAGCCAGGACAGCATGGCCTCGCTCACCGCCTCGAAGATCGGGTTGCCGGAGATCGCCGCGATCTGGGTGTGGAAGCGCATGTCATAGGCGATGAACTGCTTGGGCTCGCTCACCGCCTTGGCCTGCTGGTCGAGGATGGCGCGCAGGGCGTCGATATCCGCCGCGCTGGCGCGCTGGGCCGCCTCGCGCGCCATGCCGCGCTCGAAGAAGCGGCGGGCCTGCTTGAGATGCTCCAGGCTGTCGGGCGAGGCGGAGAGCAGGATCTGCGCCGTGAGGTCTACCTGCTGGAACAGCGAGCGCGCGGAAAGCTGCTGCACACGGGCCCGCTCGCCATGGGTGATGGCGATGAGGCCGATATTGGCGAGCGCCTGCATCGCCTCGCGGATGGCGGGGCGGCCGACGCCGAAGCGCTCCATCAGGTCGCGCTCGGAGGGCATGGCGTCGCCGGGCCCCAGTTCGCCCGAGGTGATCAGCGTCTTCAGGCGATCGAAGACCTCATGCGACAGCTTTCGACGCACTATGGTGTCCGAGAGATCAGCCATTCATACGCTCCTGTCCGAACCCGACGTCCCGTCCGGTTCACTCTGGTGCATTCAGCATACCACCGGCCGTCGTATCGCGCACGGCTCAATGCCCGATGAACCGCAGCGGCCACATCACGAGCTGTGGGAACAGGACCATCAGGAACAGCACGACGAACTGGGCGATCATGAAGGGCGTAACGGCCTTCATCAGCGGCTCCAGCCGGATCCGGGCGACGCCGGAGACCACGTTCAGCACGGTGCCCACCGGCGGGGTGATCAGGCCGATGGAATTGTTCACGATGAACAGCACGCCGAAATAGACGGGATCGATGCCGGCCGCCTTGACGATGGGCATCAGCACCGGCGTCAGGATGAGGATGGTGGGCGTCATGTCCATGGCGGTGCCGACGATGATCACCACCGCCATGATGGCGAGCAGCAGCAGCGTCGGGCTGTCGAGCAGGGGCTCCAGCATGGCCACGAGGTCGCCGGTGATGTCGGACACGGTGATCAGCCAGGAGGCGACCAGCGCGGCGGCCACCAGGAACATGACGACCGCCGTCGTCTTCGCCGCAGCGACGAAGACCGCGAGCAGTTCCGTGACCTTCAGTTCGCGATAGACGCAGGTCGCGACGAAAAGCGAGTAGACCGCCGCCACCACGGCCGATTCCGTCGGGGTGAATACGCCGAGCTTGAGGCCGAAAATGATGATGACGGGCAGCATCAGCGCCCAGATCCCGTCGACCAGTGCCTTGACCAGCGCGCCGGCGCTCTGGCGCGGCGGGGGCTGGACGTTCTCCTTGCGCACCTCCCACCACCAGGCGAGCGCCAGCGCGAAGCCGATGAGCAGCCCCGGCACCAGCCCCGCGAGGAACAGCTTGGTGATCGAGACGCCGCCGATGACGCCGAAGATGACGAAGCCGATGCTGGGCGGGATGATCGGGCCGATGACGCTGGAGGCGGCGATGAGGCCGGCCGAGCGGGCCTTGTCGTGTCCCGCGCGCACCATCATCGGGACCAGCAGGGCGGAGAGCGCGGCGGCGTCCGCCACGGCCGAGCCCGACAGGGCGGAGATAACGCAGGCGGCGAGGATGGCGACGTAGCCGAGGCCGCCCTTCACATGGCCGACGGCGGCCAGCGCCACGTTGACGATGCGCCTGGACAGGCCGCCGGTGTTCATCAGTTCGCCGGCGAGCATGAAGAAGGGCACCGCCATCAGCGGGAAGGAATCCGCGCCGTTGATCAGGTTCTGCGCCACGATCTGCGGATCGAAGATGTCGAGATAGTGCATCAGCGCGATGCCCGAGAGCAGCAGCGCGAAGGCGATCGGCATGCCGATCGCCATGCATCCGAGCAGCGAGAGCGAGAAGACGGCGATGGTCATGTCGCTTCTCCCACGCGGCGGCGGGCGCCCGGTGCCGACAGCTCGCCGGCATCGGCGGCAAGGTGGCGGCGCTGCACCTCGTCGACGCTCTCCTCCTCGGATTCGCGCACCGCGATCAGCTCGCCTTCGCCGGCCCGGCCGCTGAGCACGCGCCACAGATCGGCCAGCAGCAGCGGGATCGTGGAGACCCCGAAGACGAGCCCCACGCCGTAGAACACGGCGACCGACGCGCCGGAGGCCGGCGCCACCACGTCCCAGTTGATGAGCGTCTGCTGCCACGTGCCCATGAGGAACAGCACGATGGCGTAGATGATGAGGCCGTGGCTGGCGACGAAGCACAGCTTCTTGCCCCAGAGCGGCAGCCGCCGCACCAGCGCGTCGACCCCGAGATGGCCGCGCTCGCGCAGGGCGATGATCGAGCCGAGGAAGGTCAACCAGACGAACATCCAGCGGGAGACCTCTTCCGACAGGGTGATGCCGGAGTTGAAGCCGTAGCGCAGCACGACATTACCGAACACCAGCACCACCATGCCGGCCAGCAGCAACGCGCAGAGGATCTTCAGCAGGGTGAAGTAGGCGTCCACGAGCCGGGACATCCGCGTCTCCATTGGGCGTGGTTGTGAAGCGCCGGGCCGACAGCCCGGCCCCGCCGCCGCTTCTCCCGGGAGGGACGGGACGCGGCGGCGGGTCGTATCATCTCGCTGCCGGCGCAGGCCGGGCGGGGCAAGGCGCTGCGGCGGCCGGGCTCACTGGGAGGCGGCGATGGAATCCTGCGCCTGCTTCACCAGATCGGCACCGAGCGTCTCGCTGTACTTGGCGATCACCGGCTGCATCTTCGCCTTCAGCGCGGCAAGCTGCGCCGCGCTCGGCTCGTTGATCTGCATGCCGCGCTCCTTCAGCTCGGCGATGATCTTGGCATCCTCGGCGCGGCTGACCTGGCGCTGGTAGGTCTTGGCCTCGTTGCAGCTGTCCATGAAGATCTTCTGCTCGGTGGGCGAGAGCTTGTCCCAGAGCTTCTTGCTCATCATCACCGCCCAGGGCGAATAGGCGTGTTTGGTGACGCTGACATATTTCTGCACCTCGTTCAGCTTGTTCACATAGATGATGCCGAACGGGTTCTCCTGCGCGTCGATGGCGCCCGATTCCAGCGCCGTGTACACCTCCGGCCACGGCATCGGCACGGCATTGGCGCCCAGCGTCTTGAAGGCCTCGATATAGACCGGGTTCTGCATCACGCGGATCTTCAGGCCGGAAACGTCCTCGGCGGTGTTGATCGGGCGCTTGCTGTTGGTGACATTGCGGAATCCGTTCTCGAAGAAGCAGAGGCCGACGAGGTTCTTCTCCTGCAGCTTGGCCAGCAGCGCCTGGCCGACGGGGCCGTCGACCAGCGCGTCGGCCTGCTTCTCGTTGGCGAGGAGGAAGGGCAGGTCGAAGATCGCGTATTCCTTGACGAGGCCGACGATGGGCGCGGTCGAGGTGCCGACGATGTCCTGCACGCCGCCCTGCGTGGCGGAGATGGTCTGCGTCTCCGAGCCCAGCTGCGTGGCCGGATAGACCTTCATCTTGATCTTGCCGCCGCTCTTCTCGTCGACCAGCGCGACGAACTTGTTCGCCCCCTGGCCGAGCGGATGGGCCTCGAAGGTGCTGTAGCCGAATTTGAGCGTGCGCTCCTGAACCTCGTCGGCGGCGTGGGCGGCGACGGGGGCGGCGATGAGCGCGACGGCAAGCGCGGCCGAGAGACGGACGTTGGTCGACATGGCGTTTCCTCACGGGTTGATCGGTTTTGCCCGGACGGTTTTCCTGTTCTCGGGCGCAGACGGAGGCGGAAGGCCGCCTCCGCTGGAAGTCGAAACGTTACGCGGCCTTGGGCGGGTTGCAGATTTCCTCGACCGAGCGCTGCACGGCCTTCGGGTCGAAGATGCGCTCCAGCCAGCCTTCCCGGAAGATCTGCGGGCGGGCCTGATCGATGGCATAGAGCGCGCCGTCGGAGAACCTGCCTTCCGGGAATACCTCGAAGGCAATGGCCAGTTCGATGGTGAGGTGGCCGAGAAGGAAGTCGGTCGCCGCCTGGCGCGGCACGCCGCGGCGCACCGCCTCGTCGGTCGCCTCGCGCAGGGCGAGGCAGAGCGTGGCGCCGATGGTCTCGGCCAGCGCCGGCTCCATGATGGCGACCTGCTCGACCGTGCAGCGATGGGCGCGCATGACCGGCTTGTAGATGGTGCGGGCGATCTGCTCGCACTGGGCGTAGTGCTCTTCCGGACCCTGCATCAGCGCGCAGACGATGTGCTGCTTGGCATGCACCCCGCCGAAGAAGTCGTTCTTCGCCTCTTCCGTCACCTCGTCGTTGAAGATCGGCGGATGGCAGGGATGGGTGACGAAATAGGTGACGTCGTCGCGCTTCGGCAGTTCCCCCGCATGCGGAGCGGCGGCGTCGAGCATGATGATGGCGGTGCCGGGCTTCACCTTCTCGATGAAGGTGTGGGCGATCTTGCCGATCAGGCGGTCGGGAACCGCCATCAGCACGGCATCGGCATCGGCGAGCGCGTTGTCGCCGTCGACGCAGTCGAGCCCGGTCTTTTCCTTCAGCCGGGCGCGGCCGGCTTCGGTCGGCTCGACATGCATCACCTCATAGGGCGAGCCCTGGAGATTGGTGGCGAGCCGGACGCCCATCTTTCCGCCGGCGCCCAGCAAGGCGATCTTGTTCATCTGAGGTCCTCTCCCTGTTCAATGGTCGGCGGCGCCGCCCTTCGCGGCGCTGAAGAAGTCCGGCCGGCCCATCTGGCCGCCCTTGAAAGCGATTTCGAGCCCTTCATGGGCCCCCTCGGCATGAGCGCGGCAGAGCGGCGAGCCGGGCGCGAGCGGCGCCAGCGCGGTCACCGCATAGATGCCGAGCGCCATGCCGGCATGGCCCGACGTGTCGCCGCCGGAAATGATGGCGCGGGTGAGGGCCGCCCGGCGCACCACGGCGTCCAGCACCCGGCCGAGCCCGTCGCCGATGCGCGCATTCACCTCGGCCGGGGCGGCGCCGGCCGCCTCGATCGCCTCTCCCAGCGCCGGCACCGCCGGGTCGTCCGGGCCGCCGGCGGTGAAGACGAGCGGGTCGTGCCCATGGCCCAGCGCGCCAAGCGCGGCGGCGGTCCCGCGCTCCAGTTCGGCGGCCCAGGCCGCCCGCTCGACCGCGAGGCGGGCGTCCAGCCGGATGCCAGCAAAACCGTGATCGAGCGCGTGGCCGATCTGCGCCGCCGTGATCGGCGAACAGGAACCGGAGACGACGGCGAGGCGCTCGGTTCGCGCGGGCGGCGGGGCCGAGGATTCCTCCGCCAGCAGGCCGGCCCGCCGCCAATGGGCGACGAGCGCGTATTCCAGCCCCTGCGAGCCGAGGGCGAACAGGCGTTCGCCGCGATGCTCCCACACCAGCCGGCCGGCCTCGGCCAGCGTCTCGTCGTCGAGCACGTCGAGGGCGAGGATGCGGGCGCCCGCCGCGCGCGCGGCCGCCAGCTGGTCGTCGGCGCGCCCCGTCTTCATGGCGACGAAGTCGACGAGGCCGACCGGCAGGTCGGTCTGCCGTGCGAGGTGCCTGCGTACATCTGCCTCGTTCATCGGCGTCACCGGATGGCGCGCCATCACCGGGTGGCGGTCGAGCCGGTAGCCGGTGCCGTCGATGGCGGCGAACAGATTGCCGAAGGCTTGGTAGCGGCCGATGGCCGGCGCGCCGACCACGAGCGGATGCCACGCCCCGCCGAGAAGGCGCTCGCCGATCTCCGCCGCGCGGCCGATCGAGCCGACATGCGGGGCGGAATCGAAGGTGGAGCAGACCTTGTAGTGGCTGATCGAGGCGTTCAGGGCGGCGAGCTGCGCGAAGATCGGCGGCAGATGCGCATCCATCCAGTCCGGCGGCTGCGAGCGGGCGACGCCGGCAATGCCGATGGCGCGCCTGTCACGGAAACGGGCGAGCTGCGCCGGTGTCGGCGGGCCGAGAAACAGCACCGTCGGCAGGCCGGCGAAGCTCAGCACCTCCATCACCGCCGACGAGCCGGTATAGTCGTCGCCATAGAAGGCGACGAGCGGCCCGGCGGGCAGTGCGGGGGAGGAGGCGGGGGCCGCGCTCATGCCGCGTAGGTCTCCAGCGCGCGGGCGAGCGCGGCATGGTCGCGGGCATAATCGGCGAGCGGCACGTCGCTCATCGCCGCGTCCCACGCTTCCTTCAGCGAGGCGACCCCGGCGGCCGGGCCGTCGGGATGGGCCATGATGCCGCCGCCGGCGGCGAAGATCAGGTCCGCCGAACCCAGCGCGGCATAGGTGCCGGGCGCCTGCTTGGCGGATTGGCCGGAGGAAAACACCGGCATGGCGATGCAGGGCTTGTCGTCGAACAGCGGCGTTAGGCACTCGCGCGCGGAGGCGATGACGCTCTCGTCCGGCTCCGAGAACTTGTTGGAGAGCCCGTTGACATGCATGTGGTCGGCGCCGGCCAGCCGCCAGATCTTCTGCCAGGCGACATAGGACCAGCCGAGCATCGGCGCGCGCGAGAGATAGCCCCAGCCATTGCGGTGGGCGTGCAAAGGCAGCTCGGTGAAGCGGCCGAGCTCGATCATGCCGACGAGGCCGACCGAGTTGAGGCTGGCCATGACGCAGGTGCCGCCCAGTTCCTGCACGAGATCGTGGCGGCGGCGCATCTGGTCGATCTCGCCGGTCAGGTTGAAGGCGAACATCACCTTCTTGCCGGTGCGGTCGGCATGGTCGTTGACGACGCGCATCACCGCGCGGGCACGGTCCTCGAAGCGGCAATGCGGGCCGTCGGACTGCAATTCGTCGTCCTTGATGAAGTCGATGCCCGCTTCCGCCAGCAGCTTCACGAGGTCCGCCGTCTCCTGCGGGCCGTAGCCGACGCTCGGCTGGACGATGGTGCCGATGATCGGGCGCCCCTCGACGCCGGCGAGGCGGCGCGTGCCGGCGATGCCGAATTTCGGCCCGCCATAGGCCAGCGCGAAATCCTGCGGCAGGCGGATGTCGGTGAGGCGCAGGCCGGAGAACTGCTTCAGCTCGAACAGGTTGCCGGCCACCGTCGCCAGCAGGTTCGGCAACGAGGGGCCGAGATTGTCCATCGGCCAGGACAGGGTGACGCGCGCCCGCTGGATCACCCCGCCCTCGGGACGGCCGGCGCCGGGCAGCGAGGGCGTCTCGACGGTGCCGAGCACCTCAAGCGCCTCGATCCGCGCGGCGGAGCGCTCCTTCAGCTCCGGCGTCTCGCCGGGTATGGCGACGAAGGTGCCGCTCGACTGTTCGCCCGCCATGGCCTCGACGGCGCGGCGAGGATCGTAGGCGGTCTCGATCAGATAGTCGGCTTCGATCCGGCGGGGGGCGGGCATGCGGCACTCCTGGCTCGGCACGCCAAGCCGCTCCGCCGCGCCATGCGCGCCGCCGCCCGGCCTGTCATGCGTTTCCTCTCGCGGTGAGTCTGCGCTCACTCATATCTTGATATAGTCATTATACCAGTTGCGGAGAGCAGACAAGAGCGCGGGTACGAGGGGAAGGCCGGCGGTGCGCCGGCGCTCCTCGGAGCGGCTTTGAAGGGACTCGGCCTTGGCTCGGCTCAGCTGCCGGCTTTCGAAGCGCGGCGCGCGGCGGCGACCCGCCGGCCCGCATCTGGGCAGGCCGCGGCGCGAAGGCGACGGGATTGTCGGTCAGAGGGACGGTGAACGGCCCGTGCGGGGCGACGAGTGTGCCCGTGACGCGCTCAGTGGGCGGCCAGCAGCACCGCCTCGCCGAGGTCCAGCACCAGCGCGATCGACGCGCCGACCGGGTGCGCGGCGACGATGTCGGCGCCGGTGACGCGGGTCTCGATCAGGCCGAGGTCCTCCATCTCCACGCGGGTGATGGTGTGCGAGCCCTGGTAGATATGCGCCGCCACCACCCCGCGCAGGATGTTGGGGCCGTCCTCGCCGGGCAGGGCCGGGCGCACATGCTCCGGCCGCAGGAAGGCGCGCACCTCGGCACCGTGGGTGAAGCTCCAGTGCGGCTGTGCCGCCGCGCTCAGCCGCCCGGCACCGGGCAGCACCAGCGCCGCCTCCGCCCCGTCGCGCTCATAGCGCGCCACCGGCAGCGCGTTGATCTCGCCGATGAAGGAGGCGACGAAGCCGTTGGCCGGGGTGCGGTAGAGATCGACCGGCGCCGCCACCTGCTGCACCTCGCCGCGGTTCATCACCACGATGCGGTCGGACAGGCTCAGCGCCTCGCCCTGGT
>JAEYTJ010000010.1 GCA_023434095.1 Pseudomonadota bacterium | reverse complement strand
TCCTGATCGTCTTCCGCGTCTACCGCTTCGTTCTGAGGAGCCATTATGAATCTGGGGTTTGACGGCCGCCGCGCCGTCATCGTCGGCGGCAGCTACGGTATCGGCGAGGCCACCGCCGCGATCCTCCTGCGCGAGGGCGCAGAGGTGATCATCGCCTCGCGCAGCCGCGACAATCTCGACGCCGCCCGCGCCCGCCTGGAAGCGGCGACCGGCCGCGCGCCGGAGGTCTTCGTCGCCGACGTGGTGAAGGATGCCGCCTCCGCCGAGGCGCTGATGGGCGAGGCACGCGCCCGCTGGGGCGCCCTCGACATCCTCGTCAGCGCGGTGGGCGGCAGCGTGCGGGCGGATTTCGACACGCTCGGCGATGCGGACTGGCTCGCCAGCTACGAGTTCAACGTGCTCTCCACCGTGCGCACCGTGCGCGCCGCCCTGCCCGTGCTGGCGGCGGGCGAGGCGCCCGCCATCGTCACGCTCGGCGCGGCGGCGGCGAAGATGCCCTATGCCCACCAGATCATGACCAATGTCCACAAGGCGGGGCTGCTCGGCCTCGTGAAGACGCTGGCGCTCGAACTCGGCGAGAAGGGCATCCGCATCAACGCGGTCGGCCCCGGCCGCACCAAGACCGCGCTCTGGATCAACCGCGCCACCAAGATGGCGGCGGAGCGCGGCGTGCCGGTGGACGACATCTACGCCGAATTCTCGCACGAAATCCCGCTCGGGCGCTTCGCCGAGCCGGAAGAGATCGCGGTCATGGTCGCTTGGCTCGCCAGCCCGCTCGCCAGCTACGTCACCGGCCAATCCATCAATGTCGACGGCGGCATCGCGCGCGGCCTCGTTTAAAGGAGAACAGAATGTCCCAGAAAGACGTCACCCGCCAGCTCGCCGCCTGGATCGTCGGCTGCAGGCTCGCCGACATTCCCGCTTCCGTGCAGGCCGAGGGCGTGCGCACCTTCTTCAACTGGATGGGCTGCGCCGTCGGCGGCGCCCGCCACGAGACGGTGGACCGCGCGCTGGCCGGCATCGGCCCCTTCGCCGGCAAGCCGCAGGCGACGGTGATCGGGCGGGGCGAGCGGCTCGACGTGCCGAATGCGGCGCTGATCAACGGCATCTCCTCCCACGTGCTCGACTATGACGACACCCATCTGAAGACCATCATCCACCCCGCCGGCCCGGTCGCCTCCGCCCTGCTGGCGGCGGCGGAATATCACCCGATGACCGGCGCCGACTTCCTCAACGCGCTGATCGTCGGCGTGGAGGTGGAATGCCGCATCGGCAACAGCGTCTACCCCGCCCATTACGACCGCGGCTGGCACATCACCGGCACGACCGGCGTGTTCGGCGCCGCCGCCGCCGTCGGCCACATGCTGAAGCTCGACGCGACGCAGATGACCTGGGCGCTCGGCATCGCCGCGACGCAGGCCTCGGGCCTGCGCGAAATGTTCGGCACCATGTGCAAGAGCCTGCATCCCGGCGCCGCCGCCCGCAACGGCGCCCTCGCCGCCTTCCTCGCCAAGGCCGGCTTCGACAGCTCGCTGCAGGCAATCGAGGCGCCGCGCGGCTTCGCCAACGTGCTCTCCACCAAGCAGGATTACAACGAAATCCTCGGCGGGCTCGGCGAGAGCTGGGAAGCCGGCCTCAATTCGTACAAGCCCTTCGCCTGCGGCATCGTCATCCATCCCACCATCGACGGCTGCCAGCAGCTGCGCGAGGAACTTGGCGAGGCGGTGAACACCATCGCCGCCGTGCGCCTGCGCACCCATCCGCTGGTGCTGGAACTCACCGGCAAGCGCACGCCGAAAACCGGGCTGGAGACCAAGTTCAGCGTCTTCCACGCCGCCGCCTGCGCCCTGCTGCGCGGCGACGGTTCGCCCACCGCCTTCACCGACGAAGCCGCCAACGCGCCCGAGATCATCGCCCTGCGCGACAAGGTGGACGCTGCCTCCGACACCTCCATCCACGAGGCGTCGGTGGTCATCGAGGTTGAGTTCAACGACGGCCGCAAGATCGAGAAGACCATCGACCGCGCCATCGGCAGCCACGACAAGCCGCTGAGCAACGAGCATCTGGAGCGCAAATTCGCCCATCAGTCGGCCCTCGTGGTCGGCGAGGAGGTGACGGAACGGCTGATGGCCCTGTGCTGGCGCCTGCCGGAGCTGGCGGACGTCGGCGAGATCGCCCGCGCCTCGGTGCCGGCCGGCCTGCGCGACGCGGCGGAGTGAGCGCCGTGACCACGCACCCACCGCTCCGCATCGGCGTGCTCAACGGCGACGATATCGGCCACGAGATCGTCCCCGCCGCCCACGCCATCGCCGCCGCGGCCGCGCAGGCCTGCGGCCTCGCCGTCGACTGGCGTCCCATGCCGCTCGGCAGCAAGGCGCTGGACGAGCTCGGCCACACCATGCCGCCGGGCACGCTGGAGACGCTCGGCACGCTCGACGGCTTCATCCTCGGGCCGATCGGCCATCAGGCCTATCCGAAGGTGCCGGAGGCGATCAATCCGCACCCGATCCTGCGCAAGAGCTTCGACCTGTTCGCCAATGTGCGCCCCACCCGCTCCTATCCCGGGCTGGGCTGCCTCTATGACGACATCGACCTCGTCATCGTGCGCGAGAACAATGAGGGCTTCCAGCCGGACCGCAACGTGGTGGCCGGCTCGGGCGAATTCCGCCCGACGCACGACACCACCATCTCGGTGCGCGTCATCACCCGCGAGGGCAGCCGCAAGGTCGCCCGCGCCGCCTTCGAGATCGCCCGCGCCCGCAAGAAGCGGCTCACCGTCGTGCACAAGAACACGGTGTTCAAGCTCGGCTGCGGCATGTTCGTGGAAGAGTGCTACGAGGCCGGCAAGGAGTTCCCCGATGTCGTCATCGAGGAAGTCATCGTCGACACCTTCGCGATGAAGCTGGTGCGCGAGCCGCAGCGCTTCGATGTCGTCGTCACCACCAACATGTTCGGCGACATCCTCACCGACGAGGCGGCCGGTCTCGTCGGCGGGCTCGGCATGGCGCCGGGCCTGTGCATCGGGCGCGGCGAGATCGCCATGGCGCAGGCCACCCACGGCTCGGCGCCGGACATTGCCGGCAAGGGCCTCGCCAATCCCTATGCGATGATCGAATCCACCCGCATGCTCATCGAGTGGCTCGGCCGCCGCCGGGGTATCCCCGCCGCCGCGCGCGCGTCGGAACTGATGAAGGCCGGCATCGAGGCGGCGCTGGCCGACCCCGCCAGCCGCACCCCCGACATTCGCGGCACCGGCACCCAAGCCGACATGACCAACGCCATCCTTTCCTACATGGAGACCCACGCCCATGCGCCGGCATAAGATCGCGCTCATTCCCGGAGACGGCATCGGCTCCGACGTCATCAATGCTGGCCGCGAGGTGCTGGACGCCCTCGCCGCCAGCGATGGCGGCTTCGGCTTCGACTTCGAGAGCTTCGACTGGGGCTCGGACCGCTACCGCCGCGTCGGCACGATGATGCCGGAGGACGGGGTCGACACGCTGCGCGGCTTCGACGCCATCTATTTCGGCGCCGTCGGCGATCCGAAGATTCCCGACCACATCACCCTGTGGGAACTGCGCCTCGCCATCTGCCAGGGGCTCGACCAGTACGCCAATGTGCGCCCCTCGCGCCTCCTGCCGAACATCACCGGACCGCTGCGGCCGGAGCTCGGCAAGGACATTGACTGGGTGATCGTGCGCGAGAACAGCGAGGGCGAATATGCCGGCGCCGGCGGGCGGGCCCATCGCGGCCTGCCGATCGAGGTCGGCATCGACGTCTCGGTGTTCACCCGCACCGGCATCGAGCGGGTCTGCCGCTTCGCCTGCGAACTCGCCATGTCGCGGCCGCGCAAGAAGCTGACCATCGTCACCAAGTCCAATGCCCAGCGCCACGGCATGGTGCTGTGGGACGAGGTGTGCAAAGGCGTCATCAAGGACTTCCCGGAACTCGACGTCGACTGGATGCTGGTCGATGCCATGACCATGCGCCTCGTGCTGCGGCCGGGCACGGTGGACACGGTGCTCGCCACCAATCTGCATGCCGACGTGCTCTCCGACCTCGCCTCGGCGCTGAGCGGCAGCCTCGGCATCGGCGCCACCGCCAATCTGGCGCCGGACCGCTCCACCCCGTCCATGTTCGAGCCGA
>JAEYTJ010000385.1 GCA_023434095.1 Pseudomonadota bacterium | reverse complement strand
AATGGCGGAGACGGAGGGATTCGAACCCTCGAGGCCCTTTTGGGGGCCTGCTCATTTAGCAAACGAGTGCCTTCAGCCTCTCGGCCACGTCTCCAGCCGGCTCCGCAGGGCGCCTTGCGGCGGTGCGGTGCGAGCCGGCGACCTGTCTAGGTTTCCCCCGTCCCCCGGTCAAGGCCGAATACGCATCCGGTCCACCGCCTTGGCACTCAGCCGGCCGGGCGCTGGCCGAACAGCACGCTCTGCGCCTGCTTGTCGGTGGCGAAGTCGATCTTGGTGCGATCCTCGGCATTGAGCGCGAGGCCCCGCTTCACCGCCGGCCGTGCCAGCACGCGCTCCAGCCAGCCGGCGAAATGGGGGAATTCCTTGATATCCTGTCCCTGCCGTTCCCACAGCTTGGCCCAGCCGATGCAGGCGATGTCGGCGATCGAATAGTCGCCGGCGAGGAAGGGGCGGTCGGTGAGCCGCCGGTCCATCACGCCGTAGAGCCGGTGCACTTCCTTGGTGTAGCGCTCGATGGCGTAGGGAATCTTCTCCGGCGCGTAGATGCGGAAATGGTGCGCCTGCCCGGCCATGGGCCCGAGGCCGGCCATCTGCCAGAACAGCCACTGGTCCACCTCCACCCGCCCGCGCTCCCCGGCGGGGTAGAACATCCCGGTCTTGCGGCCGAGATATTGCAGGATCGCCCCCGATTCGAAGACCGAGATCGGCGCCCCGTCCGGCCCGTCCGGGTCGAGGATCGCCGGCATCTTGTTGTTGGGCGACAGCGCGAGGAAATCGGGCTTGAACTGGTCGCCACGGCCGATATTGACCGGGATCACCTCATAGGGGAGCCCGCACTCCTCCAGCATGATGGAAATCTTCCAGCCATTCGGCGTCGGCCAGTAATGGAGCTGGATCGGACGGGACTGAAGCTGGGACATGACGCGCGCGCTCCCCTTCGCCCTCCATGGGGCGGAACGCATCAGAACTAGAGCCGGCCCGTGAGGCTTGCAAGCGGCGCCACCGGCATGCGGCCGCCGCGGCACGGCGGCGCTCGCCTCGCCCGACGGATGCGGGTAGATTTGCCGCGCCCGGCGCCCCGCGCCTCTTCAAGAGCGAGACCGCGCGTGAAACCTGCCGTCCTTTTCAGCCTGCTCGGCGCGCTCATCCTGGCCGGCGCCTTCACCGGCGAGGTGCATGCGCAGACCGCCGAGGCCCCCTCGCCCGCCAAGGCCTGCGCCGACCGCTGGAACGCGCTGAAGGCAAGCGGCCAGACCGGGGAGCAGACCTTTCGCGACTTCTCCGCGCAATGCCTGAAGGACGCCGCCGCCGGCACGCCGGCCGCGCCCGAGGCAAAGCCGGCCGCGACGGATTCGAAGCCCGCCGCCGGCAACGGGCCGGCACCGGCGCCCCGCCGCAACACTACCCCCACCGGAGCCTCCGCCGCCGCCGCGCAGCCCTCGATCAAGCAGTGCGCGGATCTCTGGAACGAGATGAAGGCGAAGAACCAGACCGGCAAGCAGACCTATCGCGAATTCGCCCAGGAATGCCTCGCCGGCACCGGCGTGCTGGACGGCAAGCCGGCGGACGCGCCGGCGGAGTCGAAGGAGGCGGCCCAGCCTTCCCAGACGGCGGCGCCGAAGACGTCCGTGCCCTCCGTCCCGCGCCCGGCGACGGCCCCGGCGCCCGATCCTGCCCCCGCCCTGTCGCGCACGCCGGACGCCAGCGACCGCGAGGCGCTTAACCGCTGCAATGCGGAGTGGCAGGCCTACAAGACCCGGCACAACCTCACCGGCGCCAAGGCCTGGCACGTCTTCATGGCCCGCTGCCTGCCGTGAGGCGGGGTGGGGTCAGTGGTCCGATAGGTCGATCTTGAAGCCGTCGAGCCGCTTCTCGAAGCCCGCGCGCTCATAGAAGCGGTGCGCGTCGAGGCGCTGCTTGTTGGAGGCGAGCTGCAGCGAGCCGGCGCCCCGGCGCCGCGCCTCGGCGATGGCGAAGTCCATCATCGCCCGTCCGACGCCCCGGCCGCGCACCTCCGGGTCCACCTGCACCGCCTCGGCATGGGCGAGCCGCATGCCGTGGCGCAGCAATGCGCGGAACAACACCAGCTGAAAGGTGCCGACCACCCGTCCGTCGAGCCGCGCCACATAGAGCGTCGCACGCGGGTCGGCGGCGATCTCCTCGAAGGCGCGCTCATAATCCGGCAGGTCGGCCGGGTTGGCGCTGTCGCGCACGCCGAACATCGTTTCGCGGGCGAGAATCGAAACGATGGCCGGCAGGTCGGCGCGGGTCGCTTCCTCGATCAGGACGGCGCCCGCCCCGGCTGCGTCAGGCACCGCGCCGCTCATATGCCGAGCTTGCCCTTCAGCAGGTCGTTCACCGCCTGCGGGTTGGCCTTGCCGCCGGTCTGCTTCATCACCTGGCCGACGAACCAGCCGAGCATGGTCGGCTTGGCCTGCACCTGCGCCACCTTGTCGGGGTTGGCGGCGATGATGGCGTCGACCGCCGCTTCGATGGCGCCGGTGTCGGTGACCTGTTTCATGCCGCGCTCTTCGACGATGGCGCGGGGGTCGCCACCCTCGGTGAAGACGATCTCGAACAGGTCCTTGGCGATCTTGCCGGAGATGGTGCCGTCGGCGATCAGGTCGACAATGGCGCCGATCTGCGCGGCGGAGACCGGCGAGGAGGTGATGTCGCGGCCTTCCTTGTTCAGCCGGCCGAACAGTTCGTTGATGACGAAATTGGCCGCGGCCTTGGCGTCGCGCCCCTTGGCGACCTCCTCGTAATAGGCCGCCGTCTCCTTCTCGGCCACCAGCACGTCGGCGTCATAGGCGGAGAGGCCGTAGGCCGAGACGAAGCGCGCCTTCTTCTCGTCCGGCAGCTCCGGCAAATGCGCCTTCAGCTCGGCGACGAAGGCGTCGTCGAACTCCAGCGGCAGCAGGTCCGGGTCGGGGAAGTAGCGGTAGTCATGCGCCTCTTCCTTGGAGCGCATGGAGCGCGTCTCGCCCTTGTTCGGGTCGAACAGGCGGGTTTCCTGATCGATGCTGCCGCCATCCTCCAGGATGCCGATCTGCCGGCGGGCCTCGGTCTCGATGGCCTGGCCGATGAAGCGGATGGAGTTGACGTTCTTGATCTCGCAGCGCGTGCCGAAATCGTCGCCCGGCTTGCGCACCGAGACGTTCACGTCGGCGCGCAGCGAGCCCTTCTCCATGTCGCCGTCGCAGGTGCCGAGATAGCGCAGGATGGTGCGCAGCTTGGTCACATAGGCCTTCGCCTCTTCCGAGGAGCGCAGGTCCGGCTTGGAGACGATCTCCATCAGAGCGACGCCGGAGCGGTTGAGATCGACCAGCGACAGCGTCGGGTGCTGGTCGTGGATCGACTTGCCCGCGTCCTGCTCCAGATGCAGCCGCTCGATCCCGACCTCGATGGGACCGTCGGCGGTGTCGACCAGCACGATGCCCTCGCCGACGATGGGGTCCTTGAACTGGCTGATCTGGTAGCCCTGCGGCAGGTCCGGGTAGAAGTAGTTCTTGCGGTCGAACACCGAGCGGTTGTTGATCTGCGCCTTGAGGCCCAGCCCCGTGCGCACCGCCTGCTTCACGCATTCGGCGTTGATCACCGGCAGCATGCCCGGCATCGCCGCGTCGACCAGCGACACATGGCTGTTGGGCTCGCCGCCGAACTCGGTGGAGGAGCCGGAGAACAGCTTGGAGTTCGACGTGACCTGCGCATGGATTTCCATGCCGATCACGATCTCCCAGTCGCCGGTGGCACCCTTGATCAGCTTCTTCGGGTCGGCGGGGCGGGCATGCATGTTCATCGGGCGGACCTGTTCTGGCGTGCGGCAAGCACGAAAGCGCGGGAGTGGGAATTCCCTACCCCGCCCCCGCCGGTCCTGACAACCGTTTCGCGCGGCGCGGCCTCCCGACGTCCGCCATCGGTTTCCTTCACAGTCACGCCCGGAACGCGTCCCCGGCCCTGCCGCCCGGCCCCGATGCAAATGCCCTTACCTAGAGTTCTGCGCGGCGACCTAGACCATTGTCCAACAGGACACGGCGATGTGTCTCGCTTATCCATGTCTGCAATGCGACACTGGTAATATTATTTTACCAGATTTCAAGCTCTCGGGAGGAGCACCCCAGCAAACAGCGTCCCCGTTCCGTCCGTACTCCCGGCGGCTCAGGCGGGAGACACAGGAGGAAACACCGGGATGTCGACAGGTCTGCTCGCTTTCCTTGCTTTTCTGCCGATCCTTTCGGCAGGCGTACTGCTCATCGGTTTTCGTATCGCCGCCCGCGTCGTGATGCCCATCACCTACGCCATGGCGGTCGTCATCGCCCTGCTGTTCTGGGGCGTCAGCGCCAACCGCGTGATGGCCTCCACGCTGCAGGGACTGCTGCAGACCGCCGGGCTGCTCTGGATCATCTTCGGCGCCATCCTGCTGCTCAACACGCTGAAGCACTCCGGCGCCATCTCCACCATCCGCGCCGGCTTCACCTCGATCAGCCCGGACCGGCGCGTGCAGGTCATCCTCATCGCCTGGCTGTTCGGCTCGTTCATCGAAGGCGCCTCCGGGTTCGGCACGCCGGCCGCCGTTGCCGCGCCGCTGATGGTGGCGGTGGGCTTTCCCGCCATGGCGGCGGTGGTGTTCGGCATGATGATCCAGTCGACGCCCGTCTCCTTCGGCGCGGTGGGAACGCCGCTGATCGTCGGCGTGCAGACCGGCCTCGATCAGGCGGCGATCACCGCGCAGCTCACAGATGCAGGGTCGAGCTGGGCGACCTTCTTCCACCTCATCACCATGGAAGTGGCGATCATCCACGCCATCTGCGGCACGCTGATGCCGCTGTTCCTCATCATGGTGATGACCCGCTTCTTCGGCCGCAACAAATCGTGGACCGAAGGCCTCTCAGCCCTGCCCTTCGCGCTGTTCGGTGCCTTCGCCATGACGGTGCCCTATGTGCTGGCGGCGACCTTCCTCGGCGCGGAATTCCCTTCGCTGCTCGGCGGGCTCATCGGCCTCGGCATCATGACGCTGGCGGCGCGCTCCGGCTTCCTTGTGCCGAAGACCAGCTGGGACTTCGCACCGTCGGCGGAATGGCCGAAGGAATGGTTCGGCCAGCTCGACATCACCCTCGACAGCCTCGCCAAGCGCACGATCCCGCTCGCGCTGGCCTGGGCGCCCTATGTGCTGCTGGCGGTGGTGCTGGTGATCAGCCGCACGATGCCGGCGGTCGGCGACGCGCTGAAGGCGGCGACGCTGAATTTCACCGATCTGTTCGGCGAACAGGGCATCAATGGCGATTTCCCGCTGCTGTTCTCGCCGGGCGGGCTTCTGGTCATCATCTGCCTGATCACCGTGGCGCTGCACCGCATGTCGTTCGCCGGCTTCGGCGCGGCGGTGCGCGAGAGCAGCGGCACGCTGATCGGCGCTGGCTTCGTGCTGATCTTCACCGTGCCCATGGTACGGGTGATGATCAATTCCGGCGTCAACGCCAATGATCTCGACAGCATGCCGGTGCTGGTGGCCGAATGGGTGTCGGAACAGGTCGGCGCGGTCTACCCCTTCTTCGCCCCGACCATCGGCGCGCTGGGCGCCTTCCTCGCCGGCTCGAACACGGTCAGCAATCTCATGCTGAGCCAGTTCCAGTTCTCGGTGGCGCAGGGGCTCGGCATTTCCTCCGTGCTCATGGTGGCCGGGCAGTCGGTCGGCGCCGCCGCCGGCAACATGATCGCCATCCACAATGTCGTCGCGGCCTCGGCCACTGTCGGCCTGCTGGGACGCGAGGGCGCGACGCTGCGCATCACCATCCTGCCGACGATCTACTATCTCGTGGTCGCCGGCGCGCTGCTGCTGATCGGCTTCTACGGCGTCGGCCTGACCGACCCGCTGGTCGGCCGCTGATCGGCCTGCCGGGGCCGCCTCATGGGCGGCTCCGGCGTTCCGGCTTGCGCGAGATCAAGGCCGTCGGCCGCGCGCGCCGGCACGCTGCTCTCCCGTCAAAGAGGAGAGCGCCATGGATGTCGACACGATTGACGAGCGTCTGGCGCTGTTCCGCGCCATGGCCGGCCATGCCGGGGTAGACATCGCCACGCTTTCCGCGACGGTGCCGCAGGAAGTGCGCGAGGCCGCCCAGCGCTGCCTCGGCTGTCGCGATTCCGCCGAATGCCATGGCTGGATGGAGACCCGCGACGCCGCCGCGCCCGTCCCCGGCTTCTGCCGCAACGCCGCGCAATTCGACCTCTGGAAGGACGGCGAGGTGCTGCCACCGGCCGGCGATTAGTCCCGAGCGGCAGGCTCAGCCCAGCCGCTCGTTCTCATAGGCGATCACCCACTCGATGAGCTGCCGCCAGAGCTTTTCCACCAGCTCGGGCGGCACGCCCTTGGTCTCGGCGTGGGCGCTCACCTTGTCGATCACGTCTTCCACCCGCTCCGGCAGGAAGGCGGCGAGGCCCTCGATCTTCTTCACCGCGATGACGTGCTTGACCACCTCGAAGCGCCGGGCCAGCAGCTCGACGATCTCGGCGTCGATGGCGTCGATCTCCGCCCGGAACGGGGCAAGCGAGCGCTCATTGGCGGGCAGGCGCGGCATGGCTCACTCCCACCAGCGATTCGTGACCTCGAAGCGGCCGGCGGCCTCCTCGATCACCTGGCCGAGCGAGAACAGAGCCTCCTCGCCGAACGGCCGGCCGATCAGCTGCAGGCCGAGCGGCAGCCCTTCAGAGGAGAGCCCCGCCGGAACGGCGATGCCCGGCAGGCCGGCCATGTTCAGCGTCACCGTGAACACGTCCTGCAGATACATCTCCACCGGGTCCGCGCCGGACTTCTCGCCGATGCCGAAGGCTGGCGACGGGGTGGCCGGCGCCAGCACGGCGTCGACCCCCTCGGCGAAGACGGTCTCGAAATCGCGCTTGATCAGCGTGCGGACCTTCTGCGCCTTCAGGTAATAGGCATCGTAATAGCCGGCGGAGAGCACATAGGTGCCGATCATGATGCGCCGGCGCACCTCGTCCCCGAAGCCGGCGGCGCGGGTCTTCTCGTAAAGTTCGACGATGTCGCGGCCGGGCACCCGCTCGCCATAGCGCACGCCGTCATAGCGCGCGAGGTTGGAGGAGGCCTCCGCCAGCGCCACGATGTAGTAGGAGGGCAGCGCGTACTTCGTGTGCGGCAGGCTGATGTCGACGATCTCGGCACCAGCCGCGCGCAGCATATCGGCGCCCTTGTCCCAGAGCGCGGCGATTTCCGGCGACATGCCGTCGACCCGGTACTCGCGCGGAATGCCGATGCGCTTTCCCTTCACCGAGCCACCCACCGCCGCCTCGTAGTCCGGCACGGGCCTGTCGACGCTGGTCGAATCCTTCGCGTCATGTCCGGCCATGGAGCGCAGCAGCAGCGCGGCGTCGTTCACCGAGCGGGCGATCGGCCCGGCCTGGTCGAGCGAGGAGGCGTAGGCGACGATGCCCCAGCGCGAGCAGCGGCCATAGGTCGGCTTGATGCCGACCGTGCCGGTGAAGGCCGCCGGCTGGCGGATCGAACCGCCGGTGTCGGTGCCCGCCGCGCCGGCGCAGATATGCGCCGCCACCGCCGCCGCCGAGCCGCCGGAAGAGCCGCCCGGCACCAGAGGCTGGGTGGAGCCGCTGCGCCGCCACGGGTTCACCGTCGGGCCGAAGGCGCTCGATTCGGTGGAGGAGCCCATGGCGAACTCGTCCTGGTTCAGCTTGCCCAGCAGCACCGCGCCGTCGCTCCACAGACGGGAGGTGACGGTCGATTCATAGGGCGGGACGAAGTTCTTGAGGATGTTGGAGCCGGCGGTGGTGCGCACGCCATCCACGGCGTAATTGTCCTTCACCCCAAGCGGGATGCCCTCCAGCGGCCCGGCCGTGCCGGCGGCGTAGCGGGCGTCGCTGGCCTTGGCCATGTCGAGCGCCTTTTCCGGCGTCGCCAGCACATAGGCATTGAGCGCACCGGCCGCCTCGACGGCGTCGAGATAGGCCTGCGTCAGCTCGGTGGCGGTGAAATGCCCCTCGCCAAGCCCTTCGCGGGCGGCGGTGAGGGTCAGGCGGGTGAGATCGGTCATCGCGCTCACTCCACCACTTTCGGGACGGCGAAGAAACCGTCCTCGGAGGCCGGGGCGTTGGCGAGCACGCGCTCGGCGTAGAAGCCGTCGCTCACCACGTCGGCGCGCAGCGGCAGGGTCATCGGGATGACGCTGGTCATGGGCTCGACGCCATCGGTGTCGACTTCGCCGAGCTGTTCCACGAAGGCGAGGATGGCGTTGAGCTCGCCCTGGAGGTGGGCCACCTCCTCCTCTGTCACGGCGATGCGCGCCAGATGCGCCACCCGCCGGACCGTCGCCTGATCGACCGACATCCGAAATCCCAATCCACTGAAACCGATGCGCGCCCTATAGCAGGCACGCACCGCGCCCCGCAACGCGCGGCGCTACGCCGGTCATCTTCAGGGCAGGGATTTCGGAAGCCTGCGGGCGGGCACCGGCGCGCCCGCCTCGCGAACCGCGCGTCAGGACCGCGCCTGCTCCAGGCACTGCCCCGCCGCCTGGGCATTGGCGCGGGCATTGCCGCGGTCGATCTGGCCGGACATGGCGAGCGACTTGGTGGTGTCGGTGACGATGGTGCGCAGGTCGCCGCTGTCGCCGGCCGCCATCACGGCGGAATAGATCGCCTTGCCGTCCGGGGTGAGCGAAGCGGCGCAGGCATTGCCGGCCGCCTGGTCGGCGCGCGCCACGCCGCCGGCCAGCAGCACCAGCGCGGCACAGGCAGCCGTGGAAAGCCCGCCGGCGCGGGCAAAGGTTGCAAGCATCATGACACTCTCCATGGTATACGAATAATCAGCGCACGCCCGCGCGGTTGACGCCGCCGTTCACGTTGACGCCCGGTCCCGGCCGGGCGACGGCGCGGGCATTGACGTTCGGCCCGGCGGTGCAGCCGACGGGGTAGCCCGGGCGCGTGCAGTAGACGGCCGCCCGCGCGGCAGGCGCGGCGTAGGGGGTCGGACGAACCACGCATCCCACGGGGAGACCCGGGGAGGTGCAGTAGATGACGGCTGCGTCGGCGGGGGCGGAGGCGCCCACGGCGAGAGCGACCAGCAACCCGCCGCAGGTGGCCGCCGGCAGGAGACGGCGCGCAAGCGGGAAGAAGCGAGAAGGGAAGCCCATGTGATCCAGTCCTGTTTCGGACCTCGCCGAGAGATCCGGAGGCTAATCTGGGCGAATTGAGCCCCCCGGCAATGTCGATTATTGGTCGCAACGGAAGTCGACGAGGAGAAGAATGGTTGCCCGCGATTCGGCCACGATCCGCACCGACGATTCCATCATCCGTCGATGTGAATCGCTGATGCCCGGCGAGGTGCAGGAACGTGCCCGGCTTCGCGCCCGGCCGGATTTCCCGTGGATCGCGCGGCAGGCGGCGGTCAATCTCAGCGAGACCTATCGCGGCAACCTGCTGCTCACCCGGCTGCTCAACGACCGCGGCCGGTTCGTGCTTTCGCTGCTCATCCTCGACATGCATTTCGAGAAGCCGGAGGCACCCGGCCTGACCACCGGGCGGCTCAAGGCGGAGGCGATCGCGCTCGACCTGTGCAGCCCGGGCCGGGTGAGCGCGATACTGGCGGCGTTCCGGGTGTTCGGCATGATCGCGCCGGCCCCCGATGCCGACGGACGCCGGCGGCGGCTCGTCGTGACCGAGAAGTTGATGGCGATCCATCGCGAGCGCTGGCGCACCATGCTGGGCACCCTCGCCCTCGTCATGCCCGAGGAGGGCGAGCGCGGCCTGCGCCATCTCGATGACCCGGTGTTCCTGACCGCCTTCGTCCGCGCCCTGCTGGTGCCGCTGCGCGCCGGCTGGCGACCGGCCCTCGACATTCCCGCCATCGGCCATTTCGCCGAGAGGGACGGCGGCCTGCTGATCGCGCTGGCCCTGTTCGGCACCGGGCTGAACGGCCAGCCACTGTCGATCTCGCAGCTGGCCCGCTCCTTCCGCATCTCGCGCTCGCACGTCGTCGGCATCGTGCAGGAGGCGGCCGGGCTCGGCTTCGTGCGGCGCGTGGAGGAACACGGTGGTCGCGGGCCGGGCGTGCTGCCCCAGCCCGCCCTGATGGACGCGCTGGAGCACTTCATCGCCATGGCGCTGGTGCGCCAGATGGTGGCGGTGCGTGCGGGCCTCGCCGCGCTCGACGCCGCCTGAGCCCCACCTAGCCGCGCGCCAGCGTTACTGCCACGCCCTTTTCCGGGACCACGACCGTCGCCTCTTCGCCGACCAGCGAGACGAAGCGCTCGGCGCCGGGCTCCAGCAGGCCGAAGGTCGCATAATGCGCGGGAATGATGGTGAGGCCGCCGAGATAGCGCGACACCGCCACCGAGGCGAGTTCCGGCCCCATGGTGAAGCGGTCGCCGATCGGCACGATCACCACGTCCGGCTTGTGCAGCTCGGCGATGAGGCCCATGTCGGAGAAGATGTCGGTATCGCCCATGTGCCAGACGGTCGGCTCGCCCGGTGCCTTGACGATGATGCCGTTGGCATTGCCGAGATAGACCGTGCGCCCCTCCTCCATCATGCCGGAGGAATGGTCGGCCCGCACCATGCTCACCGTGAAGCCGTCGAAATGCACCGTGCCGCCGGTGTTCATCGGCTCCAGCCGGGCGACGCCCTGCTGGCCGAGCCAGCTGGCGAGGTCGGCATTGGCGACCACGGTCGCCTCGTTGGTGCGGGCGATCGCCACCGTGTCGCCGACATGGTCGCCATGGCCATGGGTGAGCAGCACATGCGAAACGCCCGCCGTCGCCGCGCCGAAATCGCCGGTGAAGGCGGGATTGCCGGTGAGAAAGGGGTCGATCAGCAGCGAGGTGCCGGCGACATCGAGCCGAAACGCCGCATGACCGTACCAGGTGATCTTCATCGCCGAACCTCATTCATTTGCAGGGAGCGCCGGGGAAGATAGGGCAGCCGGACGCCCGCACAAGCCGGGGCGGAGCGGCCACCATGGCGCCACGCCCGCCGCCATGCTAGGCGATGCCGCCATGGCCGCCCCGATCCTCACCATCACCGACGCCGCCCCGCTCCTGCCGCCCCGCGGCGGGCTGATCGGTCTCGACCTCGGCACCAAGACCATCGGCGTTGCCTCCTCCGATCCCGACCGGCGCCTTGCCGCGCCGGTGGAGACCATCGCCCGCAAACAGTTCACGCCCGATGCGACACGCATCCTCTCCCTCGGCTCGGCGCGCGGGGCGGTCGGAATCGTGCTCGGCCTGCCGGTCAACATGGACGGCAGCGAGGGCCCGCGCGCCCAGTCCTCCCGCGCCTTCGCCCGCAATCTCGCCCGGCTGACCGATCTGCCGATCATCCTGTGGGACGAGCGCCTGTCCACCGCGGCCGTCGAGCGCGACATGATCGCCATGGACATGAGCCGCGCCCGCCGGGCCGAAGTGGTGGACCAGCAGGCCGCGACCTTCATCCTGCAGGGCGCGCTGGACCGGCTGCGCTTCCTCGCCGGACCGGGCTGAGCCCTCCCATGGAGCCGGGCTGACATGTCCGCTGTGCTCGGCGCGCTGGTGCCGGTGTTCCTCATCATCGCCCTCGGCGCCGTGCTCAAGCGGGGCCTGCTGCCCGAGGCCTCGCACTGGATCGCGCTGGAGCGGCTGACCTATTTCGTCCTGTTCCCCGCGCTGCTGGTGGTGAGCATCGCCCGGGCGGACCTGGGCGAAGTGGCGGTAGTGGAGGTGTCGACGGCCCTGCTCGGCGCCATTGCCTTCGCCGGCATTCTCCTCACGCTCGCCCGCCCCGCCATCTGCCGGACCTTCGACCTGCCGGGCCCCAGCTACACCTCGGTGTTTCAGGGCGCGCTGCGCTGGAACACCTATATCGCCCTCGCCGTTTCCGGCGCGCTGGCCGGCCCGCGCGGGCTGGCGGTGGCGGCGGTGGGGCTGGCGGTGATGATCCCCGTGCTGAACACGCTCAGCGTCATCGTGCTGGCCCGGCACGGCGAGAACGGCGCCACCAGCAATCGCCTGCTGGTGCTGCAGATCCTGCGCAACCCGTTCATCTGGTCCTGCGCCGCCGGGGCGCTGATCAATGCGCTGCACGTGCCGGTGCCGCCGGTGCTGATCACCTTCGGCGACATTCTCGGCCGCTCCTCGCTCGCGCTCGGCCTGCTGGTCGTCGGGGCTGGCCTGCGGCTGGAAGACTTGCGCCGGCCCCGCGCCGCGACCTGGTTCACCTGCCTGATCAAGCTCGCCGTGCTGCCCGCCCTCGCCGTGGGAATCGGCCTGCTGCTGGGCCTGCGGGACGTGGACCTGCTCATCGTCGCCGTCGGCGCGGCGGTGCCCTCGGCCCCGAACGGCTACGTGCTGGCGCGGCAGATGGGCGGCGACGCGCCGCTGCTGGCGGAAATCCTCACCGTGCAGACGGTTCTCGCCGCCGTCACCATGCCGCTGGTCATCGCCGCCGTCGCACTTCTCTGAGGGCAAATCCGCGCGCGGGCGCTAAACTTCTTGCCGTCCGTCCTCGCGGCCTCTATCCAGCCGACTTCGATATGACATCGAACCCGACCGCCAGCTTCACCCTCCCGCGCCGCGACCTGCTCGGCATCGAGGGCCTGTCTCCGCCCGAAATCCTCGGCCTGCTCGATCTCGCGGAGGAGTTCGTTCTCCTCAACCGTCAGGTCGAGAAGAAGCGGGCGACCCTGCGCGGACGCACGCAGATCAACCTGTTCTTCGAGGCCTCGACCCGCACCCAGGCCTCGTTCGAGATCGCCGGCAAGCGGCTCGGCGCCGATGTGATGAACATGTCGGTCTCCACCTCCTCGGTGAAGAAGGGCGAAACGCTCATCGACACCGCCGCGACGCTCAACGCCATGCACCCGGACGTGCTGATCGTCCGCCACAGCGCCTCCGGCGCAGTGGAGCTGCTCGCCCGCAAGGTCGACTGCGCGGTGGTGAATGCGGGCGACGGCGCGCACGAGCACCCGACCCAGGCGCTGCTCGACGCGCTGACCATCCGCCGCAACAAGGGGCGCATCGAAGGGCTCACGGTCGCCATCTGCGGCGACATCACCCATTCCCGCGTCGCCCGCTCCAACATGCTGCTGCTGCAGGCGCTCGGTGCGCAGGTGCGCGTCATCGCCCCGCCGACTCTGCTGCCCAAGGACATCGACCGCTTCGGCGTCACCGTCTATCGCGACATGCGCGAGGGGCTGGCCGACGTGGACATCGTGATGATGCTGCGGCTCCAGCGCGAGCGCATGAATGGCTCCTATGTGCCCTCGGTCAAAGAATATTTCCATTTCTGGGGGCTGGACGAGGCCAAGCTGCGCTTCGCCAAACCCGACGCGCTGGTGATGCATCCCGGCCCGATGAATCGCGGCGTCGAGATCGATTCGGCGGTGGCCGACGGCGCCCAGTCCCTCATCCGCGAGCAGGTCGAGATGGGCGTCGCCGTCCGCATGGCCGTGCTGGACGCGCTGTCGCGGAACCTGCCCAATGCATGAGCCCCGCCCCACCCTGCTCTCCAGGGCGCGCATCCTCGACCCCTCGCGCGACCTCGACATCCACGGCGACATCCTGATCGCCGACGGCGTGATCAAGGACATCGCGCCGAACCTTTCCGACGGCCTGCCGCCCGACACCGAGATCGTCGACTGCCGCCGGCTGGTCGCCGTGCCGGGCCTCGTCGACATGCGCGCCTTCGTCGGCGAGCCGGGGGCCGAGCACCGCGAGACGCTCGCCTCCGCCAGCCAGGCGGCGGCGGCAGGCGGCGTCACCACCATCATCTGCCAGCCCGACACCGACCCGGTCATCGACGATCCCGCCATCGTCGACTTCATCCTGCGCCGCGCGCGCGACACCGCCATCGTCCATGTCCACCCCATGGCCGCCCTCACCAAGGGGCTGGAAGGGCGGGAGATGACGGAAATCGGCCTGCTCGGCGCCGCCGGTGCGGTCGCCTTCACCGACGGCACCCGCTCCATCGGCTCGGCGCAGGTGCTGCGCCGCGCGCTGACCTATGGTCGCGATTTCGGCGCGCTGATCGTCCACCACACCCAGGATGCGAGCCTCGCCGGCGAAGGCGTTATGAATGAAGGCGAACTCGCCTCCCGCCTCGGCCTTGCCGGCCTGTCCAGGGCGGCGGAGACCATCGTGTTCGAGCGCGACGTGCGCCTCGCTGCCATCACCGGCGGGCGCTACCACGCCGCCTCGCTCACCTGCGCCGATTCGCTGGAGGTTCTGCGCCGGGCGAAGCACGCGGGCGCCGACGTCACCGCCTCGGCCTCGATCAACCATCTGACGCTCAACGAGCGCGACGTGGTCGGCTACCGCACCTTCTTCAAGCTCACCCCCCCGCTGCGGGCCGAGGACGACCGCGTCGCTCTGGTGCAGGCGGTGGCGGAAGGGCTGATCGACATCATCGTCTCCGACCACAATCCGCAGGATGTGGAAGTCAAGCGCCTGCCCTTCTCGGAAGCCGCCTTCGGCGCGGTCGGGCTGGAGACCATGCTGCCGGCCGGGCTGCGGCTCGTCACCTCGGGCGCGCTCGACCTGATGACGCTGATCCGCGCCATGTCGACCAGGCCGGCCGAACGGCTCGGCCTTCCGGCCGGCACGCTGCGCCCCGGCGCGCGGGCGGACATCGCGCTGCTCGCGCTGGACGAGGCGTGGATCCTCGATCCGCTCACCCTCAAGTCGCGCTGCCGCAACACCCCCTTCGACGAGGCGCGTTTCGAGGGCCGCGTGGTCCGAACGCTGGTTTCCGGCCGCACGGTATATGAATACGTGTGACGAACGCCTCCCGACGCCCGTGCCCCTCTGTGCATTCGTTTCGAAGTCTGTAAGGTCGCAGGCATGAACTGGTCCCTGCCCGCTCTGTCGAGCGTCGCCGCACTGCTGCTGGGCTATGCGCTCGGCTCGATCCCGTTCGGGCTCATCCTCACCCGCATGGCCGGCACGCAGGACATTCGCAGCATCGGCTCCGGCAATATCGGCGCCACCAACGTGCTGCGCACCGGGCGCAAGGGCCTCGCCGCCGCGACGCTGCTGGGCGACGCGCTCAAGGGCACGCTCGCCGTGCTGCTGGCGCTCTGGTGGCTCGGCCCGGAAGCGGCGCTGCTGGCCGCGCTCGGCGCCTTTCTCGGCCATCTCTTCCCGGTCTGGCTGGGGTTCAAGGGCGGCAAGGGCGTCGCGACGTTCCTCGGCGTGACGCTGGCGCTGGCCTGGCCGTCGGCTCTGGTGTTCGCCGCCGCCTGGCTCGGCGTCGCCTTCCTCACCCGCTATTCCTCCCTCGCCGCGCTGGTGGCGAGCGTGCTCACCGCGCTGTCGGCGTTTTTCCTCGCCTCGACGCCGGTCGGCGTGCTGCTCGGTCTCCTCGCCGCGCTGCTGTGGTTCATGCACCGTGCCAATATCCGCCGCCTGCTGGACGGCACCGAAGGGCGCATCGGCAAGAAGGGATAGCGCTTGAGCGGGCGCGGCGTTCATCTCGATCCGGAACAGCGCCGCGACTGGCTCCGCCTCATCCGCGCCGAGAATGTCGGCCCGCGCGCCTTCCGCAGCCTGATCAACCGGTTCGGCGGCGCGGCCGCCGCGCTGGAGGCTCTTCCCGCCCTGGCCCGTCGCGGCGGCGGCCTGCTCGCCCCACGCGTGCCCTCGGTCGCCGAGGCCGAGGCGGAGATCGCGGCGCTGGCGCGCCTCGGCGGGCGCTTCATCGCGCTGGGCGAGCCCGAATACCCGGCCCTGCTGCGCGCGATCGACGACGCGCCGCCGCTTCTCGCGCTGCGCGGCCGGGCCGATCTGCTCGCCCAGCCCACCGTTGCCATCGTCGGCGCGCGCAACGCCTCGGGCGCCGGCCGCACCATCACCCAGCGCATGGCGCGCGGCCTCGGCATGGCCGGCTGGGTTGTCGCCTCCGGGCTGGCGCGCGGCATCGACGCCGCCGCCCATGAGGCAAGCCTCGCCACCGGCACCGTCGCCGTGATCGCCGGCGGGCATGACCGTCCCTATCCGCGCGAGAACGAGCCGCTGATGGCGCGCATCGCGGAAGAAGGCGCGATCCTCACGGAAATGCCGATGGGCTGGGAGCCGCGCGCCCGCGACTTCCCCCGCCGCAACCGGCTGGTGTCGGGGCTTTCGCTCGGCGTGGTCGTGGTGGAGGCGGCCGAACGCTCCGGCTCGCTCATCACTGCCCGCCTCGCTGCCGAACAGGGGCGCGAGGTGCTCGCAGTGCCGGGCTCCCCGCTCGATCCGCGCGCCGGGGGCACCAATGCGCTTATCAAGCAGGGCGCCGCGCTGGTGACCGGCGCCGAGGACGTGCTCGAAGCGCTGGCGGCGCTGCGCGATCGCCCGCCCCTGCTGGACATGGAGGAGGACACGCTGGAAATGGAGGCCGCCGAGCCGAGCGACGACATGCGCTCGCAGCTGCTGAACCTCCTCGGCCCTGCCCCCCTTCAGGTGGATGAACTCGTGGTGCTGTCGGGTGCCCGGGTCAGCGAGGTGCAGATCCTGCTGCTCGAACTGGAACTGGCCGGCCGGCTGGAGCGCCATCGCGACGGCAGCGTTTCGCTGCTGGTCTAGCCGTAGCGCCGGCCCCTCCGAGCGCCATCTCGCCTGAAGGAGCCGGCCGCCGCATCACCGTCCCTCGACGGACCGGGCCGGGCACGGCCCGCCCTCGCGCGGCTCGGCCTCCGTCCGCGCCACCGACCGCGCCTCTTCGCGCGCCATTTCCAGGAGATAGCGCAGCACATCGAGGCGATTGCGGGCCGCCATGCCGGCGAGTTCATGGGCCAGCGTGGCGATATAGTCGGCCGCATCCTTTACAGGCATACGCACGCAGTCATTGTCCGTCACGTGGAGCGTCCGTTGCTGATGGCCGGCACCGAAAGGTAACACAGGCGCGGCCCCTGTCACGATCATTGCGTGTATTTTTGAAGGTGATGCGACTTTAAGATGCGCTGCCTTTCACCTGCCCGATGCCCGTCGCATGATGCGTCCAAACCTCGCCGCGCAAGGCCCTCTGCCGGCCCGGGGCCATAATCGGCGGCACGGCTCGTGCTTGGCATTTGACACACCGGGGCCTCTACCCCATTTTCCCGCCCTCTCGGGCTGGACCCCTCAACGGACGTGGCGCGCACATGCAGGTCGTCATCGTCGAATCGCCTGCCAAGGCGAAGACGATCAACAAATATCTCGGATCGGGCTACGAGGTTTACGCCTCGTACGGGCACGTACGCGACCTTCCGGCCAAGGACGGCTCCGTCAACCCGGAAGATGATTTCCGCATGCTGTGGGATGTCGATCCCAAGGCGCAGAAGCGGCTCTCCGACATCGCCCGTGCGGTGAAGGAGGCGGACGGCCTCATCCTCGCCACCGACCCCGACCGCGAAGGCGAAGCCATTTCCTGGCACGTGCTGGAAGTGCTGAAGGAAAAGCGCGCGCTCAAGGCGCAGCCCGTCTCCCGCGTCGTCTTCAACGCCATCACCAAGCAGGCGGTGCTGGATGCGATGAAGCATCCGCGCGTCATCGACGCGGCGCTGGTCGATGCCTATCTCGCCCGCCGCGCGCTCGACTATCTCGTCGTCTTCACCCTCTCCCCGGTGCTCTGGCGCAAGCTGCCCGGCGCTCGTTCGGCCGGGCGCGTGCAGTCGGTGGCGCTCCGCCTCGTCTGCGACCGCGAGCGCGAGATCGAGACCTTCGTCCGCCGCGAATACTGGTCGATCGCCGCCCAGCTGGCGACGCCGCGGCAGGAACTGTTCGAGGCCCGCCTCGTCGGCGCCGACGGCAAGAAGATCACCCGGCTGGATGTCGGCACCGAGGCCGAAGCGGCCGATTTCCGCGCGGCTCTTGAGAAGGCCGACTTCAAGGTGCGCTCGGTCGAGGCCAAGCCCGCCCGCCGCAACCCCTCCCCGCCCTTCACCACCTCGACCCTGCAGCAGGAAGCCAGCCGCAAGCTCGGCTTCGCCCCGGCGATCACCATGCGGATCGCCCAGCGGCTCTATGAGGGCATCGATGTCGGCGGCGAGACGGTGGGTCTCATCACCTATATGCGTACCGACGGCGTCGACATGGCGCCGGAAGCGGTGGCCGGCGCCCGCTCGGTGATCGCCCGCGACTATGGCGAGCGCTACGTGCCCTCCGCGCCGCGCAAATACACCGCCAAGGCGAAGAACGCCCAGGAAGCCCATGAGGCGATCCGCCCGACCGAGCTGTCGCGCCGGCCCAAGGATGTCGCCCGCCAGCTGGAGCCCGACCAGGCCAAGCTCTATGAGCTGATCTGGCTGCGCACCATCGCCAGCCAGATGGAATCGGCCGAGCTGGAGCGCACCACGGTCGATATCGACGCCAAGGCCGGCGGCCGGGCGCTGGAGCTGCGCGCCACCGGCACCGTCATCAAGTTCGACGGCTTCCTCACGCTCTACCGCGAGGGCAGCGACGACGACGAGGACGACGAGGAGAGCCGCCGCCTGCCGTCCATGTCGTCCGGCGAGGCGCTCGCCAGCCGGGGCATCAAGGCCGACCAGCACTTCACCGAGCCGCCGCCGCGCTATTCCGAGGCGTCGCTGGTCAAGCGCATGGAAGAACTCGGCATCGGCCGGCCCTCGACCTATGCCTCCGTGCTCGCCGTGCTGCGCGACCGCGAATATGTGAAGCTCGACAAGCGCCGTCTGGTGCCGGAGGACAAGGGCCGGCTCGTCACCGCCTTCCTCGAGAGTTTCTTCGACCGCTACGTCGAATACGACTTCACCGCCGACCTCGAAGAGAAGCTCGACCGCATCTCCAATGGCGAGCTGCAGTGGAAGGACGTGCTGCGGGACTTCTGGCGCGACTTCATGGCCGCCGTCGGCGAGACCAAGGAGTTGCGCGTCTCCGACGTCATCTCGGCGCTGGACGGCATGCTGACCGCGCACATCTTCCCGCCCAAGGAAGACGGCTCGGACCCGCGCATCTGCCCGACCTGCGGCACCGGCCGGCTGTCGCTGAAGGTCGGCAAGTTCGGCGCCTTCATCGGCTGCTCGAACTATCCCGAGTGCAAATACACCCGCCCGCTCGCCGCACAGGGTGCGGACGAGGCCAATGGCGGCGAGGCCAACGGCACGCGGGTGCTCGGCACCGATCCGGTGTCGGGTCTGGAGGTCACGATCCGCGCCGGGCGCTTCGGCACCTATCTGCAGCTCGGCGAGGGCAAGGACGGCGAGAAGCCCAAGCGCTCCAGCCTGCCCAAGGGGCTTGCGCCCGCCGATGTCGATCTCGACACCGCGCTGGCGTTGCTCGCCCTGCCGCGCGAGATCGGCGCGCATCCCGAGACGGGCGAACCCATCCTCGCCGGCATCGGGCGGTTCGGGCCCTATGTCCAGCACGGCAAGACCTACGCCAATATCGAGCCCGGCGACGACATTCTCGCCATCGGGCTCAACCGCGCGGTGGCGCTGATCGCCGACAAGCAGAGCAAGGGCCCCGGACGGCGCGGCGCGGTCGGCGGGCGCGAGCTCGGCGAGCACCCGACGCTCGGCGGTGTCATCACCGTGCGGCCGGGCCGCTTCGGCGCCTATGTCAACCACGGCAAGGTCAACGCCACCCTGCCGAAGGACATGGACCCGGAGGCGGTCACGCTCGAACAGGCGGTGGAACTCATCACCGCCAAGGCCGGCTCCGCCCCGGCCAAGCCGGCGCGCCGCGCGCCGGCAAAGGCGGCGGGCGAGAAGGCCCCGGCCAAGAAGGCGGCCACCGCCAAGAAGCCGGCGGCGAAAAAGGCTCCCGCGAAAAAGGCACCGGCGAAGAAGACGGCGGCCGGCTGAGCGCCGGCCCCTATTCCGGCAGCGGCGCGGGGGGATGGCCGGAGCGCAGCGGGCGCTCCTCCATCGCCAGCATCGCCAGCAGCGAGCACACCAGCGCCGCCGCCGCCGCCACGAACACCCAGCGGAAGGCGCCGGCGAGCGGCGCCACCTGCGCGCGCCCTTCCAGAAGGCGCTCCAGCAGCGCGCTGCTCTCCATGCCGGACAGCCCGATGACGATGGCGCCGAAGCCGGCGGTGAGCACGGCGGCGCCGAGCGAGCGGAAAAGGTTCACCACGCCGGTCGCGGTGCCCATCTGCGGCAGCGGCACGGCGTTCTGGATCGCCACGGTGGAGACCGGCAGCACCGTGCCAAGGCCCATTCCGGCGACGCCCATGGCCGCCCCGACCGCGTAGATCGACAGCCCCAGCGGCCACAGCGCCAGCACGCCGAGCGCCACGATGCCGGCGATCAGCCCGATGATCGGCAGGCGCTTGTAATGGGTGAAATGGCCCATCACCCGTCCGGCGCCGGTGGCCCCGACGACGACGCCCGCCATCAGCGGGATCAGCGCCACGCCCGATTGCGAGGCCGTGAGCCCCATCACCCCTTCGAGGTAGAGCGGCATCTGGATGGACAGGCCGACCAGCGTGCCCATGGCGAAGGCGGCGGAGGGCACTCCCGTGCGCACCACCTTGTTGGACAGCACGGCGAGCGGCACCAGCGGCTCGCTCGCCGTGGCGACGCGCAGCGCGAAGCCGATCCACAGCAGGACGGCCAGCGCCAGCAGGCCGAAGATGGGCAGCGAGACCCAGCGGAATTCCGTGCCGCCCCAGCTCAGCGCCATCAACAGCGCCACCGTGCCCGCGCACATCAGGAAGGCCCCGAGAATGTCGAGCCGGTGCGGGTGGTGATGGGCGGGCAGACGCCGGAGCGCCCGGTCGCTCATGGCCGCCGCCACGAGGCCCAGCGGCACGTTGATCCAGAAGATCAGCGACCAGTGCAGATGCTCGGCGAAGAAGCCGCCGAGGATCGGCCCGGCAATGCTGGAGGTGATGAAGACGATGGCGAAATAGCCCTGATAGCGCCCCCGCTCGCGCGGCGCGATCAGCAGGCCGATAATGGTCTGCGCCAGCGCGATCAGCCCGCCGCCGCCCAGCCCCTGCACGGCGCGCGCCACGATCAGCCACGGCATGTTCTGCGCCGTCGCGCACAGCACCGAGCCGATCAGGAAGGTGGCGATGGACACCAGCAGCACCGGCCGGGGGCCGTGAATATCCGCCAGCTTGCCGACCAGCGGCGTGATCGCCGTGCCGGTCAGCAGATAGGCGGTCACCACCCAGGAGAGGTTTTCCAGATCGCCGAAGCTGCCGCCGATGGTCGGCAGCGCGGTGGCGATGATGGTCTGGTCCAGGGCGCTGAGAAACATCGCGACCATGACGCCGGTGACGATGACGCGAATTTCGCTGTGGGACAGAGACGCGGCGGGCGTCTCCGGCGTGCGGGCATCCATGGGAAACGAATCCAGAGCGGCGTCGTCGAAGAGCCGGGAAAAGGCGGGCAAGGTCTGCCTCTTGACCCGCAATTGCAAGCGCGCCGGCCGGCTTGACCGAAGGGCAGGCAGACTGCCCGGTCGACGCGGGGCGCCGATGCCGCTAGCGTCGGGCAAGCCCTCCGACAAGCGGTGAATCGTGCGTAAACCAATGAAGCCGAAAGGGCGAAAGCCCGCCCGCCCTGCTCTTCCCGCCGGCCTGACCAAGGGTCTGCCCGGTCGCGAGGAATTGATCGCCTTCATCGCCTCCCAGGGCGGGGATGTCGGCAAGCGGGAGATTTCGCGCGCCTTCGGGCTCGACGGCGGCGACCGCATCGCTCTCAAGGAACTGCTGCGCGAACTCGCCGATGAAGGCCTGCTGGGCCGCAAGCGGCGCAAGCTGCATCTTCCCGGCGCCCTGCCCGCCGTGGTGCTGTCGGAAGTGGTGGAGCGCGACGAGGACGGCGAACTGATCGCCACCCCGGTCGACTGGGACGAAGAGGAGAGCGGCGAGGCGCCGCGCATTCTGGTGCGCCTCGCCCGGCGCGGACGCCTCGTCGGCCCGGCACCGACCGTCGGCGACCGGGTGCTGCTGAAGACCGAGGAGATTCCGGAGGCGGACGGACGCATCCGCCACAATGGCGTCGTGCTCAAGGTGATCGAGAAGGCCCGCGCGCTCACCCTCGGCATTTTCCGCCGCGACGCGCAGACGGGCGGCGGGCGGCTCACCCCCGTCGACAAGCGCAATATGGGGCGCGAACTCGCCATCCCTCCCGACTTCACCGGCGACGCGCAGGAGGGCGACCTCGTCTCGGTGGAGATCCTCCGCCACCACGCCTATGGCCTGCCCACCGCCAAGGTGAAGGAGCGCCTTGGTTCAGTCGCGACCGAGAAGGCGATCAGCCTCATCGCCATCCACGCCCATGGCATTCCCAGCGTCTTCCGCCGGGAGGCGCTGGCCGAAGCCGAGGCGGCGAAGGCGGCGACGCTGGCCGGGCGCGAGGACTGGCGGGACCTGCCGCTGGTCACCATCGACCCGCCCGACGCCAAGGACCATGACGACGCGGTCCACGCGACGCCGGACCTCGACCCCGACAATGAGGGCGGCTTCATCCTCACCGTCGCTATCGCCGATGTCGCCGCCTATGTCCGCCCGAACTCGGCGCTGGACCGCGAGGCGCTGGCGCGCGGAAATTCGGTGTACTTCCCCGACCGGGTGGTGCCGATGCTGCCCGAGCGCATTTCGAACGATCTGTGCTCGCTGCGCCCGCTGGAAGACCGCCCGGCGCTCGCCGTGCGCATGGTGGTGGGGGCCAATGGGCGCAAGAAGCGCCACAGCTTCCATCGCATCATGATGCGCTCGGCCGCCAAGCTCGCCTATGCGCAGGCGCAGGCCGCAATAGACGGCCGGGTGGACGAGATCACCGACCCGCTGCTCGATGGCGTGCTGCGGCCGCTCTGGGCCGCCTATGGCGCGGTGAAGAAGGCCCGCGACGCCCGCGCCCCGCTCGACCTCGACCTTCCCGAGCGCAAGATCCTGCTCAAGCCCGACGGCACGGTGGACCGGGTGGTGGTGCCCGAGCGGCTCGACGCGCACCGGCTGATCGAGGAGTTCATGATCCTCGCCAATGTCGCCGCCGCCGAGACGCTGGAGGAGAAGCGCGTCCCGCTGATCTATCGCGTGCACGACCAGCCCTCGCTGGAGAAGATGTCGGCGCTGCGCGAATTCCTGCAGACGCTCGACATCAAGCTGCCGAAGACCGAGAGCGTGCGCCCCGCGCAGTTCAACGACATCCTCGCCCGCGTCGAGGGCACGGAAATGGCGCCGCTGGTCAATCAGGTGATCCTGCGCAGCCAGGCGCAGGCGGAATACGCCAACGAGAATTACGGCCATTTCGGCCTGCATCTGCGCCGCTACGCGCATTTCACCTCGCCCATCCGCCGCTACGCCGACCTGATCGTGCACCGCGCGCTGGTGCGCGGGCTCGACCTCGGCCGCGACGGGCTGCCGGAGGGGACCACCCCTGAACAGCTCGCCGAGATCGCCGCCCGCATTTCCGCCAGCGAGCGCCGCGCCATGGCGGCGGAGCGCGAGACCATCGACCGGCTGATCGCCCACCACATGGCGATGCAGATCGGCGCCACCTTCCGGGCGCGCATTTCCGGCGTCACCAAGGCCGGCCTGTTCGTCGCCCTCGACGACACTGGCGCCGACGGCTTCATCCCCGCCGTCACCCTCGGCCAGGACTATTACCGCTATGACGAAGCCCGCCACGCGCTGGTCGGCGAACGCAGCGGCGAGATGCACCGGCTCGGCGACCGCGTCGAAGTGAAGCTCGTGGAAGCCGCGCCCGTGGCTGGCGCGCTGCGCTTCGAGCTACTATCTGAGGGCAATTACGTAGCACCCGGCCAGCGCCGCCCCGGCGGTCGCGGGCGTCAGGGCCGAGCCGCCGAGCGTCCGCATGGGCCGAAGCGCTACGGCAAGCGGAGATAGCGCCGAGAGGCGCATCAGAGATAGCGCCGGAGGCGCAGCGTGATGCAGACACAGCCGTCCCAGCCCCACCGCCCGATCGGGCCCGCCATCGTGAACGGCTTCCGCATGCGCTGCCCCGCCTGCGGCAAGGGGGCGATGTTCGGCGCCTATCTCAAGGTGAACGAACACTGCCCGGAATGCGGCGAGGAGCTGTGGCACCACCGCGCCGACGACGCGCCGCCCTACATGGTCATCACCATCGTCGGGCACATCGTCGTGCCGCTGCTGCTGGCGGTGGAGATGGCGCTGCACCCGGCGGTGTGGATTCACCTCGTCGTATGGCTGCCGCTCACGCTTATCCTCTCGCTGGTGCTGCTGCCGCCGGTGAAGGGGGCGCTGATCGGATTGCAGTGGGCGGTGCGCATGCACGGTTTCGATCCCAACGATTCCGAGCGTGAGGCGCTGCCGCCGAGCCACCGCGCGGACGCCGTGCCCGCCGCCCGGCGCACCTGACCGGTCTCACCGGCCTCATCACCCTCACACTCCACCTCATCGGTCGGTCGCTCCCACTGGCCTCACCGCCCTCACACTCCACCTCAACGTCCTCATGAGCCTGACCGACGTCTCCCGAAATTTCCCCCGCGAAAGGCTCGACGCAACGCACCCGGTCATCCGCCCGGCGGACGCGGCGGCGCTGATCCTCGTGGATCGCTCGAAGAAGACGCCGCGCCTGCTGCTGGGCCGCCGCAACCCGGCGCTGCGCTTCATGCCGGGCAAGTTCGTCTTTCCCGGTGGGCGCGTGGACGCCGTGGACCGGCAGGTTCCGGTGTACGGGATGCTCGATTCCGAGAGCGAACGCAGGCTGTTGGCCCGCGTCATCCGCCCCAGCGCCGTGCGCGCCCGGGCCCTCGCCCTCGCCGCCATCCGCGAGACCTGCGAGGAAACCGGGCTGCTCATCGGCACCTCCGAGGCCGGCGCGCCGGGCGCCCTCCCCGCTGCCTGGGCGGCCTTCGGCGAGGCCGGACTCTTTCCCAATCTGGAGGCGCTGACCTTCGTCGCCCGCGCCGTCACCCCGCCCCGCCTCGCCCGCCGCTTCGACACCCGATTCTTCATGGCGGAACTGTCGCAGGTCGCCCATCGGCTCGAAGGTGTGATCGGGCCGGAGGCGGAATTCGTGGATGCTCAATGGCTTACGCTGGACGAGGCGCTTCAGGCCGACGTGCCGGAGATCACGCGGGCGATCCTTGGCGAGATCGCCCCGCGCCTTTCCGGCGGCCATCGTCCGTGGCAGGCCGTGCCGTTCTTCTTCTCGCGCGGCAGGAAGGTGTATCGCGAAGCGCTGGCCTGAGCGGCGGCGGTGGCAGAAACGCGCCGCATAAGGTCATTCCCAAAAGTCATTCGACTTTTGTCATCCATCGGCTAGAGCGGGCGGTCCGGGAGGCGCCTCCCGGCCTCAGGTGACCCATGCATGCCCCCGCCGCCTCCCGCCCTGTCAACATCGCCTCGATCACAGCGGCCATCGCGGCCATCTCCGCCGTCGGCCTCGGCCTCGCTTTGTCGATCCCACTGCTCGCCTTCGAGCTGCACGACCGAGGCGTTTCCTCCACCTGGATCGGCCTGAACACGGCGGTCGGCGGGCTCGCAACCATAGCATTGGCGCCATTTCTGCCCAATCTTGTGCGGCGGCTCGGCGCCGGCCCTCTGCTGCTCGCGGCGATCCTCAGCGCGGCAGTGAGCCTCCTTGCCTTCAAGGTCACCCCCTCCTTCGTGCTGTGGTTCCCGCTGCGCTTCGTCTATGGCGCGGCGCTGTGCGTGCTGTTCGTGGTCAGCGAGTTCTGGATCAACGCGGCAGCGCCGAGCCACCGGCGCGGACTGGTCATCGGCATTTACGGCACCGTGCTGTCCATCGGCTTCGCCGGCGGCCCGGCGATTCTCAGCCTTGTCGGCACCCAGGGCTGGGCGCCCTATCTGATCGGCGCCGCCTTCTTCGGCCTTGCCGGCATCCCGGTGCTGATCGGCGCGGCCGGCGCGCCGGCCATCGAGAAGGAAAGCACCTCGGGCGGGGTGTGGACGCTCATGCGAATCGCCCCGGCCGCCACCCTCGCCGCCTTCATCTTCGGCGCGGTCGAAACCGGCATCATCAACTTCCTGCCGCTCTACGGCCTGCGGCGCGGCCTCGATGCCGGCGACGCCGCTCTCCTGCTCACCGTCGCCGAACTCGGCAATGTCGCGTTGCAGCTGCCGCTCGGCCTGCTCAGCGACAAGGTGGACCGGCGCCGCCTATTGCTCGGCTGCGGCATCGTCAGCCTCGCCGGCGCGCTGCTCATTCCCTATCTCGCCATCGGAAGCTGGGCGTTGTGGATCGTGGCTTTCCTCACCACGGGAATCGTCGCCGGTCTCTATACGGTCGGGCTCGCGCTGCTCGGCGCCCGCTTCGACGGCGCCGCGCTCGCCACCGCCAACGCGGCCTTCGTGATGCTGTACTCGATCGGGCTCACCGTCGGCCCTACCGCCGTGGGCGGGGGCATGCAGTTGGTCGATCCGCACGGCTTCGCCTGGGTGATCGCCGCCTTTCTGGTGCTCTATGTCCTGGTGGTGGCAGGGCAGATTTGGCGTGACCGCTGACCGCGCTTCCTTGACATTCGCGCGCCGATCACGGATACGGACGCCCAACGAGCGGCGGTTCTGCCGCGCGAACCCCATTTCTTCGGCGTGGCGGCCCCACGTTCGAGAGCCACGCTCCAGGAGACCCGGTCATGGCCAAGGCAACGACCATCAAGATCAAGCTCGTGTCGAGCGCCGACACCGGCTTTTTTTACGTGACCAAGAAGAACTCGCGCACCATGACCGACAAGCTGGTCGTGAAGAAGTACGACCCGGTGGCGCGCAAGCACGTCGAGTTCCGCGAAGGCAAGATCAAGTGATCTGAGCCACACGGGCCAGAAAAGCAAAAAGGCGCCGCTCGGCGCCTTTTTCTTTGGGTGCTTGCGAGGATAGGGTTGTCGGCCCGCAAGGCGCATCGGTGCAACGCTTAAAAAGCGGGAATCGGCGAGCGGTGAACGGAGAGGCCATCCGTAGACACCGCCCGCCGACCAGACCCCACGGACCCAGGAGATGCGGCGGACCCGAGCACTCCGTAGGGCAAACGGATACCGAGGGAAAGCTAACCCAAACGCGGCCAAATGCAACGGGGTTTCGCAGCAGATTCGCGTTGGATATGACAGGGCGACGCGCGACCGCGGGCGCCGCTCAGGGCACCGGCACGAACTGGCGGACCGTCTCCAGAAACTTGGCCACCGAGATCGGCTTGGAGAGATAGGCCTCGCAGCCGCCCTCGCGGATTCGCTCCTCGTCGCCCTTCATCGCGAAGGCGGTGACGGCGATGACGGGAATGGCCTTCAGCTCCGGATCGGCCTTGAGCGCACGGGTGACGTCGAGTCCGGACACCTCGGGAAGCTGGATGTCCATCAGGATGAGATCGGGGCGATGACGACGCGCAAGATCGAGGGCTTCCACGCCATTGCGCGTGCCGACCGTGATATAGCCGTGGGCTTCGAGCAGATCGTTGAAGAGCTTCATGTTGAGCTCGTTGTCTTCAACGATCAGAACGGTCTTGGGCATCGCTCGCCGGTCCCTGTAACGACGGCACGTCTGGCAAGCTGGAATCACTCACCCTTCCGCCGATCGATGCGCTAGCTTTACCCACCCATTCCTTACGGAACCGGAAATGAAACGCCGCAACTCCCGTCCCCCTTCGCAGATCGACGCGGCCCGGCAGGTGGCCCTCGGGGCACTCGCCTTTCTGGCCGGCGACCCGGAACGCATCGGCCCCTTTCTGGCGGAGAGCGGCCTGTCGCCCGCCGATCTGCGCGGCGTCGCCGGCTCGGCGGCCTTCCATGTCGCGCTGCTCGACTATCTGATCAACCGCCAGGATCTGCTCGTCGAGCATGCCGGCGACGCCGGGATCGAGCCCGGCCATGTGGTGGCGGCGCGCGAGATCCTGTTCCACGCCGACATGGGCGAGGACTGAGCGGGGCAAACGGAGCACGGGCGATGGCGCGCCTGCCGGCCTTCTGTCGCGACTGCCTCACGGATGCCGGCGAGGAGCGACGTTGCACGCGCTGCGGCAGCCCGCGCCTGCTGCGCCACGCCGAGCTCGGCACGCTGCACGTTGCCCATATCGACTGCGACGCCTTCTACGCCTCGGTGGAGAAGCGTGACGACCCGGCACTGCGCGACCGACCGGTCATCATCGGCGGCGGCAAGCGCGGCGTCGTGTCGACCGCCTGCTATCTCGCGCGGGTGCAGGGCGTGCGGTCCGCCATGCCCATGTTCAAGGCGCTCGCCCTGTGCCCGGAAGCCGTGGTGATCAAACCCGACATGGCGAAATACGTCGCCGTGGGCCGCCAGATCCGCGAGCGCTTCCTGCGTCTCACCCCGCTCGTCGAGCCCCTGTCGATCGACGAGGCGTTTCTCGACCTCGCCGGCACGGAATTGCTGCATGGGGAAAGCCCGGCACGGGCGCTCGCCCGGCTCGCACGCGCGGTGGAGAGCGAGATCGGCGTCACCCTCTCCGTCGGGCTCGCGCCCAACAAGTTCCTCGCCAAGATGGCGTCGGAACTCGACAAGCCGCGCGGCTTCGCGGTGATCGGGACGCAGGAGGCCATCGCCTTCCTCGCCGAACGCAGCGTCGGCGCGATCTGGGGCGTCGGCAAGGCGACGCAGGAGCGCCTCGCCCGCGAGGGCTACCGCACCATCGCCGATCTCCAGGCGGCAGACGAAACCACCCTCGCCCGCCGCTTCGGCAATGAGGGGCTGCGGCTGTGGCGGCTCGCGCGCGGCATCGACACGCGCACGGTGAACCCCGAGCGCGAGACCAAGAGCGTTTCGACGGAGACCACCTTCGACACCGACATCGCCGACTACCGGACGCTGGAACAGGAGCTCTACCGCCTCACCCGCAAGCTCTCCGACCGGCTGAAGGTCGCCGGCCTCGCCGGCCGCACGGTGACGCTGAAGCTGAAGACGGCCGATTTCCGGCTGGTCACCCGCGCCCGCTCGCTCGATGACCCTACCCGCCTCGCGCACCGCATCTTCGACCATGCCCGCGAACTGCTCGCCCGCGAGACCGACGGGCGGCGCTTCCGGCTCATCGGCGTCGGCGTCTCGGAACTCGCCGATCCCGCACTGGCCGATCCGGCCGACCTCGTCGACGCCTCGGCCACCAAGCGCGGACTGGCGGAACTGGCGAGCGATGCCCTGCGGGCCCGCTTCGGCAAGGAAATCATCGACCGCGGCATCGCCCTCGACACGCCGCGTCGCCGCGCGCCGGAGCAGCCACACCGCAACCGGCCCGACGATGAGCCCGACCCGCCCGAACCTATTTCGCGCAATCTTCCTTCGGCAGCGCCTCGTAGGAAATGAGCGTGCCGTTCAGCGCGAACTCGCCATAGTCGAGCTTCAGCTTGCGGCTCACGCCGTTGTCGAACATGTCGAAGCTGATGACGTAGTCCGGCGTCTCGCTGCTGCCGCCGCGCTCGTAATAGCTGATCGTCACCGGGAAGCGGGGCCGGCCGGCGAGATCGCCCGCCGTGGCCGCCTCTTCCAGGCCCTTCGCATCACGCGTTTCGCGGCCGATGACCGCCAGCGTGTCGTAGACCTTTTTCGCATCCGGCGACCCGTCGAAGACCGGCGCCTCGACGATCGCCTCGCCGCTTTCCGCGCTGCCGATCAGGCGCAGCACATGCTGCGTCGGCAGCAGGACGTTCTTTCCGAGCGCGACGGTCTGCGCGTCCGGCTTGGTCGCCGTCACCGTCAGTTCCCCGTCCTTGCGCTCGGCCACCCCGTCCGCTTCCTCGGTGGTCTCGCCATTGATCCGGTTGGCGACGCGGAAGCGATAGGACTTGCCTTCGCCATCCTCCCAGGTCGCCGTCGAGACGGCGCTGTTGACCCGCCCGCCTTCCGTCGCCAGCTGGGTGTCCTGCCGCAGTTGAACCGAATAGCCGGCGCAGGCGCTGCCCCGCATCTCATAGACGATGCGGCCTTCCGCGCCGTTGATGCGGGTTCCGGATTTGGTGGCGTCGAGCGAGACGGCGTAGGTGGCGCGGTGCGGCGACAACTGGATCGCCATCGCCGGCAGGGCGGATGCTCCAAGCAGGAGGGCGGCCAGAACGGAGCGGGAGAAACAGGCGGACGGCATAGGTAACAGGCTCCTCGCAGACGTCAGTCGCGGCTTGCGAATGGCGAACCGATCCGCCAAACATGACCCATCGAAGATGGCAATTGCGCGTCGGTTGCCGCTCATCGGCCGTCGCCTGCCAAACGGGGTAGGCGCATCCACGATAGCAGGAGAATTCCATGACCGGAACGGTTGAGGCCAAGCTCGCGACCCTCGGCATCGCCATCCCCGCGGCCAGCGCCCCGGCGGCGAATTATGTGCCCTTCGTCATCACCGGCAGCCAGCTGTGGATCTCCGGCCAGATCTCCATGGCCAATGGCACCTTCATGACCGGCAAGCTCACTGGCGAGGCGGATGTCGAGGCGGGGCGCGCGGCCGCCCGCCAGTGCGCCATCAACCTGATCGCCCAGATCAAGGCGGCGCTGGGCGATCTCGACCGGGTGAAGCGAGTGGTCAAGCTGGTCGGCTTCGTCAACTCCGGCCCGGACTTCACCGACCAGCCGAAGGTGGTCAATGGCTGCTCCGACCTGTTCGTCGACGTGTTCGGCGACGCCGGACGGCATGCGCGCTCGGCCGTGGGCGTGGCCCAGCTGCCGTTCAACGTCAGCGTCGAGATCGAGGCGGTGATCGAGTTCGCCTGAGGCCCGGCCATGGCTCCCGCCGCCACCCCCAATGCGCCGGCCTGGCTCACCGCCCGGCCGATCGCCCATCGCGCGCTGCACGACGCGGCGCGCGGCGTGATCGAGAACACGGCCTCGGCGGTCGATGCCGCGATCGCACGCGACTATGCCATCGAGGTCGATATCCAGCTTTCCGCCGATGGCGAGGCGATGGTGTTTCACGACGACACGCTGGAGCGGTTGACGCAGGCGGAGGGGGCAACCAGCGCGCTCACCGCAGCGGAGCTGAAGGCGGTGGCGATGCGCGGCACCACCGACCGGATGATGACGCTGGCGGAACTGCTCGCCCGTGTCGGCGGACGGGTGCCGCTCGTCATCGAGCTGAAGAGCCATTTCGACGGCGCCACGGCCGTGGCCTTGCGCGCCGCGGACGTTCTCGCCGGCTATGGCGGGCCTGCGGCGCTGATGTCCTTCGATCCGGACCTCGTCGCCGCCGTGCGCCAATTGGCGCCTCACATCCCGCGCGGCATCACGATGGAACACCGCTACGACGATCCGGAGTGGGAATTCCTCACCCCCCAGACCCGGCACGACTGGGGAAACCTGCTGCACTTCGCGCGCACCAGGCCGGATTTCATCGCCCATTACGTGAAGGAGCTACCCTCGACTGCCGTCGATCGCGTCCGGCGGGACCACCCCGCCCCTCTCCTCACCTGGACGGTGCGGACAGAGGCAGACCGGGCAGTCGCGGCCCGCCATGCCGACCAGATGATTTTCGAAGGCTTCCTGCCCTGAAGCAACCGCCCGCCTTCCCGATTGCGTGAGGCTCTTGCCGCCCGCACCGAGTGCGGCGCACAATGGCGTCCGCAGCCCCGCTGCGCCGCCCTTCCGCGAGCCTCTGCCGCATGTCCGACGAAACGTTCCGCCTGCGCGTCGAGAGCGATATCGGGTCGCTCGCCAGCGATGCCTGGGATGCCTGCGCCACTCTTTCAGGCTCTTGCACCGAATCAAGAACGCCCGCCAACCCTTTCATCAGTCATGCTTTCCTGTCCGCTCTAGAAGAGTCGGGTTCGGTCGGCGCGGCGACTGGCTGGCTCCCGCAGCATCTCGTGCTGGAGGGCCCTGAAGGCGAGATTCTCGGCGTCTGCCCCGCCTATCTCAAGTCGCACTCGCAGGGCGAATACGTCTTCGACCATGGCTGGGCGGAAGCATTCGAGCGTGCCGGCGGCCGCTATTATCCCAAGCTTCAGGTCAGCGTGCCCTTCACCCCGGCCACCGGGCCGCGCCTGCTCTCCGGCAGCGGTCCACAGACCGAGACCGTGCGGCAAGCGCTGGCGGGCGGCCTCGTCGCGCTGGCCAAGCTGCGCAAGGTCTCGTCCGTGCACGCCACCTTCCTCACCGAGGCGGATGCCGGTGCGCTGGAGGCGGAGGGGTTCCTGCCACGCACGGACCAGCAGTTCCATTGGCACAATGAAGGCTATGCCGACTTCGAGGCGTTCCTGAACGCCCTCGCCTCGCGCAAGCGCAAGCAGATCCGCCGCGAGCGCCGGGAGGCGCTTGAGAGCGGCGTCACCATCCACTGGCTGACGGGTTCCGACCTCACCGAGGAGGTGTGGGACGCCTTCTTCGCCTTCTACATGGAGACCGGCTCGCGCAAATGGGGGCGCCCCTACCTGACCCGCGCCTTCTACTCGCTGATCGGCCAGCGCATGCCGGACCGCGTCCTCCTCGTCATGGCGAAGCGTGGGGGGCGCTGGATCGCCGGTGCCATCAACTTCATCGGCGCCGACACGCTCTATGGCCGCCATTGGGGCGCCGTCGAGCATCACCCCTTCCTGCATTTCGAGGTGTGCTACCATCAGGCCATCGACTACGCGATCGCGCACGGCCTGCGGACGGTGGAAGCCGGCGCGCAGGGCGAGCACAAGCTGGCGCGCGGCTACATGCCGGTCGCCACCCGCTCGGCCCATTACATCGCCGACGCCCAGTTCCGCGCCGCCGTCGCCCATTATCTCGACCGCGAGCGCCGCTATGTCGCGGAGGCCGGCGCGGAGTTGAGTGAACTCGGCCCGTTCCGCCAGCAGGTGAGCCCCGAGCCGGGCGATGAGCCTTGACCGCCGCGGGCCGGCTTGCGATCAGATCAGGCCGACAGGGAGGAACCCATGGCCTACGATCCCGGCAACATCTTCGCGATGATCCTGCGCGGCGAAATTCCAGCCCACAAGATCTACGAGGACGACAATGTCCTCGCCTTCCTGGACATCATGCCCCGTGCGGCCGGCCATGCGCTGGTCATCCCCAAGGCACCGGCGCGCAATCTTCTGGATGTCGAGGCGGACGACCTCGCTGCGGTTATGGGCGTGGCCCAGCGCATCGCACAGGCGCAGATGAAGGTGTTCGCGGCGGAAGGCATCACCGTCACCCAGCACAATGAGAAGGCCGGCGGGCAGGAGGTGTTCCATCTGCATGTCCACGTCATCCCGCGTCATGCCGGAGTGGAGCTGCGCGCCCCGCTCTCCTACATGGAGACGCCCGAGGTTCTGGCGGATCAGGCCGCGCGGCTCAAGGC